>JBAXKX010000260.1:0-4171 GCA_037135115.1 Rhodospirillaceae bacterium
CGGTGGGCTGTCTCGACCATCGCCCGCAAAGCCAAATTTTCACCGTCAATGCTCAGGGCGAAGCGGGCATTGGAGAGGGTGTATTCGTGGGCGCAATAAACCAAGGTCTCACCCGGAAGGGCGCGCAGCCGCAATAGAGATTGCCACATCTGGGCGGCAGTGCCCTCGAACAGTCGACCGCAACCAATGGAAAACAGGGCGTCACCGCAAAATACAGCACCCGTTCTCGCAAGGTAGTAGGCAAGATGGCCGATTGTGTGTCCCGGCGTGCCGATCACAGTGATTATTTCGCCTCCGAACTCAAGCCTGTCACCATCCTCGACCAAGGTGTCAAGTTTGGCTATGCGCGAGACTTCGGCTCGGGAGCCGATCACCGGGCAGCGATATCGGCTCTTAAGCTCATGGTTGCCCCCGGTGTGGTCAAAATGATGGTGGGTGTTGAAAATAGCCCCGACCAGCCAGCCCCGCCGCTCAAAGTCGACAATCAGCGTTCCGGCCACCGCCGGATCAATGACCGCAACTGAAACATCGCCCGATTCGCCCGCATGGTCGCGGAGCACATATATATAATTGTCCTGGAGCGCCGGAAAGATCAATATCTCCATGGTGCCGCACGAGCCCCCCACTGGCCGCTCCCCATCTATCCCCAATGGTGATGAACCATCGCCGCTGGATTTTCAAGCCCGGCAAATGCGAATCCCGCAGCAGAATGGGAAGCCAACGAAGCACATGTATACAGACATAACTGACCTTCACAGGTTTTACCAAAGCAGCCTTGGTCAGACCGCCTGCCAGCTGATCCAGCACCGGCTGCGCCATATATGGCCAAATGGTGCCGGCCTGACGATGGCCGGTATCGGCTACGCCACGCCCTATCTGCGTCCCTACCGCGATGAGGCCGAGCGGGTTATCGCCTTGATGCCCGCGACCCAGGGCGTGAGCCATTGGCCGGTGGACGGACCCGGATTGGTGGCGCTCACCGACGAGGCGGACCTGCCGCTTGCCGACCTCTCGATTGATCGCGTTTTGCTGATACACGGACTTGAAGGGACTGAGCAACTCCGGCCAATGCTGCGCGAAATCTGGCGAGTGCTGGCGGGTGGGGGGAGGCTGCTGGCGGTGGTGCCCAACCGTCGCGGCATGTGGGCGCGGGCCGACTGGACGCCATTCGGTCACGGCTACCCTTATTCGGTCGGCCAACTGACGCAGGTGCTGTGCGATACCTTATTCGTGCCCGAGCATACCTCCCATGCACTGTTCATTCCGCCGATGCGTTCGCGCTTCAGTCTGGCATGGGCCCCGGCCTGGGAGAACATCGGCTTCCGCTGGTTCAAGCCTTTTGCTGGCGTTACCTTAATTGAGGCCAGCAAACAGATTTTTGCTGGGGTCGCCCGCCGGACAACGGCTCGCTCCGCCCGTCGCTTTATCATTCCCTTACCCGGAAATGTAGCACAACTAAGGCGGGAATAATTATAGTACTACGCTCTGGTCTGACCAAGATTAAGGCTAACGCCTTCCCTTAAAGGCGGCACCGGCGCGCAATTTCTTGCGGTGTTGCGCGACAACCAGCCTTATCTGGGCGGGCCAGCCTTTACTAGGGGGGTCGGCTGGATCATCACCAGCCGAGACGATTTCCTCATATTTTTCAGCGAGCAGAGCACCGAAGGCGCGATCGTCGATGCATGAGCCCTCCTCATTGTGGAGTCGGCGCAGTGCCTCGTTGAGCAGGCCAAGCAGATGGTGATCGAAAAGGGGCGTGGCCGGGACCGACTCGGCGGCCGATGCTGGGGATTCGGAAAACCCCCGACGACGCCGAGAGCGCTGATCATCGTAAACCTGATCGATTTCAGCTGGTTGCTGGACCCGCATCGGTCCTTGGCCGGTGGCTAGCCAGTTCAGATCCACCCCGTGCGGCGCGGCAAGGCGGGCAAGCACGTCGAAGGCCGGGACGTTCTCATCCTTCTCGTAGCGGGTAAGTTGCTCCACCCGCACACCGGCAACGGCCGATGCCGCCTTCTTCGTTCCGAACAGACCGACAAGGGAGGCTATCCGGGCTCCAAGATTGAGAGCGCAAGACGACCGACCAGCGTCAAGTTTGCCAGCTTCATTGAGGGTTAGATTAAACATTGGGGCAAAACGGGAAACAGGACATACACGATATTTGCGCCTTAGGAGAAAATTGTGAAGCGATAAATGTAGTCATGACGCGAAATATACGATTGACACCAAGACATATAGCGCGCATATAACGGGCCAGGGCACAGTTGAACCAAAGCATGAAAATTCCTTCCCGAGACCGGCAACAAGCAGGCGGATTCCAGACGGGTTTGTACAAAAGGGTTCAATGTGCCTGGCCACAGATCGCACCGCAGGACGACAAACATTCTAGCGTAGCGACCGATTAGAGCAATAACCAACTTATCAAGGCAGAGCTTTCATGGAAGACTTCAGTATGGATAATTATTTCAGACCCGGGTTCCAAGGAACGACGCTGAGCGCGGAATCCGGTATGCCAGTCGACGCAGTTGCCAGCATATGCGGAATATCGCGTCATGGATGAACGCGATCCTCAAGTCGAACAAGCCGAATGCTTGGCCAGTGCCACATTCCTGGTTGTTCAATCGGTTGGTAAGGCTGCGGCCGACACCGGATATGTTGGACGTCACTCCACCATCCTAGCGTCCGCAATGGTTGCCTTCACCGGTCTGCAAGAAGCCAGAAATATTCTCGGCTTCCGAAATTAACCAGTAAAGGGTTATCATAGATAAATACGGCAACTTGCTGGAATCCATTCCACCGTCATTGCTGATAGGCTAACATAAATAAAGCTTGCCAATTATGTCGGTGGGTGGTGAATCTTGGCGATGCATTAAATAGCGACGCCCAGAAAAAACAACTACGCCAAGTCTATGGAAAGCTCGGGCCAGCATATCCGCCCTATGCCAGTATGGTTAATATAGAGCAAATGAAATTAGCAGGACACGCCCTCGGAATCAGGGCAATCAGGCATCTGCAACCAATCATTGGCTTGGTTCTTACCGTGACATCCGCCTATGCCGCAAGCTAACGGCGTCGGCGCCATGAGCCCGGAGTGCGTTTGCCTGAGGTGCGTTTTATTGCCGTTGTCTTATCGAAATGCCTGCGCTAGACTCTGCTTCAAATGAGGCTGGCTTCATCGCAAGCGAAGAACCCCGGCAGGCTGCCTACCGAACCCTGTCAGTTTATGTGCTTGGGATTGCTGAACTGGTCTGAAATTGCAACTCGTCCGTGCTCCCGGTAAAGTAGGGACAAGACAAGCGGTTGAGCTAAGGGGAGGGGATATGCTGGGCGATGACCGGGGAAGTGCCGGGGCGAAAGCCGGGTCGGCAGGTTCGTTGACAGCTGAAGGCGGGGTCACATGGTCCGATGATCCCCGAGATATCGGCTGGGTTAAGAAAAACGTCCCGTGCCAGGCGGCATGTCCGGCGGGCACCGATATTCCGACCTATATTCGGCATATTTTCGAGCGGCAATATGGCAGCGCCTATGAAGTTAACCGCGAAGCCAACATTCTGCCCGGGGTTCTTGGCCGCATCTGCTCCCGCCCCTGCGAGGAGGCGTGTCGGCATAGCTGGCCCGGTAACGGTGAACCGGTAGCTATCTGCCATCTCAAGCGAGTCGCGGCCGACCTCAAATCTCAAGGTCACCGTATTACCGAGAAGCTGTTCGCGCCAACCGGCAAGCGGATAGCTATTGTCGGTGCCGGCCCGGCCGGAGTCGCTGCGGCGCATGATCTGTCGCTGCTCGGACATGACGTAGTAATTTTCGAGCGCGAACAGGAAAGTGGGGGCATGCTGCGGTATGGCATCCCGGCATTCCGTCTGCCCCGCGACGTTCTGAGCGTCGAGTTGCATAACGCCCTGCGGCTTGGCGTAAGCTTACGCACCGGCTCAGCGATAGGAAACGGTAAGAAAGATATCAGACTCAACACCTTGCTGCAGGATTATGACGCCGTATTGCTGGCAACCGGCTGCATGGCGGCGACGCAATTGCCTTTGCGCGGAGTTCCGTCTAACGAACCCGACCCGGCGCGCGAGCTGAAGGATATTGAGTACGGCCTTGATTTCCTGATGCAGCTCCATCGCGGCGAGAGCAAGCGAGTCGGACGCCGGGTGGCGGTAGTGGGCGCAGG
>JBAXKX010000261.1:0-4160 GCA_037135115.1 Rhodospirillaceae bacterium
GACCGCGAAAATATCCTTTGCGGCCGCTTCAAAAGCTACGAGATATTTCTTGCCGTCTTCAATTGCTTTCTTGCAGAGTTCGATATTATATGGCTCAGTCAACCCTCCGATTAATTCACCGGCGCGAGAACCGAATTCTTTGATATACATACGAACTGCTTCTGCGGTCTTGTTATCCGGTTTGAGCAGGAATTGCGTGGCAACGACGCGCGCCTGCATTAAAGATTCTCGCGCCCGTCCTACGCGGGACGAAGTCTCGAACTGACCATCCTTATGGGCCGAATCGGCAATTTCGGTCAATCCTCGGCGGATACCTGAGCCGAGCGGGTCCATACCTTCATTAACAAGCTTATCGCGCCGGTCGTGCAATTCAACCAGCTTTGTAAAGTTGGCGGAATAGCTTTCTAACAACTCGATCATTCGATCCTGGTTTGCCCGTCGCGCCGCGTTGACTGTACCTTCTCGGAGTTTTTTTAATTCGGTACCAAGTTCAGTTTGAAACTTGCGAACCGCATTAACATCGTTCATCTCGCCGTTATCGACGTATAGAACGACGTGGCGGCGCATGTTAGCAAGCTTAGTGGCGATGCTTTCGGTCATCAGACTATTGCTTGAAATTCTGATGTAGTCAGTCAAATTGCGCTCGACGACATTCAGTCCGTGAATACTAATCCACGAGACCGCAGCCAGCAAAGCCAGTACGATAATAAATCCAGTGTATATGCGGGTTCCAATCTTGAAACGTCCAGCAAAATTTCCCATGCCCATATTGATCTCTCCTCACTAGCCCAACCACCACCAACCCTTTTATTATAGCTCGGAAAGGGGTAGCGCGTGAATGTTTTTTTTTAAAATAGGCGCAGATATGGCCGTCGTCAGAGAATCTCGACACCAAGGAGGGTCGCGATGCCAAAACTCGCGAATAATGCTGCAGCAACCATTCGAACCGCCTTGAACGGTATTCTATCGGAAGCGATATTGCCAAAGAAAACTGCCGGAACGTCAGCAATCATCATACCTACAGTAGTTCCCGCAACGACCGCGACCAGAGACGGAAACTTTGCTGCGAGCATAACCGTGGCCAACTGTGTCTTGTCTCCAATCTCAGCCAAGAAAAACGTCGTCAGGGTGATCAGAAAAACTCCATATCGACCGACTGGGTTAGCGTCTCCATCCAGCTTATCGGGCTTCAAGGCCCACAGCGCAACCGCAAGAAAAGAAAGACCAAGTCCATACCGTAAATGATCAGGTTGGACCGCTAGACGTATCCATTCGCCCAGCAGCCCAGCTATGGTGTGATTGGCCAACGTCGCCACCAAAATGCCTAATATGATCGGCAGCGGCTTTTTGAACCGGGCCGCCAGAATCAGGGCGAGAAGTTGAGTCTTGTCGCCGATCTCACCAATAGTTACCATGGCGACAGATACAAAAAAGGCGTCCATACGTGTCACTCCTGTTAAATAATGCTAATTCAATGGCCTACCAATGGTGAAACACTGCCCCAAGTCGAAATACTTACCGAGAACCGATACTCTTATGCCGTGCCTCAAAAACGTAATCGGCACCAAGATCATATCCAGCTGAGCTTATGGCACCATATTGTGGAGTCTGTGGCGTTGTTGCCGTTACATCATCCCTAACCTTACGGAACAGCTCTTCACCAAGCGTGGCCGAGGTAACTTGGTTCAAGCGGTTCGCCAGGGCACGCGCGAAAGGCGAGTTGACCTCGCCGTCGAGAACCGGCTCATCGCCCCCCGATGAAAGGGCCATTACTCCGCGCAGTTGACGAAGTTCATTTGTATTGACCGGCTGGCCATCCGATATGACGCTCTGCTCCTTAGTGAAGGCACCAGAATAGCAACTATCGGCAATCACCATGATGTTTCGGGCAGGAATCCAGCGCAGCATTTTTGCTACATCGTTGGTGGAGACCCAATTCCGAGCGCTGTCGCCTGTCGCATTGATTGGTAACCAATAACCAGCACCGGTGTTATCATTCAGATAGCCATGACCGGCATAATAAACAACAAGCTGATCATTCTCAGTCATTTCACTATGTAAGGAGCGGAATGTATCAACCATTACTTGTTTTGTAGAATTATAAACGATTCTAGTGTCAAAGCCATACTTATTATGCAGTGTTTTGCTAATTAGGGCAGCATCGCGTCCAGGAGTTCCAAGATTTGCAAAAATGGCATGTTCCTGATAGTCAGTATTAGCAAACAGGATAGCTATTTTACGATTGGGGTGAGGAGCGACACTGTCGCGGGCAGCGATACTTGCAACTGTATTTGCCGCCTGCCGATTAATCTTGATCACCAATTCTTTTGTCAGGCCTTGCTCATTGACCAGTGTGAGTTTGACCTCGCCGACCTCCTTATTAAGCGGCAACGGGATTTCGAAAGTGCCGTCATCGCGGACGAAAACCCAACGGCCATCTATGCGCGCCTGCCGGCCTCCTCTCCAGCCGCTAATCCTGGTGGCATCACCCCCCGCCTCGGGCAGATCGGTATAGAGCCGTACCGAGCGAGGCCTCGGTTCAACACTAATCAAATCCTCAATGAGGCCGCCACCAAGGTCAGCAACCTGAATCGGACGATCTTCACTACGGGCCGACAGATCAAACCCAGTGGCCCAATTCTCGATCCGGCCGTGAACGACTGGACTACCATTGCGGTCGGGAACAACGGTTACTTGCTGAATGGTAACAAATTGTAATGGTGTAGCACTTATCATTCCACCCAAGCCGTTTATCGGCATATTGGTTACTGGCGCGCCCGTCCCGATGGTGCTAGAGCCGATAGCGCCCGTCCCGGTGGCGTTAGAACCTGGCGCGACGCCAATAGATGGCGAAGCCGCCCCGGGGAGCGCCGGCGAAAGGTCGGCCGCGTGGGTATTCTGGGCAAGTTCCTGGAGTGCGCCACCCAAGGCTTGGGTTTTTGCTTCCTTCTGCACCGCCTGGAACAGTCCGAGATAGGTCTTGGCCAGCTCACCCGAGGCACCGCCAGCCTGGAGTGCATCCTTTACATCTGAATATTTAATGTTAAGATTGCCGGCTGCCACCTCCTTGAGCTCGGCACCAACAGCTTTCGCCATGGCATTATTGCTCGCCAAAAGACCGTTCACGAGAGCCTGTGTCGGAAAAGAAGAGAAAACCGCCCTCTGTTCAACCGACGAAAGCTTGCCCTCACCGCTCATCGCAGCAATTGCCTCATGAACAGAACCAGTCTTGATCGCCGCCCCCACAGTTACGGCAACATCCTTGACTGATGAAGTTTGCGCAACCTGAGCGATACTCGGCGCCGCTGATACAGTCAACACCGGAACGACACCCGCAGCCATAGTAACAACGGAACTAGTAACCATTTCGGTTCCACCGACACTAGTCGCGATACTGGCATTAACCGCCGTTGTGGCAGAGATGATGGTGGTGGTGGTTACAGAAGATGTAGTTGTCCCAGCCGTGCTTGAAACAGTCATCGCATTACCAAATAACTGATTAGACTGGGCCACGCTCGCAAGCACGGTACTCATGACAGCACCTATCCCGCTGATAGATGGTATTGCCGCACTGCTGGTTGAGTTGGCCACAGCTAGTGGCGAAGTGGTGGTCTGTGTGGTAGTGGATGCGCCAAGAGCATTGGCATAAGTAGTAGCTGTCGAAACCAGAGAATTAGATAGCGTCTGAGTGGCGGCTGCTTGCGCTGACCCTGAGTTGGTTGCTGTTGAAGCCGTGTTCGTTGAAGTCGTTGGGGCAGTAGTTTGGGAATTCGTTGTTGTTACCTCTGGAAGAGTAGCCCCAACGGTAGCCCCAACGGTCACGCCGCCAGTCGTGCCGCCGGTCGTGCCGCCTAGCGCACCAACGGGCGCATTAACGGACAATCCATCTGAACCAAATTTAGTAGTGTAATTGAAGCCCTGCGGCAAATTATTGATCCCAAGGCTAAGAGTGCTTAAATTGGCAGAATTCAACGCGCCCTGACCATACTCCAGCGCCAGACTTGACGTTCCTGAGGCAATCAGGTTAGCATTAATGACGATGTTATTCCAAGCGTTTAGCGTCAACTTGTTAGCCGCCCAAGTGATCGCGCTGTTGACTGTTATATTCCCGTCTGTCCCGGCTTCTCCACTAAGGGTGCTGGGAGTATTTCCGCCTGCCG
>JBAXKX010000262.1:0-4144 GCA_037135115.1 Rhodospirillaceae bacterium
GGCGACCATGATGCCGAGCACACCGCCCAGTCGCGGCCCCTCGCCATCGAACGGCCGCGCACCTCCAAGGGTAAACAGCGGACCTAGGAACCATAACAAAAGACTAAGGCAGACCGAGCCGGCCAGACTGATCAGCCAACCGCTGGTCAGTACCTGGCATATCTGGTCTAGCCCCCGACGGAGGCCAAGCATCAACCGCAGCCAGCGTAGCCTTCCGGGCAGCTGGTGGGGGGGGGCCGCAAGATGGCGGCGAATAATCGGGATAAGATCGGCGGAGCGGTTCACCGGCGGCTTTCCCCCTGGGACAGCATTATTTCGACACGGCGGTTGCGCTCGCGGTTGGTGGCATCGGTGTTGGGCACAATTGGGTCGGTGTCGGCGCGGCCCTCGATGTCAACACGTTCGGGTGATCTGACATGGGCCACCAGTACCCGCGCTACCGCGCGTGCGCGCGCTTCGGACAGGGCTAGGCTGGAGGGAAAGCGCACGCTTTGGGCTACTCTGTCGTCGGTGTGACCAACCACCAGCAGCCGACCTCGCTCATGGTCAAGAAGTTTCGCTAGTCGCTCGATCAGCTCATGGCCGGGCCGCGTAAGAGCGTCGCTCGATCGCTGGAAGGTGGCTGGACTAGGAATGCGGATCACGTCTCCGTCACGGTTGGTGACGATGTAGACCTGCCTAGCCGCAATCTCGTCAGCCAGTGCATTGCGTAATCGGCTAGCTCGCTGCGATGGGGCTTGCTCGACTGCAGCAACCGTAGCCGAAGTGGGTGTTATCGCAAGGGGCGTTGTCGCGGTGGCGGGTGCCGCAGGGGGGGGGGGCGCGGGTGCCGCTATGGGTGTTGTCGCGGTCGGTCTTGCCAACGGTTCAAGATGGACGATAACCGCTGGCCGGTCAGGCAATAGCCCTGCCATCTGCTGATAGAGCCGATCTGCGTCCCCGCCCAGTGAGAAAGCGAACGCCATATAGAGGCCGGTGAGCAGCAAACCACCGATACTGGCGAGAACCCAAGGTGGCAGTATCGCGGTAATCGGCGGTCGTTGTGCCGACTCGCCCCGCCACGACGGCGACAGCTCCATTACTGCGGGCGGGCGGGCTGCGGTGATTGCCCGGTAGATTTCCTCGCGGAACTGTCTAAACCCGGAAGCCCCGTTGGGCAGGTAGCGGAATTGGCCTTCATATCCAAAACCAGTGCAAATAAAAGCCAATTCCAGCTGGTCAATATGGTGTTCCGGATCGGCCTTAATGTGATCTAGCTGGGTGATCAGGCAGTCTACGCCGTCAATATCTTGGTGGAAAGTGCTTATTAGGCCGTGCTCACTCCAGTTCGACTTGCGCCCCCAAGCGGTAGTGCCGATAATATCATCCAACACCGCACACAAGATCACATGAGAGACGCGCATCAGATCCGGCTCTACCCCGGCGACGCGAGCTGATGAAAGAAAGCGGCGCAGGGCCGCGATGACGCGCTGACGGAAACCATCGATATTTGCAGGCGCTGGCAGGTCGGGCAGACGCATCATTAGTGCCAGCAGCGGAGTCGCTGCTCGCAAAACCGGATTAGGCGAGGTCGAAGCGGACGCGATATTGGCGTCAGGCGTTGCCACCGGCAAATTACCGAGCCGCGTGAGGACCCGGGTCCGCAACGGTGGCCAAATTTCCGCTATATGCAGGCGGAGTCGGCTTACCGCAGCCGCGAGCCGTCGCGTAACTTGGTTATCTTGCCTATTGCGGAATTGGCGAGCTGTTTCAATCGCGCGGTTCAATGCGGTCTCGACGCTCCGGCGCAAGCGGCCCAGATCGTTGATATGGCTGGCGAGGGATTTGGCTAGGATAATTTTGGCGCCGCCCATGGTTCAGCCCTTGGCTCAGCTCTTGGATCATCTCTTGGATCAATGGAAAAAACAAGGTCGTGGCTTCATTAGTGCGATATTGCGATAGCATTGCGGAAAGGCTATCAGAGGCAGCCAACCCGCATCTGTAGTTCGAACGGCTTTGCCACTGGAGTCAAGGCCTGCTCGCCATGCAAGCGCCCCGATGGCCGGAGGATGTTATGAAAATCGGTGTAACAGGATGTGTAGGCCGTATGGGCCGGACTGTTGTTCAGCAAATCGCCTTGCGTTCCGGCTGTGTCCTGGCTGCCGCCTGTGACCGGCCGGGGGTGCTAGGCATTGGCCAGGACGTTGGTAGTATCGTCGGTTTGGAGCCGCTTGGGGTAATTGCCAGCGATGATTCGGCAACGGTGTTTGCCAGCTCGGAGGTGGTGATCGACTTCAGCTCTCCGGCTGCGACTGTCAGCCATGCCGCCCTGGCGGTCGAGCACCGCTGCGCCCTGGTGATCGGCACCACCGGCCTTGACGCCGAGATTGAGGCGGCGCTGGCCGAGGCGGCCCGCTATGTACCGATCGTCAAGGCACCCAACATGAGCCTTGGCGTCAACCTGTTGCTCGGGCTGGTGCAGCAAGTCGCGCGGACCCTCGATCCATCGTTTGATATCGAAATCGTCGAAATGCACCACCGCAACAAGGTGGATGCTCCGTCAGGTACGGCGCTTGCTCTTGGTCGCGCCGCTGCAGCTGGTCGCGCCGCCGCAGCTGGCCGTGCGGTCCGGCTTGATGACGTCGCTGTTCGGGTCCGTGACGGCATCATCGGTCCGCGCGGGGGGGGCGACATTGGGTTTGCTACCCTGCGTGGTGGCGATGTGGTCGGCGAGCACACGGTAATTTTCGCCGCCGACGGTGAGCGGCTTGAACTTACCCATAAGGCCAGCAATCGCGGCATCTTTGCTACTGGCGCTATCCGTGCCGCCCTGTGGACGGCGGGAAGGCCACCTGGGCTTTATGGTATGGGCGACGTGCTCGGGCTTTAGCCTGAAATGTTCAGTTCGCTGGCCAGTTCGCTAGATATTATCGCGCGCTTGCGTTCGCTTCCCCAACCATAGGCGTGGAGCGCTCCCGACTTCAGAATTACCCGGTGGCATGGTATAAGTATCGCGATCGGGTTGGCGCCGACGGCACTCCCGGTTGCCCGCACCGCCGTAGGTTTTCCCACTGCGGCGGCCACCTCCTGATAACTCACCAGCGCGCCCTTGGGGATGAGCAATAGCGCTTGCCAGACTGCAATCTGGAACGGTGTGCCACGCAGTAGCAGGGGCAGGGGACAAACTAAAGACATAGGGGCGCTGGCTAAAGCTAAGTCCACCGCGTCTTTGGTCGCGGCGTGGTCTTCTCGCAATTGGCTTTGCGGCCATGATTTGGCCAGTTGCGCCAGCGCGGCCGAGTCGTCATCCATAATGAATCCGAGCCAAACCAAGCCGCGTTCCCCGGCGGCTGCCAGCATCGGGCCGAATCGGCCGTTGTGCCGGCCCCAACGAAGAACCTGTGCCTCATCCTTGTTGGCATTGAGGGCAGGCTGATTAAGGACGTTACAGTAAACTTCACACGAAATATTTGGTGGCGGTTTTGTCTTGGCGATCATCCCGCGTGAGCGGGCCAGCACATGCCGCGCCTTTGTTGTCAGGGGGTCAGGCACTGTCGCCAGCGGGATGGTCGCCAGCGGGATGGTCGCCAGCGGGATGGTCGCCAGCGGGAGGCACCGCCCTTTCCTCGCGCTTGGCCTCGCACCACAATTCCTCCATCTCCAAGAGGGTGGACTCGGTGGGGACGCGACCGCTAGCTGCCAGCAATGACTCGATGCGACGGAAGCGGCGGTCAAATTTGGCGTTGGCACCCCTGAGCGCTCCTTCGGGATCAACCTCCAACCGTCGGGCCAGATTGACCAGGGCGAACAACAGGTCCCCGAGTTCGTCGGCTACCCTGTCGTGGGCGCGGCCACGGCAGGCGGCTGTCCCGGCGGCGCGCAACTCAACTCGCAACTCTCCGATTTCCTCTTCAATTTTGTCGAGGATGTCGATGCTTTCGCTCCAGTCAAAACCGACTCGTGCCGCTCGGCGTTGCAGCTTGAGCGCCCGTGTCAAGCCTGGCAGGCCACTGATCACACCATCAAGGGCGCTCGGCACCCGGCCTGCGACGGCGGCACCGGCGGCGCGCTCGGCTGCCTTGTGTTCTTCCCAGCGGACGGTCTGAGCGCCCGCGCCGATAACGTCCGCGCCGATAACGTCCGCGCCGATAACGTCCGCGCCGAT
>JBAXKX010000263.1:0-4108 GCA_037135115.1 Rhodospirillaceae bacterium
GGCGTTGACCGTGAAATTGTTCTGAAGCAGATTGGAGATACCTTAAACATTTACAGAGAAGCCAGCAAGGAGCTGACTGCTGTTGTCAAATACAATCAGGAAGGGGCCGCCGCCACTATAGGTCAAGCTTTTGATACCGAGGCCGCACTTAAAAACGTGGTCATGGCGCTAGCAGTGGCGATCGTTGTTTTGTGCCTGTTGTTGATCTGGCTATTTGAAACCACGGTTGCCCGGGCGATTGGCAGCCTGACCGCCGTGATAAAGGAACTGGCGGCCGGCAAGATGGCGCTTGAAATCCCGATGCAGACGCGCGGCGATGAGTTGGGCGAACTTTCGCGAGCGGCGCAGGTATTCAAAAACAATGCAATTGAAAAGAGCCGTATGGACGCTGCAGAGCGCGAACGTTTGGAACATGAACGCAAGGCGGCTGAGACTCAGCGCCAACGTGACCTTGTGGTCGGCAAGGAAATTGCCGAACTAATCTCTGCGGTTTCACGAGGAAATCTCGATTCCCGGCTTAATATTGGCGATAAGGAAGGTTTCTACCGGACCATGAGCGAGGGCATCAACACCCTGACCGACACTGTGCAAACCGCTATTTCCGACATTGCCCGGGTGCTCGGTGCGCTGGCCGAAGGTGACCTCAATCAAAGAATCAGCAAGGAATACCAAGGTGCGTTCGACCGGCTGAAGAACGACGTTAACGCTACCTCGGTTAAGCTGGGGGAGATTGTCGGCAAGATCAACGAAGCGACCGGGGCGATTTCTCAGGCATCCGCTGAGGTTTCCTCGGGCAGCACCGATCTGGCCGAGCGTACCGAGCAACAGGCCTCAAGTCTGGAAGAAACCGCAGCCTCAATGGAAGAGCTGGGCGCCACAGTAAAGGCCAGTACCGAAAACGCTCAGCGCGCCAATCGGATGGCAGCCGAAGCGCGCGGTGCTGCTGAACAGGGCGGTGTAGTCGCCGGCTCGGCGATCGACGCGATGAAGCACATCGCCGAAGCATCGCGTAAGATTACTGACATTATCGGCGTTATTGACGAAATCGCGTTTCAGACCAATCTGTTGGCTTTGAACGCGGCGGTTGAGGCGGCTCGGGCTGGCGATGCCGGTAAAGGCTTTGCCGTGGTTGCACAAGAGGTGCGGGTGCTGGCTCAACGTTCAGCCCAGGCCTCAAAGGAGATCAAGACGCTGATTCTCAACAGCGACAATCAGGTTCAAAACGGCGTCGAACTGGTCAAAAAGGCTGGCGACTCGTTGGGCGGGATTGCCAAGGGGGTTCAACAGGTGGCGTCTCTGATCAGCGAAATTGCCGCCGCCAGTACCGAACAATCCTCGGCACTAGAAGAAATTAACTCGGCTGTGGCCAACATGGACGAGATGACCCAGAAGAACGCTGCGCTGGTCGAGGAGACATCGGCCGCAGCACAGTCAATGTCAGGTCAAGCCGCTGATCTCGAAGAACAAATGTCGTTTTTTAAGTTGTCAGGATCGGCTAGGCCCGCACCAGCTGCACGGGCTCCTGCCTATCGTCAACAGGTTCAGGCACCTGCTCATCGACCAGCAGCCAAAACTCCGACCAAGGCGCTGCCACCACCACGAAAGGCTGGAGCAAAGTCAGGCGGTGCGGGCGGCCAAGCGCTCCGTCATGCCGATGACGCTCACGCCGACAAAGAATGGAAGGAGTTTTGATCGGTGAACGCCTGCAATCTTCAACCCAGCAATGCCCCCGGCAACCGGGGGCTGATGCCCACCGAGCGCACCGACCAACTCCCGACCACCGGGAGCGAGTTAGGGCAGTTCATCACCTTCACTGTCGGCAATGAGGAATACGGGGTCAGTATTCTAGCCGTACGCGAAATCCGAGGCTGGACTCAAGAGAACAAGCTTCCCAATTTGCCGCCCCATGTTCGCGGTATTATTAACCTGCGCGGCACCATTATTCCGATTCTGGACATGCGCGCCCGCTTCGGCGGTGGCATGACCGAGGCAACCAAGACTCACGTCGTGGTGGTGATCCAGGTCGCCGAAACCGCGCGCGGGCTCTTGGTCGACGCCATCTCGGATATACTGACCATCTCGCGTGATCAGATCAAGCCGGTTCCGGCCATGGAAATCGGGGAAACCCAGGCCAAGTATCTGACCGGCCTGTTTACCATCGAACAGCGCATGGTGACCTTGCTCGACGTCGAACGGTTGTTTTCCGGCGAGAGTATCAACCTTGATCACGGGAAGCCCCATGAAGAGGAAAGTGATGACGGTTGATGACTCTCGCACTATTCACGAGATGGTTGCCTTTACCCTCAAGGGAGCCGGGTACGAGGTGATAGAAGCCCATGACGGCCAGCATGTGCTTGATGTGCTGGCCGGAGGCAGGGTTGAAGCTGGAGGGTGTTGTGATCGACGATCCCGCCTCCCCCCGGACTACTGCCGAGGGAAGTCACAGTGGTAACGAAATCGAACTTTTTTGACTTGCATCGATAGAGAGCATATGTTTTAATATTGAAATGGATAGTTGACACAATGGCCCGCAATTGGTTGAAATGCATTGTACCTACTAGACTTTACGATTCGATTCATGCGCGAGTGAATCAGGTAGCGTCCAGTCTTTTTATGGCACGGCTACGCTTATCAAGATTATACGTTTTTAAATACTGGAAGGCAGGCCTGCTAACTGACGATGAATTCCTATTGCAGCTTTCTCGCATTAATTTAGGCAGCGATTATACGGTCGGAATTTCATCACATGATGCTTATCACAATGTTGTTGCATTTAAGTTTAGTTGTTTAGTTAATGAAATTGCCTGGGGTGATCAGAGCAGAATGGAAATGGACGATATATTTGACAAAATTTCGATATTCATATCAGAAATTACTTTGCATTTGCTTGCTGAGGAAAAAGAAATGATTGAGCATAACTACCCAAAGATGACATCTCATAAATTAGAACACGATAGTTTTCTGGCTGATATTATTGTGCTTGCTGACGGTATCAATCAAAATGAATATGGTGTTGAAGGACTTCTGTTTTTTATTGGGTCATGGCTGTCGGGACACATTCTAATATCTGATAGGTATTATGGCGAGTTTCTTGATAACTAGAAAATATTTCTATGACTTTAAACAGATCCTCCGCCAATAAGGCACTCGACTGCTGACGGACTTGAACGCCGCGATGGCGATGTCGTCTGGAAAGTCCGGCGCCAGACGTAGTGGCATGGGAGGGCCGCCACCATCTGCTCACCACGCTGTCACAACCGTCATCGAACGTTTACCACCGCACTCTGCACTGATGACGCTGGTGAATTTTGTGATATAGTCGAGATCCTGAAGGCATAGGGTCCTGTCTCGTTGGCCTGAGCCATGGGGCGATGAGCAATTAGGGTGCAGCAAACATGGCTGAGAGTACTGACGATGTTTTATTCGGCCCCGCTCGCGATGCAGAACTTACAAGGGTTGAGCTTGAGCTTGCAGAGACGAAGCTAGGGAAATTTCTTGACCTAATTCCGGCTGGATTGCTAATACATCAAAGGCAAGGTGTTATATTTGCCAACAATGAGGTTTCAAATATATTTTTATTATCTACCGAAGAACTTGTCGGGCGACATTTTTTGGATTTTATACCGGATGACCAATATGATGACGTGAAACTTGTATTCGATAAATGCTTCAATGAGCGAAGAACAATTCGCGGGCTTGAGATCAAACTTGGGAATCGAAATGGAAAAGAAATCATCGTTCAGGTATCAATGTCTCCGCTATTTTGGTCAGCAAATTTCTTTCCAGCTGATCCAATTAATGCCGCATCGTCATCGAGAGCTGTAAGACCAATGTCAGGAAAAATAGTTTTCTCAACAAACTTTGCAGTACTCATTACTTCGTCTTGATTGATTGGACGTACATCATCGACAGCGTGTCCACTTTTACCAACCCAACAATTGATGCGCATTCTGCGTCGTTTGCTGCGCGACGGCCGCCACGTCCAGCCCTTGCACCTGCGCGATCATCTCGGCCGTATACCGCACATACGCCGGTTCATTGCGTTGCCCGCGATGCGGCACGGGCGTCAGAAACGGCGCATCGGTTTCGAGCAACAGTCGATCGAGCG
>JBAXKX010000264.1:0-4107 GCA_037135115.1 Rhodospirillaceae bacterium
TCCGAAACCATGGGCCGTCCCGCGATCGCCGTCTGCTTGGCCGGGGAACCGGTACGAATGATTTCGACTAGATCTGCATCGTTCAGCACTACCGACATCGAGAGGATCGGCATTGCCACCTCTTCTACGTCGCGGGCCATGGTCAGGGCGAGGTCGCGGGGAAGGTCGGAAGAGTTTTTAAGGTTCTCGGCCAACGACTGGCGTACCCGCACGACCGCGTCTTTGGTCATGATGCGGATGATCTCTTCGGCGAGCTTTCGTTCGGCGGCATTCAGCGCCTTGTTGTCGAATTGGTGCGCAACCTTCCCTGCCAGCTTCGCCCTGTGCTCGGGGGAAGGGTCGGTCATAAGCTTGACAACGTCGTCCTTTGTCAGGTGCTTGTTTGCGTTCTTGTTTAAGTTCTTGGGCATGTTCTCGCCATTCTTGGCCGGCCAAGTTCGTAACTGTGGAAACGGGGGCGTGGCAGCGGGTGACGGAATATGCTTTCACCGTTGCACGTCGGTAGCAAACTTTACTACCAATGCGGGGACGGTGCCAAGCAGGTTGAATGGCCGAAACGAGATGCTGCGTTAAAGCTCCGCCAGAATATGCGTGGGCCTTGTGGCCTAAGCATTTTTCTACCTAGACATTAAACCTGAAATGAAAAATGTCGCCGTCCTGTACGATGTACTCCTTGCCCTCCTGGCGCATTTTCCCGGCATCCTTGCAGGGTTGTTCGCCCCCCAGTCGGACAAAGCTGTCATAGTCGATGGTTTCGGCTCGGATGAAGCCGCGTTCAAAGTCAGTGTGGATGGCACCTGCGGCTTGAGGCGCGCGGGAGTTGCGGTGGACGGTCCAAGCTCGGGCTTCCTTTGGGCCGACCGTGAAGAAGGTAATTAGGTCGAGCAGGGTGTAGCCGGCGCGAATCACCCGGTTGAGGCCGGTTTCCTCCATGCCTAGCGCCGCCAGGAATTCCCGTTTTTCATCCGCATCATTGAGCTGTGCTACTTCCGACTCGATGGCGGCCGAGATCACTACTGATGCGGCGCCTTCAGTCGCAGCCTTGTTCGCAATCAGGGCCGAGAGAGGGTTGCCCACCGCAGCTGCGGCCTCCTCGACGTTGCAGACATAGAGCACCGGCTTGGCGGTCAGCAGTTGCAGCGTGCGCCACAGCGCCTTGTCATCGTCGGCGACCGTCACGGTGCGCGCCGGACGACCGGCTTGCAAGGCGGCGTAGGCCGGTTCCATCAGTGCCACCAGGGCCTTGGCGTCCTTGTCGGCCCCCTTGGCTCTTTTCTGGGCTGCCGTCAATCGCCGTTCCAGCGAATCGAGATCGGCCAGCATAAGCTCGGTCTCGACTGTCTCGGCGTCGCGCAGCGGGTCGATTGAGCCTTCGACGTGGGTGATGTCGCCATCCTCGAAGCAGCGCAGTACATGAAGGATGGCGTCGACCTCGCGGATGTTGGCTAGAAATTGGTTGCCCAGCCCCTCGCCCTTTGATGCGCCGCGAATCAGCCCGGCTATGTCAACAAATTCCAACTGGGTCGGGATGATCCGGGCCGACTTGGCTATAGCGCAGACCCTGTCCAGGCGTGGGTCAGGCACGCCGACCCGGCCGACATTCGGCTCCTTGGTGCAGAACGGGAAATTGGCGGCCTCTGCCGCCTGGGTGGCGGTGAGCGCATTAAACAAAGTCGACTTGCCGACATTGGGCAGGCCGACGATACCGCAGTTGAAACCCATGGGAGCCTGTTGCAAAGTCAGGAGTTGATCTGGGAGGGCGGTTGACGAATTGAAAAGGCAATAAACTGGTTGCCCAGAGGACTTGCCTCTGGACCACCGAACTCGGGTATTAGCGCCTCAAGTCTCAGGAATCCATTATTTGCCTGCCAAGACCATAATCATCTGGCGGCCCTCAATTCTAGGCATTTGCTCAACTTTTGCCACGCCTTCGAGTTCATCACGGACCTTGATAAGAACGTTCATGCCAAGGTCCTGGTGGGCCATTTCACGACCACGGAAGCGCATGGTGACTTTGACCTTGTCACCTTCTTCTATGAACCGCTTGGCGCTGCGCATCTTGACCTCGTAGTCATTATCATCGATGTTTGGTCGCATCTTGATTTCTTTGACTTCGATAATCTTCTGCTTTTTGCGCGCCTCGTTGGCCTTCTTTTGTGCTTCGTACTTGTATTTGCCGTAGTCGAGCACCTTGCACACTGGCGGGTCGGCGTTGGGCGCAACCTCTACCAGATCCAACCCGGCCTCTTCGGCCGCGATCAGGGCATCGCGAATCGCGACAACACCTACCATCTCACCGTTGGCATCGACCAGTCGGACGCTACGGACATTGATCTCCCGATTGACTCGCGGGCCGTCCCGGGTCGGTTGGGCATCACTCGGTAGTCTGGCTATGGAAACGCCTCCCTAGGCTGGTTGTCGAGGGCCCCTTTTCAGGATCGGTCCTCAGAACGGGACATCTAAACCGCGACCGCCTGCTGGCGACCGCGCCTCATGGCACAGTTTAGTGATTGCTGCGTCAAGGGCAAGTATCTCTTGATCCTTTCCGCCTAACCGTCGTAGCGCGACCGTACGGGTTTCACCCTCGCGATTGCCAACTACCATTAAAACCGGGACCTTCATCAGGCTATGTTCGCGAACTTTGAGGTTGATTTTCTCATTTCGCGTGTCGAGAGTCGCTCGTAATCCCGATGCTTTTAGGGCCTCCAGCACTTCGGCACCATAGGAGTCGGCGTCCTTTGTGATGGTGGCGACGACAACCTGGAGCGGTGCCAGCCACAACGGAAAACGACCTGCGTAGTGTTCGATCAGCACGCCAAGGAAGCGTTCCATTGAGCCTAGGATGGCTCGGTGCAGCATTACCGGACGGTGGCGTGCGCCATCCTCCCCAATATAGGCCGCCTCAAGCCGTTCTGGCAGTACGAAATCAACCTGAAGGGTACCGCACTGCCAGTCGCGGCCGATCGCGTCGCGTAGCACGAACTCAAGTTTGGGTCCGTAAAAAGCCCCCTCACCCGGATTGAGGGTATAGGGCAGTCCGGCTACATCGATAGCGTGCTTAAGCGCGGCCTCGGCGCGGTCCCATACTTCGTCGGATCCTGCCCGAACTGGTGGCCGGTCGGAAAATTTTACCGATATATCGGTGAAGCCGAAATCTTGATAGACGCTTTCCAGCAATCGGCAGAAGTCGACGCTTTCGGATGTAATCTGGTCCTCGGTACAGAAGATATGGGCATCGTCCTGGGTAAAGGCCCGAACTCGCATAATGCCGTGCAGAGCACCAGAAGGTTCATTGCGATGGCAGGCACCAAATTCGGCCATGCGTAGCGGCAAATCACGGTAGCTCTTGATGCCCTGGCGGTAAATCTGGACGTGGCCGGGACAATTCATCGGTTTGAGCGCCAGTACCTTGTCCTCGTCGGCCTGAGCCGTGAACATGGCTGCGCGGAATTTCTCCCAGTGGCCCGACTGCTCCCACAATACGCGATCGATAAGTTGCGGTGTGCGGACTTCAAAGTAGCCGGCGTGGTGAATGCGGGTTCGGATGTAGTTCTCCAGCACCCGCCACAACACCCAACCTTTTTGGTGCCAAAAGATACTGCCGGCCGCCTCCTCTTGGAGGTGGAAGAGCCCCATATCCTTGCCGAGTCTGCGGTGATCGCGCTTTTCTGCTTCTTCAAGTTGGTTCAGGTGGGCTTTCAGTTCCTTATCGTCACGCCAAGCCGTGCCATAAATCCGGTGCAACATTTCATTGCGGTGGTCGCCGCGCCAGTAGGCACCGGCGAGTTTCATAAGTTTGAAGGCCGTCCCAACTCGGCCGGTGGATGGCAGATGCGGACCACGACACAAATCGAGCCAGTCGCCCTGACGATAGATTGAAATCGGCGCGTTTTCGGGCAAACCGGCGATGATTTCGGCCTTGTAGGCCTCACCCTTGTCTTGAAAATACCGAATCGCCTTGTCGCGCGGCCATTCCTCGCGCAGGAAAGGTCGGTCGGCGGTGATGATCTCGCGCATCTTCGCTTCGATTTTTTCGAGATCGTCGAGCGTAAAAGGCTGCGGCCGAGCAAAATCGTAATAAAAGCCGTTGGCGATAGAGGGGCCGAT
>JBAXKX010000265.1:0-4078 GCA_037135115.1 Rhodospirillaceae bacterium
GATGCGACCAAGAAGCAAATCGCGACCGCCTTACGTACCTTGCAAGAGAACGCCGCCGAGCAGGACCAGATTCTGATATATTACGCGGGCCACGGCTACGCCAGTGCGAAGACCGGGGTCGGCTATTGGCTGCCGGTTGACGCCACCACTGATAGTGGCGCAAACTGGATTTCAACTGCCGATGTCGGCCGCCTGCTCAGCCGCATTCCTGCCAAGAACATTATGATGATCGCCGACAGTTGCTATTCGGGATCTTTCACCAAGGAGCAAAAGATAAGCTCCGCCAAGTCCCTCAATCCGTTTGAGATTCGGCAAAAGCGCGCGGTGATGGCGTTTTCATCGGGTGGGGATGAGCCGGTTCTTGACGGCGAGGTCAATTCGCCCTTCACCCGGATATTGGTCAAGCATCTCAATTCTATCAAATCAGGTGCAGCCGTTATGGGCGAGGCGCTTTACCAGAAGGTCAAGACCGACGTATCGGCAGAAACACCCCAGACGCCGCAGTACGGAGTCGTGGTCTCGGCAGGTTACGACATTGGCGGGGATTTCGTGCTGGAGGGTGAATCACGTACGGTAAAGCAGCGTTGACCAGATGCGGCCCGACCCTCACGTGCCGCCGTTCACGCTGACCTCCGCCGCGTCAGATCAGCCGCAGCCCCATTTAGCGCGGCTGATCGCTTGGGCGCAACCGGAGGCACTCCCGCTGGTCATCATCGATCATGGGGCGCGGGAGGCGTTCACCGAGACACGCTGGCGCCGGCTTGAACCCGGCCGGATCGTCGTTCACTGCTTCGATCCTGAACGCGAGGCTTGTGCCCGCTTCGGCGCTGAGGCCCAGCGGCTTGGTCTGTCCTACCATTTTCACCCAGCGGCCTTGTGGCGGCAGGCCGGAAGGGTTCGCCTCCACCATCTTGCGCCACCCTTCGGCCCGTCATTGCTGGAACCTGACGTCGGCATGTTACGCAGGTTTCGGGCCGATCCAGGGGCTTCGTTGTCGGACCAGATGGCGGTGGTACGGGTTAGTGAAGTTGATGCGGTTGCACTTACCGGCTTTGCGGCGGCTTCGGGACTCCCGGCCATCGACTTTATGAAGCTCAACGTCCAGGGTGCAGAATTGGCCGTTCTTGAGGGAATGGGCGGCTTGCTTCAAGACGTGCTAGGTCTTCAGATTGAAATGTGGTTCCGCCCCGGCTTTCGTCATGCACCCTCGTTCAGCGTGGTTGACGAGTTTTTGCAACGGCAAGGCTTCGTGTGCTTCGACATGCTCAGTCGGCGTACGGCAGGACGCAATGCTAGCCCTCTTGTGCTGCCCGAGGGGCGAACCTCGCATTCGCGCTGGCCAAGTCGACAGACCTTGTCCGGCCAGTTTCTCTACCTGCGCGATCCCATTGGGCCGAGCGGCTACGGTGAAGATTGGGCATTGCCTCGCGTTCTCAAATTGGCCATGCTGGCGGAGCTTTATGGGCAGTGCGAATTCGCCTTCGAACTCCTAAACTGGCTGGCGCGGCGCAGCGAGGGCGCGGTCCGGGACAAGCTGGAAAAACTGTTGACCGCAGCGGTTGCCGAGTACCGGGGCAGCTTTCCTTCTGCTGTGGTCGGCTTTGACCGGGGCGAAGTGGTTTCGCCACCAGTCACAAGCCCGCTACCACCGCATGGCCCCAATGCCCTGTTTGCGACGGTTTGTGCTCATATCGAGGCCGGGCGGATTGCCGACGCTGAGCGTTTGTGCCGGGAGTTGCTTGAGCAGGTACCCGACCATGCGGACGGCTGGCACACGCTCGGCTTCATCGCCGGCCGAGCTGGACGTCATGACGACGCCGACACCCTTATTCGGCGAGCAATGCATTTCAAGCGTGACGTAGCTGAGTATCATAACAGCCTCGGGGCATCATTACGCGCCCGCGACCTGTTGCCCCAAGCCGTCGCCGAGTTTGAACAGGCGACGCATCTCAAGCCAGATTATGTCGACGCATTGTGCAACCTTGGCAATGTTCTGTTGCAGATGAAGCAATCAGAAGCGGCGGCCAAAGCTTACGCGCAGGGTCTTGCGTTAGCGCCCAATTATGCCGAGATGCATTACAATCTAGCCATTGCATTGCAAAATTTGGGCAAGACCAAGGATGCCGAACACAGCTACCGCCAAGCCCTTGTCCTTAAGCCGGAGCTTGCGGCACCCCATAACAACTTGGGCATCCTGTTGCAGGCTCAGGGTAAGTTTCAGGAGGCCCAGCGGGAGTTCGAACAGGTTATCGCACTCGCTCCCAACTACGCCGAAGCTTACAATAACCTTGGGCTTGTATTAAGGGCACAAGGCAGGCCGAATGAGGCAATCAAGCTATATCAGCAAGCATTGGCCATTAAGTTTGATTACGCTGAAGCCCACTACAATCTTGGCATTACCTATTACTCACTTGGACGGCTGACGGAGGCAGAAGGTCAATTCCGCTGCGCCGTGGCGATTAAGCCAAATTACAGTGAGGCGTACAACGACCTTGGCAACGTTTTCCAAGCCCAGGGAATGTACGCGGATGCCGTTATACAATACGAGCGCGCTCTTGCCATAAACCCTAGTTTTATTCAGTGCCTAAGCAATATATTGTTCACTATTAACTATGACGACAGCATCAGCAACGAAGCGCTGGCGCAAAGGCATTTCGAAATTGGCACCTTGATCGAGAGCCGCGCCACGGTGCCGGCCCAGGCCCGTCCGGTGCAGGCCGAGCGGACGCGGCGGCTGAGAATCGGCTATGTCTCACCGGATTTTCGCAACCATGCTGTAGCGTTCTACCTCGAACCTATGCTGCGCTGTCATGACAGGACGACGGTGGAGGTCTTCTGCTATTCCGAAGTCGCGCAACCCGACCCCCTGACCGAAGGGCTGCGACTGTTGGCCGATGGCTGGTTTTCAACGATCGGCGTATCGGACGACGACGTAGCTGAGCGCATCCGTTCCGACCGCATCGATATACTCGTTGATCTCGCCGGCCATACCGCCAACAACCGGCTAGCCGTGTTCGCGCGCAAGCCGGCACCGGTCCAGGTAAACTGGCTCGGTTACGGCACCACCACCGGCCTGACACGGATCGACTACCGCCTGACCGACCGCTGGTTAACGCCTGATTCGGGCAGCGAGCGTTTCAGCGAAAAGTTGTGGCGATTGCCGCGCTGCTCATTTCTTTACCGGCCATTGACCGAGGTACCGCCTTGTGGCCCCTTGCCGATGGATCGCAACGGCATCTTGACCTTCGGCTCGTTCAACAACTTCACCAAGGTTGGCGAAAGAACGGTGGCGCTGTGGTCGCAAGTAATGCTGGCCATTCCCGGCAGCCGGTTGTTCCTGAAGGGACAGAGTTCGGCCGACGCCAAGACCATCGCCAAGTTTGAACGCTTGTTCGCTGCTCACGGCATCGTACCGGCGCGGCTGACTTGGCTTGCCTATGCGCCTAATCTCTGGGAACACCTCAGGCAATACAACGAGATCGATATTTGCCTGGATCCACTGCCATTCAACGGCGGCACCACAACTTGCGAGGCGATGTGGATGGGGGTGCCGGTCATTACCCTGGCAGGCGAGCGCATGGTATCACGTTTCGGCCTGACCTTTCTCGCAGCACTCGGCCTGGAGGAATTGGCCGCCACCTGCCCAGATGAGTTGGTTAACATCGCTTGCGGCTTGACGGCCCGCCCTGACCGGTTGCGGGAACTGCACAAGGATTTACGCGGGCGCATGGCGGCGTCCTCCCTGTGCGATGCGTTCGGCTTCACCCGCGCCGTTGAAAACGCCTTTCGCGACATGTGGACGGCCGCCTGTGGCCCGTAACGAAGGCCCGAAGTGATGGAGCTTTATGACCTGCTGCCGCCGACATCGATGATTTCGATCGCCGACATCGGTGCGATGCTGCTAGACTCCAACCGACCTTTCTACCATGGCTTGGTCGAGGTGGGGCGCGCACGCGTCTTTGCCTTTGAGCCTGACAAAACCGAGTGCGACAAACTCAACCTTGTTATGGGCAACGGCTACCGTATCTTTCCCAATTTTGTCGGGGACGGCGGACCCGCGACCTATTACCAAACCAAC
>JBAXKX010000266.1:0-4068 GCA_037135115.1 Rhodospirillaceae bacterium
AGCCTCAAGGCCGCTGACTTCCGGCATCTGCATATCCATCAGGATCGCGTCGAAGCGCTCGAGTTTCGCCATTTCGATGGCAACGCGTCCATTCTCTGCAAGCGCCACCGAATGATTGGATTTCCCGAGCACCGTCATGATGATTTTCTGGTTGACCGGATGGTCTTCCGCTACCAAGATCAGCCGCGAATGGTGGGCCGCTTCCACAACCTTTTTCGCCACCACTTCCTGCGCCACAGCCCCGCATTCTGCTGGCAAAGGCAGGGCTGTTGCTGGCTGAGGTTGTGTTGGGGTTTCAGCTTCGGTGCGGCCGGTTGCGACCATGAGAGCGTGCAGTAAGCGCCCGCGACGGAGAGGCTGCATTACCATAACCACCGGCATGGCGGCTAGCCGGGGATAGCGCCGGACTTCTGCCTGTGTATTCGCGTCGTCGGCACTACCTTGTGCCAGCACCAGCACCGATAAGGCTTCGCCAGACGTGGTAACGGCGGCTAGCGCGTCGGCTTCGGCCGCGTTCGGCGCGATGGTGACGCGGCAGCCGGCCGAAGCCAGCGTTCGCAGCAGTGAAAGCCGTTGCTCGCTGCTTCCCCCGATTACCAGCACCCGTTCACCGTGAAAGCGGGGATGGCCCTCAATCAACGAAGCCGTGCCCGTTGTAGGTATAATATCTGGGGTTAGTTTATTATCTGGGGTTGGTTCAAAGGCGCAGCGGAACCAGAAAGTTGAGCCAACGCCCGGCGCGCTATCGATGCCTATCTCGCCTCCCATCAGCTCGGCGATGCGTCGGCAGATCGACAGGCCGAGGCCGGTCCCACCAAAGCGACGGGTGGTCTCGGAGGATGCCTGGGTGAACGGCTGGAACAACCGTTGCATCGTCTCTCCGGTCATGCCGATGCCGGTATCAGTGACGGTCAGCCGCAGTACTACCCGACCGTCTTCGGTCAGGGACTCGAGGTCGGCCCGCAGGCTGACGGAGCCTTGATCAGTGAATTTGACGGCATTTCCAGCAATATTGAACAGGACTTGGCGCAGGCGCCCAGGGTCAGCCAACAGCGAGCTAGGTAACGCCGGGTCAAAGCTAAGGTTGAGTGCCAGCCCCTTTTTGCGAGCATCTGGGGCTATACTTTCAGCAACACCTTCAATTAACGATTCAATTTCAACCGGTACCCGCTCCAGCTCCATTTTGCCGGCTTCAATTTTAGAAAAATCAAGAATGTCGTTAATAATTGTCAAAAGAGAACTTGCCGACTCTCGCACCACTCGGATCTGGTCGCGCTGGTCGGGGGCGAGCGGGGTTAATTCCAGCAGCTCCAACATGCCCTGGACGCCGTTCATCGGAGTGCGGATTTCATGACTCATGGTGGCGAGAAAGTGCGACTTGGCTTGATTGGCGGCCTCCGCCTCAGCCCGTGCCGACTCGGCTGCCGCTGTTGCATCTAACAGTGCCCTGGTGCGTTCCAGGACCTGGCCCTCCAGGCTGCGATTGAGCCAGGCCAATTCCTCGTAAAGACGGGCATTGTCAAAGCCGATGCCGATCTGGGTCGCCAATAGACCTAACAAACGCCGGTCCCCGGCCGACGAGGCCCCGATATGTGGCCTGCAATATGCTGTTGGCCGCTGGCTCACCGAGGGAAACACCAAGATACGGTCGTCGCCGGGCCGCTGGCTCTGCCTACGCAAAGCAGTCTCGATCTCGCGGCAGGTTTCGATCGGCAGAACGGCGTCGATTAGTTGGCCGGCCTTTGCGGCGAATACACCATCACCGGCTAGCACCCGCACCCCGTCTCCAGTTCCTGTAACATCATCAAGCAATGACCCGCACAAGAGTGAGTCTTCGTGACGGATATGTAGCCCGGCTAGTTCACCGATAACTCCCCTGGAAAATTCAGCAAGACCGCATTTGCCGAACAGTGCTCCTGATGCCCGGATAACCAGTTCCAAACCTTGGCGGTACTCCTCTATTTCAGAAATATCCTTAAATCCACGCAGGGCAGCAATTACCGATGTTAACAGTTTCTGCGTAGTGAGTTCGGTCTTAGATTTGTAGTCGTTGATGTCGTAACCAAGAATGATGTCCTGCTCGGGTGCCTGACCCGGCTGGCCGGTGCGCAGGATGATGCGAATCCGCCGGTTGGCCAAATCGCTGCGGATGAAGTGGACCAACCTCAAGCCGGCATTTTCCGACTCCATAACCACGTCTAGCAGCACCAGGGCGATCGCGGGATTTACCGCAAGCAAACGCTGTGCCTCCTCCCCAGACGAGGCGCTGAGGCATTGTATCGAACGATTCTCGAACAATACCCCGCGCAGCACCATGCGGGTGGTGGCGTGGACCGAAGAGTCGTCGTCTACAATCAGGACAATCCACGGATCTGGCCGGCTTGCGGCCTGTAGGCCAGTTTCAGCCGGGCCAGTTACAACTTGGCCAGTTACAACCGGGCTAGGCCCATCTTTCTCGTCCGCGAATAGAAAATTGTCATTCATTGAATTTTGGCCCCCGCAACTTCCGGCCACCACAACCTGTCTGGACATGCGGCCGGGCCATCATCGGAAAGCACCATCCGACCCAACGGCCTTGTTTGTATACACCAGCCAAGCGCTTTGGTCACTGGACTATCGGAAATTTGCGAATCAAAAAGGACTCGCCTCAAACTGCACTGAGTGCGAGCCCTTCTTTGACAATTAGGCGGGTTGTGAACACAAACTTTATTATTAGAAGGTTCGTTAGCGAACCACGCCTATTGCGGGCTATGCTTACTTAAAACGGCAATACCGGGGAGAGTTTTCCCCTCAAGCCATTCGAGAAAGGCACCGCCAGCTGTCGACACATAGCTAAAGTCGCGGACCACCCCGGCATGTTCAAGTGCTGCTCCGGTGTCGCCTCCGCCAGCTACACTAAGAAGAACCCCATTGCTGGTAAGTTCGGCTACTGCTTGAGCCACCGCATTCGTTCCTTGGTCAAATGGCTCGATTTCGAAAGCACCGAGCGGGCCGTTCCAGACGACGGTCTTGCAGGTCCGCAACTGCTCAATGATCAAAGCTACCGATTTTGGTCCGATATCAAGCATCATGGCATCGTTTGGAATCTGGTCGATCGCGGTTGCCATGCTGGCAGCTCCGGCCTTGAACTCCATTGCCACCATTGCGTCAACGGGCAGAATCAGGGCACAGCCGGTCTCGCGGGCGGTATCAGCGATAGCGCGGGCCTGTTCGGCCATCTCGGCCTCGCACAGGCTCTTGCCGATGGTCACCCCCGCCGCGAACAGAAAGGTATTAGCCATCCCACCGCCCAGCACCAGCCGGTCGACTCGGCGCACGAGATTGCCGAGTAGCTCCAGTTTGGTCGATATTTTGGAACCTCCGACAACGGCTGCCAGCGGCCGTTCCGGGTTGCCCAGAACGCGAGCCAGCGTCGCCAGTTCGGCCTGCATCAAACGGCCGGCTGCACAAGGCAGCAGTCGCGCCAGCGCCTCGGTTGATGCATGGGCGCGATGGGCGCAGGAAAAGGCGTCGTTGACGTAGATATCGCCGAGTTCGGCAAGCGCATTAGCGAAGTTCTTGTTATTATCCACTTCTCCATCATGAAAGCGCAGATTCTCAAGTAGCAGAATGCCGCCGTTAGCCAGCTTGCCGACTGCCAGTTTTGCCCTGGGACCGATGCAGTCGGTGGCGAAGGCAACCGGCCGACCCAGCGCGCGCTCCAGGTCAGGTACCAGCTGGCGCAACGAATTGGCTGTGTCCGGCCCACCCTGGGGACGACCGAAGTGCGATATCACTACCACCTTGGCCCCCTTGCCCGCCAACTCGGTCAAGGTCAGGGCCAGCCGGTCAATGCGGGTGGCGTCGATCACCCGTCCGTCCGATACCGGCACGTTCAAGTCCCCGCGGACCATAACGGTCCTGCCGAACACCTCAAGGTCGTCAAGCGTTCTGAAATCTGTCATTTCGCCGTTTCGCCGTTTCGCCGTTTCGCCGTTTCGCCGCTTTGATTCGCGATTGCCCGATGGACTGCCCGCTTCCGATCCAATCACAACAGTCCCACGCTTTCAATCCGGACTTTGCGTATCC
>JBAXKX010000267.1:0-4056 GCA_037135115.1 Rhodospirillaceae bacterium
TGTTCCAGCTTGGTCTGACCTTGTTCCAGCTTGGTCTGACCTTGTTCCAGCTTGGCCTGACCTTGTTCCAACTTGGTCTGACCTTGTTCCAGCGACGACAACCGGCGCTCTACTCCGTCGAAGCGCTTATCAATCGCCCGGCCCAGCGTATCGACCGCGTCTTTCATGGCGTCCTTACCGGCCCGATCCTCGACGGTATCGGCCATGGATTTAGCAACGGCTTCCGCCTGCTTGCGGGGCATCCCGGCGGACTGAAGCTTGTGCGATACTTTTAGCGTGTCGATAGCGGCGGCTGGCATGGCGGTTCCTCTCGGCTCTCATGATGATAGCGCGAATTGCGGCCGGTGGCGAGTCTCGCCGACAGTCTGGCCTTGAGGCGCCGTCCCCCTTGGTCCGCCCGGTGATGCCGTGGCGGGCTTTGGCGGGTTAGGGCTTTTCGATTGAAACGGTACGCCATGCCGATTTAGTCGGGGTGACAGGCGGGGCCACGGGAGCGGATGCTTTGCGGATGCTTGCGGATGCTTGCGGATGCTTGCGGATGCTTGCGGATGTTCGCAGGTGCAGCAAAAGTGCTGTAACCCCTTGATGTATATAGCGCTAAAGCGAATGGTGCGGATGATGCGGATGCTTTTCTAACCTTTATATATAGAGAATCAATATAATATATATGTATATGTATATGTATATATACGTATGTGTAATGTATATGACGTATATGGGTATGGTGGCTATGGGCGGCGCTTCGCGGCAGAGAGCGCGAAAGCGCTGGTAGATCCGACCGCCAGTGAGTGTCAACGGGTCGAGTTGGTCGCGGCGGCGGACTTTGCGCACCACCTGCCCAGTGATTTCTTGGTCCAGGCCAGGATAGTCCGGATCGCACAGCAATTCGCCGGAGGCGGGGGCTGACCACCGCTCAGCCAACAAAATAGCTCTCCAGTTCCCGCGCCTTCTTCGCCGCCCGTTCCAGGGTGGTCCTGGACCACACGGGCATTCGGCGGAAGACGAGGTTGCGGGTCAGCTCGACTCTTCCCTTGGACAGGTTTCGGCGACCGATCGTCAAATAGAACATTGCGCCGACCGCGAGGAGGTCCATGTCGACCTTGTCGACTTCGCAGATCGGGATTTCGGCCATTTCCCTAATTCCCGCCCGACCGCGCGTCTTGTCCGAGAGCAGTGCGGTGAACGTCTCTTCGCCGACTTCGGTGACGGAGCCTTCCAATTCCTGGTCGGCCATGAAAAATTCCGTCCGACTCTCTGGCTTGGCTCTGTCGACGGGCAGGTTGAATACCTGTCTGTCGTCCCTTGCCGCGATGGTGGAACCCGGGCGGACTGCCGGCACGGGGTCCGCCGAGGGGGTGTTGGGAACCAGGGTGTAGCGTGGTTTCCGATTCTCGCCCTGCCCCGTTCCCGTCGTCCGGGCGGTGGCGAACGTCGTCCCCGAAGAGGTGGTCGTGGCGCGTGCGGGCATCATGGTTTCATACCGCAGGTTTCCGTCAGGGCCATGAGGCGGTCGATGATGGCGGCGGAGTTGTCGATGGACCAGTCCCATTTCGTCTCGATGACTTCGAGCATCCGTCTGCACCCGGGGGCGGCGGCACCGTCCGCGAGGTCGTAGTGGTCGTTGGTCTGGGCGTAGATGCCCGTCATGAGCAGCCCGGGTTGGCCCTCTGCCCAGACGTATTCTCTTGGCACTGTGGCGTTCAGCGGTCTAAGTTCTCCAGTGACCTGATCGTCTGGAAGTGGCATGGATACCATTAATGACTGAGAGTACCATCACCCTGACGACTGGTACCGCCCTGTGACAGGTCCGCTGTTCAGCCGAATCGAACCACCTCTGACAGTGTTGCCCAACTTGATGCCGCGTGCCCGAGCCGCCGCCATCGCCGCCTTGGTCCTCTCGCTGGTGTTCCTGGCTTCGGCTTCCGCCACCGCTGCGAAGATGTGCAGGGTAAGTGGTGAAGCATTTTCGAGATCGCATGCCGTAAAGTTTACACCGGCTTCCATCAGCGTCGCGACGAACGCTACGGAGCGGGCCAATCGATCCAGTCGGGCAATGACGAGGGTTGCCCGGTGCCGCTTTGCGTAGGCCAATGCTTCAGCAAGCCGGGGCCGGTCAGCATGACGCCCGCTCTCGACTTCTGTGTATTGGGCGAGGAGTTCATGATCACGTCCGCTGAGGAACCGCAACACGGCTGCCTGCTGCCCTTCCAACCCCAGATGACTGGAAAACTGCTTTTGAGTTGAGCAGCGATAATACGCAACAAACTTGCCCATCTTCGTCCTCCAGTGCCGACGCAACGCTCGATTACACCACAATAGGGTCGTTTATGGTTTATATCTCCTGCTTTTCTGCTCCCGGTGTCAGAAATCCGCCGCGCGCTGGCACTCGCTTTGCCCGAATACCACGGTCCTACGACCACCAGAATGCCTTACCACGGCAATCACGGTAAGGTATCTCTCGCGATGAACGGCGGGGCGATGTGGAACTCCATCCAGTGCGACGACAAAGAGAGGTTGACCGCCGTTTGACGGAACTGGGGAGAGTGGCGTCTGGCGCTGCGGCTGTGCTACTATCGCTCTCGCGGGGCCGCCCTTGCTGGTCTCCATCCGGCGAATAACCGTCCGCAACGGTCTGGCGGTCCCGCATCATTACTTACGCCCTTGCCGGAGTAAGGCCCAATACCATGGCGTCGATCACAGGGACGGGGGAGATGGAACAGCCTTCGGATATCGACCCGTTTATCGTTGGCAGAACGGCCTACGACCAAGGCGACTATTCTACGGCACAGAGGTTATGGACTCCGTTGGCCGTTGACGGTGTGCCTGCCGCGCAGTGCAACCTTGGTTCCCTCTACCATTTTGGCTGGGGTGTTCCACAGGATTTCGCCGAAGCCCGTGGGTGGTATCGTAAAGCTGCCAATCAGCGATATGCACCAGCGCAGCACAATCTTGGCGTCTTCTACCACAACGGGCAAGGCGTCGCGCAGAATTTCGTTCACGCTTATATGTGGTGAAGCCTTGCGGCAAGCCAAGGTCTCGAATCATCCATCAAGGTCCGCGATGCTCTCGCCGAACTGCTGACGCCAGCGGAGATCGCCAAGGCCCAAGCATGGGCAGCAAAGTGGAAACCCACCCTGCATTGACGACGACGCCGGCCACCGTCGTGGCGGCAACCGGGACCCCGCCGATCATCGCCGCCTTGATCGACAGCAGGGCATTGAGGACGCGTGCCGCACGATAGCGGCGGCCGAGCCTACCCAGGAAAGTGCGCTCGAACAGGGTGGTGAGAGAGGCAAGGTCCATGGGGACTCACTACTGTCAGGTGCGGCGAAAGCGAGCGAATGCCCCACCTGCTTGGTTTGCCAACAGGCGCCCGGCTTCGGCCATCCGGCCCGCTGCCTCAGCGGTGGCGCTGAGACCGGCGGTTTCCGCCGCTGGTGCGACCGCGCACAGCATAATGCGCGGCGTTAGATAGCGTTGCACGAACATCGCCACTTCAGTCCAATCGACATCGGCCAGGACCTGCTCTCCCTTCTCGAAAGCCTTGTGCGCCAAGACGCCGGCACAGATTCCGACCATAAGGCCGACCCATGCACCGGGGATTATCGCAGCCGCAGCCATAGATACCCCGGTGCCGAACCCGCCCTTGGCAATTCCCTTGGCGAGTTCGCCATATCCACCGCTGTGCGCGGCTTTCTGGTATGCTTGTGCCAAACTGACCAGAGCAACAATTGCCAGAAGAGGATTCGCGGACGCCAGTGAAGACAAACCAAGGCTCCCTGCAAGGGCGGAGAATTGTTTTACGTCATCCTTCGTCCAGTTCAGCGCCACGCTCACGACGCCTGCTACGGCCCCCACCAATTCCGTGGCGGTCAATGTGGCGGCATCGACCAGCCAAGCGTGGCTGATACCAAGGTGCGTTGTTAAGGCAGCTAAAATCGCGTCAAAGCTCTCTTTGGGTATTGTCACCAACGGAAGCCCCATGGGTGTGACGAAGTCCTTCATGAGTGCCAAGAAGTACCCGTGGACTTTTTCTCCGAACTCCGCTTCGGGAAC
>JBAXKX010000268.1:0-4054 GCA_037135115.1 Rhodospirillaceae bacterium
TCCACAAGCAAGGGATGAGGTATGCTTGCGGTATGACCATGGCTGGTCGCAGAGCTTGGCGCTGCGGCACTGCGATTAAAAGAGACGAAGATTGCGCTTTTGCCGTGGAGCGATTTTTGTTACGGTCCTCAATCACACTGATCCATGAAACTCCAACAATGCCTTTCAGGGCAAAATCTATTTCGGGCATAAGATGCACCGAAGCAACTGGGGGAAAGTCAGATGGCCGATACCAAGCAAATCCTTGCCGAACTGAATGGTTACTATTTGGAAGATCTCGTAGTCGGCATGACCGCTGTATATGCCAAGACCATCACCGATGCGGATATTGTTTTGTTTGCGGGTGTTTCTGGGGACAGCAATCCGGTCCATTTAAATCAGGAGTACGCAGCAGAAACCATGTTCAAGGGCCGGATCGCACACGGAATGCTGTCGGCCGGTTTCATCTCGACCGTGCTGGGCACCAAGCTGCCCGGACCGGGCTGCATCTACATTGCCCAGAATCTCAAGTTCAAGGCGCCGGTCAAGGTTGGCGATACTGTTGTTGCGCGAGCGACTATCAAGGAAATCATTGCCGAAAAGAAGCGCGTCACCCTCACCACCGTCTGCACGGTTGGCGTGACCGTCGTGATCGACGGGGAAGCTACCGTGATGGTCCCGACTCGCGGCTGATTTTCAATTGCCTGATCGACTTCTGGTGGGGCGCTCGGTTCCTTGAAATCGGGCGTCGCAAAATGCTTTGAACCGGAACGCCAGATGGGAAGCACCGGTATGCGGTTGTTTCGAAGCTATCTCCAACTTCCCGATTCGCTGAGAAATTCGGTCGTGGTGCTGGGCAATTTCGATGGGATGCATCGCGGCCATCAGGAAGTCATCCGAAGGGGGGGAGAGATCGCCCGGGGGTTGGGGGGGCCGCTTACGGTTCTTACCTTCGAGCCCCACCCGCGAGACTTTTTTTGCCCGCAAGACATCCCGTTCCGCTTGACGACGTTCCGGATCAAGGAGCGTCAACTTGAGGCGCTCGGTGTCGATGCGCTGGTGGTTGTTCATTTCGACGAGTCGTTTCGGCTCCGCAGCGCAGGAGATTTCGTTTCCGAGGTTCTGGTGGGGAGCTTGGCTACTCGCCATGTCGTCGCGGGTGCCACCTTTCGCTTTGGTTTCGAGCGTACTGGCGATATGGCGCGGCTAGCGGCGTATGGCGCCGAGTATGGCTTTGATGTTACCAGCGTCGATCTGTTGGCCGACCGCAACGGCAAGCCGCTTTCCTCGACCAGGGTTCGCAACGCCTTGATTGGGGGGAACCCGCGCGAGGCCGCCTCAGTGCTTGGCCGGGCTTGGGAGATCGAAGGCCGGGTCGAGCTTGGCGACCGGATCGGGAGAACATTGGACTTTCCCACCGCCAACATCCATTTGGGTGAGCATCTGCGGCCGGCCAACGGGGTGTATGCAGTACGGGCCGGAGTCGATACCGGCCTGACTACGGTATGGCATGACGGCATCGCCAACTTTGGAATTCGCCCAACTGTCAGCGGCACTGACGAAAGGCTGGAGGTTCATTTTTTCGACTTCAGCCAGGACTTGTACGGCCGCCATCTGCGAGTCCAGCTGATTGATTATCTGAGACCTGAGCAACGCTTCAACAGCATTGGTGATCTTAGAGTTCAGATCGGTCTTGACGTCGCCGCAGCCCGTAATGTTCTTCAACAAGACCGGGGAACAAGTCTCGAGGGGTGATTACTCGGACGGCGGCGCCATGGCATCAGCGTTAGTAATGAGCGCCGACACATCGACGGTACCGCCACGCTCAAAGGTCAGAGTAAACGGCAAGGACTGGCCCTCGACCAGCAGTGCGGTCAGCCCAGTCAGCGTCAGTTGCGGCCCATCGGGGGCCAGCATTACCGTTTCTCCCGGAGGAATTACCAAGTTCGTGCGGGGGTTAAGCTGAACATGCTTGGCCATCGGTGATGATGCCCGCACCAGCCGGTCTGCATAGTCGCCAGTGTTGCTGAGCTTCATGTAAACTTGACTGATGTCTTGCCCCGGCGTGGTCGCCCGCGTCCACGGGAAAATGATCTCAATGTCATACGCGCGGAAGTCATCGCCGCTGGCGGGATTTGATACGACCAAAAGCGCAGCCAACAACAAAACAGCTCGCCGCATCGCGTCCCTCCATTGTTCAGTATATGTCCAGCAAATGTCCGGCAAAAACATCTAATCCCGCGCCGACTGATGCCGACGCGGCATTGACGGTGACTAGTTCTTATTCTTGTCGACCAAGCGGCGTTCCTTGATCCAGGGCATCATAGCACGTAAGCGCTCACCGACCTGCTCGATTGGAAGTTCGGCGGCGCGGCGGCGACTGGCCTTGAAGTTTGGTTGGCCGACTTTGTTTTCAAGCATCCAGTCGCGGACGAATCGGCCGGATTGAATGTCGGCCAGCACCCGCTTCATCTCGGCCTTGGTCTCGTCGGTGACGATGCGCGGGCCGGTCTGATAATCACCATACTCGGCGGTGTTAGAGATCGAGTAGCGCATGTTGGCGATGCCGCCCTCATAGATAAGGTCGACGATCAGTTTGACCTCGTGCAGGCATTCGAAATAGGCCATCTCGGGGGCGTAGCCGGCGTTGACCAGGGTTTCGTAGCCGGCCTGGATCAGGCTGGTCAAGCCACCGCACAACACTACCTGCTCACCGAACAGATCAGTTTCGCATTCCTCGCGGAAGCTGGTCTCGATCACTCCGGCCCGGCCGCCGCCGATCGCCGAGGCGTAGGACAGCGCAATTTGGAGGGCGTTGCCGCTGGCGTCCTGTTGTACCGCGACTAGACAAGGTACGCCGCCGCCTCGTTGATACTCACTGCGCACGGTGTGGCCAGGCCCCTTGGGGGCGATCATGAACACGTCTAGGTCGGGGCGCGCTTCGATCAGGCCGAAATGGATGTTGAGGCCGTGGGCGAAGGCCAGCGCTGCTCCCTGCTTCATGTTGGGTCCGAGATGATCACGGTAAAGGTCGGCCTGCAATTCATCGGGGACCAGTATCATGAGCAGATCGCAGGTCAGCGCCGCTTGGGCCGGGTCTAACACTGTGAAGCCGGCCGCTTCGGCCTTCCTGATGCTGGAGCTGCCGGTCCGCAACGCGACCGCGACATCGGCCGCCCCACTGTCCCTCAGGTTCAAGGCATGGGCGTGCCCCTGGCTGCCATAGCCAACGACGGCAACCTTTTTGCCCTTGATCAGATTAACGTCGGCATCTTGGTCGTAATAAACGCGCATGACAATTCCTCGAATGGTTTGGTTGGCGAGTGGCCAAGGCTAGGGGATTTTCAAAAAACCGTGGACAGCCCTCAAGTCATGTCAAGTTCAGAAGCCACTGGCACCCCGGGAAATCGCAACGACGCCGGTGCGGCTGATCTCGACCAAGCCGAGCTGGCTCATTAGCTTGATAAAATCCGACAGTTCGTCGGCGGTCCCGGTTAGTTCGAACACAAATGAGTTCAGCGTGACATCAACCACCCGAGCCTTGAAGATCTCGGCAAGCCGCATCGACTCGATGCGCTTTTCGCCGGTGCCGGCAACTTTGACCAACGCCACTTCGCGCTCAATGCTTGGCCCATCGTCTGTAAGGTCATGGACCCGATGCACCGGTACCAGCCGGCCGAGTTGGGCCTTGATCTGTTCGATGATCATATTTGTGCCAGAAGTGACGACGGTTATGCGCGACAAGTTGTTTTCCTTGTCAACCTCGGCCACGGTCAAGCTCTCGATATTATAGCCCCGCGCCGAGAACAATCCGATCACCCGGGCTAAAACGCCAGGCTCATTGTCCACCAGCACGGCTATGATATGTTTTTCACTCTTGTCGGTCGGGTCATTGGACATGGGTCACGTCTTCTTTCATCAATTTGGCGACACGCTGTTTCATTCCTGATGCGGCATATCTCACCGAGTCGAATAATCGAAACACAATATCCTCGTTGGTAATTTCCTGGACGCTGTCTCCGTCAGCATCCAGAATCTCGAGGACAATGTCCATTGCGGAAATGAACTCGGGATT
>JBAXKX010000269.1:0-4053 GCA_037135115.1 Rhodospirillaceae bacterium
TGCCGACCTATAGATACGCCGCTATTACGAGTGGTGGGCTGCGACAAAAGGGTGTCATGGCGGCACTGGACGAGGATGAATTATACCGGAAGCTAAAAAGCGGTGATCTAGATTTGGTTTCTTGCCAACTTGCCGAGTCGACGACGTTTGCCGAGCGTTATTTACAGAAGGTGGGAGATTATGAACTAATCCACTTTTTCGTCCACTTGGAGCAGCTTGAGCGTGCCGGCATTCCATTGCTGGAGGGGCTAGCGGACATCAGCGAGAGCTTGCAGGGCTCCCGGCTCCGGCCAATTGTTGCGACCATTCGACGGGATATATCCGAGGGTGCTGGCATTTCCGATGCGCTAGGCAGGCATCCGGGACTACTGGGCAAGGTAACTATTTCCCTGATTGCTGCCGGTGAGGTAACGGGCAATCTGGCCGCCTCCTTCCGTCAGGTTATTGCTCATTTGAAGTGGTCACTGGGCCTTCGGACGCGGATTAAAAAGGCCATACGTTATCCTATATTCATGGGCGGAATGCTTGTTGTGATTATTGGCTTGATGATGACCTTTGTCGTGCCGCAGTTGGTTGGTTTCTTAAAAATGATGAGCATTGACCTGCCTCTTCCTACTAGAGCACTTATCGCCGTGTCAGATTTTACACAAACTTGGTGGTGGATGTTCCCAACGGTCCCCGTTGTCATAATTGTATTGTTTAAGACGGCATCTTCATTGTCGACCGACTTTAACTATTTTGTTGATCATATAATGCTCCGGATGCCCGTCTTTGGGCCGGTAGTGAGGAAATTCGCCTTGTCTCGGTTCTGTCATACCTTCTCGATTATGTTTTCGAGCGGTATCAATGTGCTGCCGGCTCTCGACTCGGCGACGCAAACCTTGCACAATGCCGTTCTTGAGAGGGCGATGGTTCAGGCCCGCATACGAATTCAGGAGGGGGCAACTATGGCCGACGCGCTGGCGGGAACCCGTGAAATGCCACCGCTGGTTATCAAGATGCTTCGGATCGGCGAGAGCTCCGGCAATCTGTCCGAGGTCCTTGGTCAGGTCAATGAATTTTATGACCGAGAGGTAAACGAGACCATTGATGCCATGGTGGCCGCGATTGAGCCAGCCCTGACCATGGTCATTGGTGCGATGATGGGATGGATCGCGGTGGCCGTCTTCATGCCGCTATACGATTCCTTCAGCAAAATCCGTTGAATTGGTTGCGATCATAAATAAAAGGTAGCCGGTAATGGAAGATAAACGCGGCGGGACGATCGAAACGGGACCGAAACGGCCTCCCGCGACCAACAAGACCCCTCCCTCTCGTGGTTGGTTCTCTGGTGGTGCGCGGGATCGTGTGCTGGTTATTGGTGAGGGAGTGTCGGTTTTATTTCGGATAGAGCGTCGGAAAGTTATTCTTGAGCATAAACTTCCGCTGCTATCTGAGGTTGACCTTGATGAGTTCACCGCTTACCTTGTCAAGCGACGAACCCGGCTGTTTCATATAGTGCTGAACGGCCAGGAGCAGAGCTATCGCTCGGAATCCCTGCCGCCGGTGGCGTGGTTGGACCGAGGCAAGGTCCTGAAAAGGCGGCTCCAGAATGCCTTTTCGGAGCAGTCCGGATCAGGCACGGTGTTTAAGGGCGCGCTATTCCTGTCGCCGCCAAAGTCTGGCGAAGGGGCGCGCTATCTGTTTGCCGGTGTGTCCGATAGCAATATAGTCGAGGATCTGGTTTCCCGGGCGGAGGCGGCCGGTCTGCGCGTTATCGGCCCATCAATGCTGCCGATCGAGGTGGTGGGACTGGTTGAGGCCCTGGTCAAAGCTGTGGTTGCTGGCAAGGTTTCCGCCGGAAGCGGTTGGCTTTGTCTAATACTTTGCGAGGTGGGGGGCAGCTTCCGACAGATCATCACCCGCAACGGTGAGTTGATGCTTACCCGCTATAATGAGCATTTGGAGGAGAGCGGGCCGGAACTTATCGCGTCAGAGATGCGTCAGGCCTTCGCCGGCACGCTCGATTATTTGTCCCGCATCGGCTATTCGACGGCGCAGGGACTGGACGCGGTGGTGATTTGCCCGGAGGCGGTGGGGGCCGAGCTTGGCGACATGCCGACAGGCGGCGGTGTATTCGCCCAACACCTCACGCCCAAACAGGCGGCCGAGATCGTCGGCCTGCGCCTGGATGACGCCGAGACCGCCAGCATGGGGGAGAGCGTCTGCGCGGGTTGGGTGGCGCGGCGTAAGAACCCGCGACTCAAGCTGACCACGCCCGCGATCATCCGCACGCAGCAACAGAATCTGGCCGGGAACGTCGTTATGTTGACCGGCTTGCTCGCAATGGCTGTGGTGGGCATTGAGGTCGGTTTGGACGAACTCCGGCTCATTGTGCTGCGAAGTGATACGGAAATCGCGGTACAGCGGGTCGCCAGCCTCAATACCGAACTGGCGCAGGTCAAAAGCGACAATCCGGCGGGGGCGGGTGCTCTTGAATCGATGCAGGCGATGCTTGACCTCAACCGGCGGATGAATTTTGCCGATCAGGCCTTTCATCACACGGTTGTCGGTGTGGCTCGCGCCTTGCCGCCGAGTTTGCGCCTGACTCAACTGGCCTGGGAGCAACATCTGGTTGAATCGACTGGGCCGAAGGGTGCGGGCCGCCAGAGTGTGCTCAGCGAGCGCCGCCCGGGGACAGTGGTAGCAGTGGTGACGGCGGACGCGAAACCGAAACCGCTGGGCACCCAGTTTACCGTTGATCTGGCACCGACACCGGAGGAAAACCGGCCGCAAATGCTTCAAACCTTGCGGGGTGCCCTGGGCACCGCGTTTCCTGGTTATGAGATTTTGGTCGGTGAGCCCGAGGCGCCGCTGGATGAAAAGCCCATGGTCATCGGAAGCGGCAGCCTGATTGCGCCAGCCGCTGCTGTGGTGGCGAAGGCGCCGACTGCCATTGTGTCACTGCGGGGAGACAAGCCATGATCACGAAACGGATCAAGAAAAAATTCGTTGTTGGCGGCTTGTTGATCGGCTTGGCCGTTACTTTGCATGTCGGGACGCTCTACTTGATTAAGCCGCAGATCGACGCGAATGCGGAACAACGCTTGGTGACGGCGCGGGCGGAGGTGGACAAGCTACGCACCCAGATCGCCAAGACAAGGCTGGATAATGAGGTCCGCACCTCCTTGTTGCCTGAGTTCCGCAAACTGGGCGGGACCGGATTTTTCGCCACCCAGGACCGTGAAGCGATGCGCAAGACGATCGAGGATGCTCAGGCCGGGAGCGGGCTGATCGGCCTGCGCGTGGCCATCGCCCCGGAATCATTGGTTGCGCCGGGCAAGGACATGGGTAACCAGTATGAGGTGGTGTCGACCGAGGTGGCGATTGAGGTCGAGGCTTTTCACGACCTTGACGTATTCTCGTTCATGAACCGGCTGCGTAACAATGTCGCCGGGCCGCTGGTTCCGGTTTCCGCCGTCCTCACCCGGTCCCAGATTCCGACGATGGATGTCCTCGACCGGATTTCCAATGGAACTCGAGTCGTTATGGCGACGGCTAGGCTGGTCTTTGATTGGAAGACGGTACGGATGCACTTGGCGCCCGAACCGACTTCCGGTTCGCCCGCATCTAATTTGGGGAGGATTTGACCCGATGACTGGCATCATGCGGCATCTTGGCCCGGCATTGGTGATTTTGCTCGGGACTGTCAGCCTAAACGCGCGGGCAGAGGTCGTGCCCGAGACCTCGTTGTTTTTCACCGAGTCGGACATCGACAGCATCCGCGAGGCGATTGCCCTGAGTGGCGTGCCCAGGCCGGTGGTCGAGGTTGAACGCATCAACCGCCTTTTGCTCTCCGGCATCGTCTATATCGGGCCAAAGGAATGGACGGTGTGGCTAAACGGTGTTGCGGTGACGCCGGCCCGAATGCCGATCCAGGTCAAGTCGATCACGGTAACACCACAGTCGGTGACTGTGGCTTGGCAGCGTGTGGCCGGTCAACCGGCGACCACCATCACCCTATACCCCAACCGGCCGCACCAATTCGCTGCAATCGTTACGGAAACGGTGCCC
>JBAXKX010000270.1:0-4047 GCA_037135115.1 Rhodospirillaceae bacterium
TACAGGTCATTATTTTAATGAAAGCAACGTCATCAAAAAAACAGAAAAAAGCCACCCCCGCTCGTAAGCCAGCAGGCAAAGTTAAAGTACTTATTCAGTCCCCCTCTTTTAAAAAGAGGGGCTAGGGGAGATTTTATTAGATAAATCCCCCTCGGCTCCCTCGCTTTACTCTCCCCCTTTTTCAAAGGGGGAGGTGAATACTTACACCGCCTTTGGGTAACCGGGGGCTTTGCTTTTCCCCACGAAGCGGGACATTTTTTGTAGGGGGGAGGCTTTACGCCTGCCCTTTAATGCCACGATCTTAGCAGGGCAACCGCAAGGGATTGCCCCTACAAAACACGGGTATTGTTACCTAAAAGGACTCACCACGTAAGCCGGGACAAGAAATTTTAGTTAACGCCGTCATACCGGCAAGGATGCCGGAATGACGGTCTTTTTAGCACTTGGCTAGGTGTAAATTAGGTAGTGTGCGCATCGCGCACCTAAAACCGCATCCACTAAACGACTTTATTTGCACCACAATCTATTATTGTTTTTTATCGGTAGCCTATTGGATTTCTTTCTCTGGCATGATTGTGGTGCGCGATGCGCACCCTACTACCACTGTCGCTAACCTCATAGACATCAAGTTAAGACATTTCACCACGAAGAACACGAAGATTTTGCTTTGGTTTTTCTTCGTGAACTTCGTGTCTTCGTGGTGAATTAATATCTTGGCCAGCTGTTACTCAACTTTTTCCTTCGTCCCGCCCCGTCAGGTCACACTGCCAGGCAATCAGATGATTTTCCACTACGGCCATTTCCTCTTTAAAGCGGGGTAACAGCACCGCGAGCATCGCCTTGTCGCCGGCTTTCCCGGCCTGTTCGATCTGTTCGCATAGCTCGCCAAGCCTGAGTGCTCCAACGCTACGCGCCGAAGATTTCAGCTTATGCGCCGCCGCGCCTGTCTCATGGGTACGCCCGTCGCTGATGGCCGCTTCGATCTCGGCCCCGATCTTCAGGGTGGTAGCACGGAAACTGTGCAGTAACTTGCTAATAACGGCTGGATTATCGCCCACCAGTTCCTTAAGTACGCGTGCATCTACCGGCAGTGCTGCCGCCGGCAGCCATTTGTCCAGCATCGCCTTAAGATCGGTCAACCGCACCGGTTTGGAGAGGTAATCGTCCATGCCGACCGTTTTGCAGTGTTCGTCTTCGCCTTTCATGGCATTGGCGGTGATGGCGATGATAGGCATGCGCCCCGTGCCGGCCTTCGCTTCCTCGGAGCGGATGGCGACCGTGAGCTCATAGCCGTTCATACCGGGCATGTCCAGGTCGGTGAGCAGTAACGCGTAAGCTCCGGTTTGCCAACGTTCGAACGCCTCGCGACCGTCGCCAGCTATTTCCGCACTCAATCCAAGCAACTCCAGTTGTCGCCGCATTAATAACTGATTGCACTCGTTATCTTCGGCCACCAGGATTAGCAGGTCTTGGTGAATCGCCCGCAGCTCCGGTAATGTTTGTTCCACGGCCCTATCCGGCACCTCCGGAAATTTCATGAGAGGCGCGGCGATTCTGGTCGTTACTCCTGTGTCGCCTGTTTCCAGGGGTAACTTGCTAATAACGGCTGGATTATCGCCCACCAGTTCCTTAAGTACGCGTGCATCTACCGGCAGTGCTGCCGCCGGCAGCCATTTGTCCAGCATCGCCTTAAGATCGGTCAACCGCACCGGTTTGGAGAGGTAATCGTCCATGCCGACCGTTTTGCAGTGTTCGTCTTCGCCTTTCATGGCATTGGCGGTGATGGCGATGATAGGCATGCGCCCCGTGCCGGCCTTCGCTTCCTCGGAGCGGATGGCGACCGTGAGCTCATAGCCGTTCATACCGGGCATGTCCAGGTCGGTGAGCAGTAACGCGTAAGCTCCGGTTTGCCAACGTTCGAACGCCTCGCGACCGTCGCCAGCTATTTCCGCACTCAATCCAAGCAACTCCAGTTGTCGCCGCATTAATAACTGATTGCACTCGTTATCTTCGGCCACCAGGATTAGCAGGTCTTGGTGAATCGCCCGCAGCTCCGGTAATGTTTGTTCCACGGCCCTATCCGGCACCTCCGGAAACTTCATGAGAGGCGCTGCGAGTCTGGTCGTTACTCCTGTGTCGCCTGTTTCCAGGGACAGGTCTGGCGTAGCTATCGTGCGGAATTCAAACCAAAATACGCTGCCCACCCCGACGGTGCTGTCCACGCCGAGTTCGCCCTCCATCAGTTCAACCAGTTCCTTGACCACCACGAGGCCGATGCCTGTGCCTTCCACATTGCTACACTCTTGTCCGAGACGATTGAACGGCTGGAATAGCTGTGCCAGTTGTTCCGGTTCCAGTCCCGCACCGGTGTCCCTGATACTCGTGCGCAGGCGTCCCGGCGTGGGCTCGGTACATTGCACCTCGACCGTTCCCCGCTTGCTGTTGTATTTGATCGCGTTGGAAAGCAGGTTGAGGAGAACCTGCTGCAGCCGGATCCGATCGGCGAGGACAAAGACCGGCTTGACGAACCGGGGAAAAATCAGTTTGATGCCGCGCTGTTGCGCCTGCGATTCAATCATGCGCCGGCATTTGAGGATGATTTCGTCCAGCGACACGGGTTCCTTCGACAGCGACACTTGCCCCGACTCGACCTTCGCGAGATCGAGTATGTCGTTGATCAGCCTCAGCAGATGCCATCCCGCCTGGGTAATCTGGACTATGTTTTCCTTCTGGATAAGTGTTGGCGGAGGAGAGCCGGACTCCAGCAGTTGGCTAAAGCCGATGATGGCGTTTAGCGGCGTGCGCAGTTCATGGCTCATGCTGGAGAGGAATTCGGATTTGGCGAGATTGGCATTTTCCGCCACGACTCTGGCGCTCTCAAGCTCGGCGTTCTTTTCCTGTAGCAGAAGCTCCATGTGTTTGGCTTCGGTGATGTCGTAAAACCAGCCCAGCACGGCCGCCTTGTCTTGATACTGCATCGGCATATAGGATGACAGCGCCCAGAACTGTGAGCCGTCGTTCGGATTGTGAAATTCAATCGGGCGGTTAAGGACGGTATTGCCATGCGCCAGTTCCGCCATTATTGCCTGATAATCGTCCGCGTTGGCGTAATAGCCCTGGGGATTGAAATCCAAAACCGGTGAATTCTTGAACAGCTTGGCGTAGCTTGGATTATAAAATACTAACTCGCTCCCCTGGTTAACGATAATGCGGACGGCAATTGGGCTCACTTTAAGAATGTCCAACAGGCGCTGTTCGCTCTCAATGATCTCCCTTTCGTATTGCTTGAGCCTGGTAATATCCTCTTTTACGGCGACGAAGCCGATGATGCCCCCCAGATCATCCTTGATGGGTGATATGGATGCCTGTTCCCAGAAGAGCTCACCGCTCTTCTTTTTGTTGTGGAACTGTCCCCGCCAAACTTCGCCGGAAAGGATAGTGTTCCAAAGCGTCTGGTACGCCTCCAGAGTAAACTCCCCTGACTGGATAATCCGAGGATTCTGGCCCAGGACTTCGGCAAAGGTATAGCCGGTTAGCTCAGTGAACCTCGGGTTGACATATTCAATGACACCCTTGGTATCGGTGATGACGATACTGGCGGGGCTTTGTTCCATTGCGATGGAAAGCTTGCGCAGCTTATCCTCGGCCTGTTTGCGCTCGGTAATGTCAGTGATGAAACCATGCCAGAGCGTGGAGCCGTCGGCTTCTTGCTCCGGCATTGCTTTTCCAAGCAGCCAGTGATCATCGTCATCGTCAAACTTTATACGATACTCGTAGTGCCACGGTGTCAAGTTTTGTGCGGATTGTTGAATGGATTGCCACAGACCATCGTAGTCGTCGGGGTGAACCAGGGCAAATACTTGGGACGCATCGTCGCAGACCTCTTCCAGGCTGAGTCGGTATATATCACGAATGCCTTCGCTGACGTAAGGGAAGCTGGCTGTGCCATCGGCTCGCAATCGAAATTGGTAGACCATACCCGGCAACCGACCGGCAATTTTCTGCAAGCGCCCTAAAAGCTCTACTCGTTCTTTTTCTTTTCGCTGC
>JBAXKX010000271.1:0-4045 GCA_037135115.1 Rhodospirillaceae bacterium
CCGACCGTCGTCACCAGTTTGGTCGATAACCGCCTGAACCGGGCGTAGTTTGCTCGTCGGTATAAGTCAAGATCAGTCCAAGACAGGGCGGCCGGGGGGCTTAATCGTTCCCCGGCTGCTTAACTAATGAATAACCGTATCAGGCTTTGCGTACACAAGCCGCATACACTGCATACGCCGCCATTCCGACCAGCATTCCGATTACCGCCCCGACCATTTCGTCGAAGGCAATATTTTCACAAACTACATAGAATGCGAAATTGGCGCTGCATAATTCAGCGGTAATTGCCAATCCGATACAGGCGCCAGCTGCCGCCAAAACAGCCAATTTCACTGGTTCGCGCATGGCCTGCATAATCGCCTCGTATCATGGCCGAAGTTATACCAAGCTCAACCCTTAGCAGCAATTTCAGCCACAGGCATTTCCCTTCTGATTGGCGGACCCCAATAGCTCCAAGCCAGTTCATGGAAGAAATAAATCGAGCTGTCGATTACCGCGTTGCCGAGGGCAAGTCCGCTCGATAGCCAGAAATTGCCGGTGAAGAACAATCCTGTCGCCAATACATTGGCGATGCTGATCATCCGGTAGCTAACCGTCTTGACCAAAGCGATACGGGTCGGATCGATTTGTGGATCGGGGCCGAAATCATTCCAGGCGATTTCATGGACATCATAAAGGATGCTGGATACCACAGCATTAAACAAGGCGATGCCGCCGCCACCAAGCAGGGTACCGGTATAAAGATAGCCAACGATCAAGGCGTCAACCGAAGCCGCAACGCGATAGGTAACGGTTTTGCCCTGGCTTACCACCCATGCGGCCACACCTTCGGTATTTGTTGGCGCCAGGGGTTCAACGAGGGCGTCCGCCGGGGCCTGGGCAACCAGTGCCTGGGCATATACCGGAGAACCGCACGCTATCCAGCCGACAATAAACCAGCACAGCAACTTGGACACCCGATAACTCCACCTTTTCCGGCCCACTCTTTAACACACATCAAAGGAAAAGCAAGCCTGAAGCCTGATTCGACTGGCTATACAAAAAAGGCTCATTCCGCAACAAGTTTGAGACAGGCTTTGACCACTGATCGGATTCGGAATAGACTGGTACGCGAACAGTGCCCGTTGGACCGGTCGCGGTGCCACGGGTTCCTCTCCAGACGGGGGCTAAAATGAAGCATATGAAAACGATCATGTTGATTTGTGCCGCTGGCGCGGTCTGCGCCTTGTGGGGTGGCGGGACGGCCGCAGCGCAGGAGGCCGTCATGATGGGCAAGAACCCCAGCGAGTGCGAAGTAGCGGCGGGTTTGGGAGTTAGCAAGCCCGGTTGTCCGGCCATCGCCCACCCAGGAAGCGCCGCCAAAAAGCCGGGGACTCGGGGGCTCGCCATCGGTAACATCGACCAGATGCCGTCGCCACCGCCTGCACCAGCACAGGCACAGGCACCGGCTGTACGCCAGCAGCACACTGCCGCCTTCCAGATTAATTTCGAATTCGCCTCGGCCCGCCTGACGCCGGATGCACAGCTGGTTCTTGACAAGATCGGTGCCGTCATGTCGGCGCCCGACGCTGGCAGCGTCAAATTCCGCATCGCCGGCCATACCGACGGCGTCGGCTCGGGGCAACGCAACCTGAAACTCTCCAAGGATCGGGCCGAAGCGGTCAAGGAATACCTGACCAGTCATTACGGCATCCCCGATACCCGCCTACAGGCGCTGGGCAAGGGAGCAAAGGAGTTGCGGAACAAGGCTGATCCGTCCGCCGCTGAAAACCGCCGGGTCGAAATCACCAATCTTGGCAGCTAGGAATTCTCGCTGCGGCTGGCCGTCTGCGAGGAGCCGGGGAGATATCTCCCCGGTTTTTTTATGGCCGGTTTTTTTTATGGCCGGGTTTTTTTTATGTCTGGCCAAGTATTTTTCGCAACTGTGACAAGGATCACTGTAGAGAGCCCAGGCGAATGGCATGATCCAAACATCGAAAGGCGAGGTTGACGAAAAGAGCCAGAGCGCAAGTTACAAAATAAATAGCGCACTAGCCAGCCACAGCAACCAAGGCGTCCACCTTTAGATGCCTAAGTCAATCGAAAGATACTGCGCAAGAGCAAGGGAGTACTTATAATGACGTCACATCGTCTTTGGTTGATTTCTGAAATCCCCTCCAAATTACTTGTCCCGCCTTAACCTGATCTGTCAGCCGCTTGCGGCCTCTTGTTCAGATGGTACTACACAGAAGGTACCACACCAACGGTATTGCACACTGTCCGCCCATTTGGTACAATGACGGCAGCGTGGCGGGAGGCAGTCTAGTTGACCGGATTGCTCGGAGTTACCCAATAGCATCATCCCGGTCCGCAGCCGGGTAAGGTTCCCGACTGCGAAGCCGATACGTGCCATCCGATACCCAAATCTTAACCTACTACCTACCAAATCTTAACCTACCACCTACCAAATCTTAACCTACCACCTAAGGGAGTGCTTACAATGTTCAACTCTATGACCTCGATCTACCGCGCCGCCAAAACCGCAATCAAGAACGAGAGTGGCGCCACTGCAATCGAATACGGGCTGATTGCCGCCGCCATGGCCACCGCAATTGGAGCAGGAATGCTATTGTTCGGACCGGCAATCACAGCATTCTTTACCAGACTTGCTACCACGCTCGGTGCTGCATAAGGCTTATAGTTCGCCAACCTCGAGGAAAGAGGTCGCCAGACGGAGCGCGGGGTCACGGCCACACCTGGGCTGGGGCTCCGCGCCTCTTCCGTTATACGGATTGCAACCCCACTGCCGTTGTGATAAGAGCATGTCGAGCAACGAGGAGTGCTTGCTATGATGGCCTTTATGAGCAAAAAATTCTTCGCCGTCACAGCGGCTTTGAGGGGTAGGCACGGTGCCACGGCAATCGAATACGGCATGATTGCTGCTGCCATGGCGGTCGCAGTTGGTGCCGCAATGTTGGCCCTCAGACCGGTCGTTTCCAATTTCTTCGGCGTCCTTGTCGGCTTATAAGCTCTACCAGATTAAGAGTAAGTAATCGCACGAAAATGTGTGAAGCCAGCGGGAGCGCCGATGGACGATTCGGGACTGTGGCCCTGGATACTGACAGTAACTTTCGCCGGAGCCATGGTAGTGGCCATGGTTTGGGATTTGGTGACATTCGAAATACCTGATACACTGTCCGTGACGCTGGTGGTGATGGCGCTGGCGGCGCTTTTTCTCGGTGGCCAGGGCTGGAGTGTGATTAGCTTCCACCTGCTGGGCGGGCTGGGGGCATTTGCCTTTGGCGTAGTTATGTTCTCGCTTGGGCAATGGGGCGGCGGTGACGTAAAATTCATGGCTGCGGTAAGCCTATGGCTAAATGGCTTAGCCTTGATACAATACCTGCTGGTAGCGGCGATTGCGGGCGGCGTGCTGGCGGTGGCGATACTTGTGTTCCGGCGATTCTCCTTGCCGCAAGCCTGGGCCGAGCGGGCTTGGCTCGCGCAGTTGCACCGGGCAGACAAAGGTCTGCCCTATGGCGTTGCCCTGGGAAGCGGCGGCTTGATAATGCTGGGACCGGCGGTGGCCGGGGTGATTGGCCCATAAGTCCAAAAAGGACGGGGGACTAGGCGATGATCCGGGTCGTTCTGATAGTTATAGCGTTGGGGCTGGCTGCCTCGGCCGGCTGGATGGTCAAAATCTACCTCACGGGTCAGCGTGCCCGATTGACTGAAATGGCCGCCAACTTGAAACCCCAGCAGCTTCCAACCACCGACGTTCTGGTCGCCGATTCGTCGCTGGACATCACCGCCATGGTGACCAAAGGTGCCATGCGCTGGCAACCCTGGCCGGAAGACAACGTCAACTCTAACTACATAACCCGCAAGGACCGGCCCGACGCCATCGATAAACTGGCCGGCTCGGCGGCGCGCCAACCACTGGTTGCGGGCGAACCCATAATAGAAGGGAAACTGATTCTTAAGAAGGATGGCGGTTTCCTGGCTGCGGTCCTGGAAGAGGGCGGACGGGCAATCACACTCAAGGTCGACGAAGCCAGCGGTATCGCC
>JBAXKX010000272.1:0-3993 GCA_037135115.1 Rhodospirillaceae bacterium
GGTGATCATTCATGCGCTGACCAGACTACGGCGAAGCTACGGATTTCTTGAAATATTGAAGCTTATCGCTTGGTGTTGCCGAGGAGGCTGGACTTCCAACGGATGTAACCCGGTACGTGTTCCCGGATTGATCTGCTCACAATTGTGTGATGACGCCTACTATTCAGTCACGCGACAGCGCTTGTTCCGAACGCCGTCGCCCGGCGATACGGTTACCCCCGCTCATCTTAGCTGGACTAGTACCCGGACCGAACCTAGTACCCTGACCGACATCCGGATCGGGTGGTTACGATTGATTGATTAACGGGCTTCGTCTCTTGCTCGGAAATTCGGAACAACCGTGCCCAGCGTGAAACAGCGTCCGTGTGATTTTTCCTTTTCTGATTTGCACCAAATGTGTATCCTCTTGGCAACAGGATGTGGTGGCAAATCCATGCCTCAACGTCCCGACCCGGTGAAGCGGTGATCCCGTTTCGGGACCTGTCTTTGACCGCTGCGGCCAGAACGCCATGAGCCACCGATGATTTTAGGCCGGAGATTCGAGACCTCGTTGTTTTGGCATCTCATTTTGCGATGGGCCAATCGGGTCGGCTTGGCGAAAAAGCTTGCCGTAGGGCTCAGCGTTGCCGCAACGATCGCCGGATTTGCCACCTACGCCGCCCTTACGGAAAGCACACCGTTCGTCCATAGCACACCGCGCACCGTTACCTTGCTGCTGACGCTGGACCTGACGCTGCTGCTGCTACTAAGTGCCCTGATCGCCCGCCGCATTGTTCAAATCGGCATTGGTCGACGAAGAGGGCTCGCCGGCTCCAAGCTCCACGTCAAATTGGTGGCCGGATTCAGTGTGTTGGCGATAACGCCGGCGATCCTGATGGCGATATTTTCTGCGGTTTTCTTCTATGTCGGGGTCCAGGAATGGTTCAGCGACCGGGTGCGGACGGCAGTTCACGAGTCGCTGGAAGTAGCCCAAGCCTATCTTCATGAGCACCAGCAAAACATTAAGGCCGACGCTCTGGCCATGGCCAACGACCTCAATCAGGAAGCACCGCGCCTGATGGAGAGCTTGGGCCGGTTCGCCCATGTGGTGTCGACTCAGGCGGCGTTGCGCTCGCTGACCGAGGTGCTGGTTTTCGACGGCACCACCGGCCAAGTGTTGGCGCGCTCCGGCTTTACATTCGCCCTGGAGTTCGAGCCGGTGCCCCAGGCGTCGCTCGAAAAGGCGCGGGCGGGCGATGTCGTGCTGATGATCAACGAGGCCGATGACCGAGTTCGCGCACTGATCAGGCTTGACCGCTTCGTGGACACCTACCTTTATGTCGGCAGGGTTGTCGAATCGCGAGTGTTGGCTCACACTGCCGCAGCTCAAGACGCTGTGAAGCAATATACCGACCTGGAAAATAGTCGATCTAAGCTACAGATTACCTTTACTTTAATATTCGTAGTTGTGGCACTACTTCTATTGCTTGCTGCTGTTTGGATGGGCCTTAACTTTGCAACCAGGCTAATAACCCCAATCTCGGCGTTGATCGGTGCCGCCGAACGTGTTCGGGCTGGCGATCTCTCGGTCCGAGTCATTGAGCCGACCGACGACGACGAACTCGGCACTCTCTCGCGCGCGTTCAACCGGATGACCAGCCAAATTGAAAGCCAGCAAGCCGAACTGGTCGAGGCCAACCAGCAACTCGATCTGCGCCGCCGGTTTACCGAAGCGGTGCTGGCCGGGGTTTCGGCCGGGGTGATTGGGCTTGATCAGGATGGCGTGGTCACACTGCTCAACCAGCCGGCCATCGGCCTGCTTGGTGTCACCGATCCCGACGGACTGGTGGGCTGCCCGTTGACCCAAGCGACCCCAGAAATGACTGGTCTGATGGACACCATTATAAGGCGACCCGGCCGTCTGGTCGAGGCGCAGGTCCAGCTGCGACGGCCGGGGCTGCCGTTGCGCACGCTGCTAGTACGCATTGCCGCCGAAATCGCCGACGGAGAAACTCGCGGCTACGTGGTGACCTTCGACGATATTACCGAGTTGCTCTCGGCCCAACGCAAGGCGGCATGGGCTGACGTGGCCCGCCGCATCGCCCACGAAATAAAGAACCCACTGACACCGATCCAGCTCGCGGCAGAACGGCTCAAGCGCAAATATCTCAAGGAAATCACCAGCGACAAAGAAACCTTCCAAATCTGCGTCGAAACTATCGTCCGCCAAGTCGGCGACATCGGCCGCATGGTTGATGAATTTTCCGCCTTTGCGCGGATGCCTTCGCCGGTGATGAAGCCGTCCAACATCAATGATATCTGCCGACAGGCGGTATTCCTACAGTCAAGCGCCCACCCTGGCATCCACTTCGATTGCCAATTGCCGCCGAAAAAACGCCTAATCCCGTGCGACAGCCGCCAGATTTCCCAGGCGCTGACTAATCTGTTGCAAAACGCGGTTGAGGCGATCGACGGCCGGGCACTCGACAGCTTGGTGATCGATGGGCTTACAATCAACGGGCAAGCGGCGGGAGACAGTCCAACCCTGCCTGCCGGCGACATTACCATTAGACTTAGCGGCAATGGTGATCGGGTTGGCATCATCGTTGAGGACAACGGCAAAGGCCTACCCGCCGACGTCGAGCCGGACCGCCTGATGGAGCCCTATGTCACGACTAGGGTAAAGGGAACCGGCCTAGGTCTCGCCATCGTTCGCAAGATCATGGAAGACCATGGCGGCGACCTGCTTTTGGAAAACCGGGCGGAGGGTGGCGCCCGGGTTAGCATGATCATTCCGTGTATTCAGGAAATCCAGTTGACGCCTGACGACTCGCAGGCTCAGACTATTCCGCAGCAGCAAAAGCAGATGGCCCATGGCGCATGACATTCTGATCGTCGATGACGAGGCCGATATCCGTATGCTTATTGCGGGTATTCTTAATGACGAAGGCATGAAAACACGGGAGGCCGGCAACTCCGATCAGGCGTTGGCCCAGCTCAAGGCCCGCCGACCAAGCTTGGTCGTCCTGGACATCTGGCTTCAGGGCAGCCGGCTCGACGGGCTTGAACTACTGCCGGAACTGCGCAAGGACCATCCCGATTTGCCTATCGTTATGATCAGCGGCCACGGCACCATCGAAACCGCAGTTGCCGCGATCAAGCTCGGGGCCTATGATTTCATCGAAAAACCGTTCAAGTCAGATCGCCTGTTGTTACTGGTCGAGCGCGCCATCGAGGCGACAAAACTGCGGCGAGAGAACACAGAATTGCGGCTGCGGGTCGGTGGCGATTTCGAACTGGTCGGGAAATCGGCGGCACTTAACGGCGTCAAGCAGGCGATTGACAAAGTTGCCCCCACCGGCAGCCGCGTTATGATCACTGGCCCCGCCGGCAGCGGCAAGGAAGTGGTGGCGCGACTGGCTCACAAGCGTTCGCGACGGGCCGAGGGGCCGTTCGTAACTCTCAACTGCGCTAATCTTCGGCCAGACCGTCTGGATATTGAACTGTTTGGCAGCGATCATGTCGGCGAGAGCGGACGGCGCAAAATCGGGGTTCTGGAACAGGCCCATGGCGGCACGCTGCTGCTCGACGAGGTCGCAGATATGCCACTGGAAACCCAGGGCAAGATCGTGCGCGTACTTCAGGAACACACCTTTGTCCGCCAAGGCGGCGGCAACAAGGTCGAAATCGACGTTCGTGTTTTCGCCACGACTAACCGCGATCTGGCTACAGAAATCGAAACCGGCCGCTTCCGTCAGGATTTGTTTTACCGCCTCAATGTCGTTCCGCTTTTGGTGCCATCGCTGGCCGAAAGGCGAGAGGACATACCCGTGCTCGCCCGTCATTTCATGGAGCGCTCGGCTCAGGCTTCGGGCTTGTCAGTGCGTGAATTTGGCGAGGACGCCCTGGCCGCCCTCCAGGCTTACCACTGGCCGGGAAATGTTCGTCAGCTTCGCAATTGCATCGACTGGCTGCTGATCATGAGCACCGGCGATGTCAAGGAACTGATCAGAG
>JBAXKX010000273.1:0-3992 GCA_037135115.1 Rhodospirillaceae bacterium
ACGCGGTGCTCACCGCCACGCCACAGCGCTCGGCCGAGGTGACCACCGTCTCGCCCTCACTCAACGACTGGCCGAAGTTGAGCCAGCACTCTTTCTTTCGGAGCCTTGCCAATGGCGTACCGGTCAGCGCATTGAAACTCTTGCCGCATTCCTTGCACCGGAACCGTTGCAGTCCATCGTCCTTGCCACAGCAGACTACCTTGTCGTGACCGCAGTGCGGGCAGCCCCGATGGGCGTCCAAGTCGGCCTCAATGACCGCCGCTACAGCCGCGCGCGGTGGCCGTCCCGCCAGAACCTCTTCAAGCTCCAGACGCTGAGCGACGGTCAGATCGTCGACCTGTGAAAGCCAAGTCCGAAAGGTGCCGTGTTCCATGACATGCTCCATCATAACGCGATAGATTCTACCATGAATGGTGATGTCAGCCTAAAATGAATTGAGCCGAAGCCGAAATGAGCCCGGATCAGCGCCAGGTGCCCAATACGTCGGCGGCCCTTGAAATAGCTGGCCAAGGGGACCGCCTGCCCCAGATCAAGTTGCTCGCTCAACGACGCAAGCACGCAAGCTGGGATTGCGTCGCGGGCATCAGGGAACATGCCAAGAAAGCGGGCGCCGCCAAGCATCAGCGCAAAGCCAAGACGATTATGGTTGCCGCGCAAGCCCTTGATGATCCCCCGATCAATCTCATCCAGATGAAAATACCGGGCGAGTTGCTCAGGCGACGGATCGCCGTCAAAGCGGCCAAAGTTTTGCCGCTGGGTTTTGGTCAGGTGGCGTGTTGGCATTTCGTGCGAAACTTAGGACATTTGCGAGGGCAACAGCGGACACGGCGGAACAAGGCTTTGAACGTCGCAAAAATCATGAGCGAAATAGAACTATTTTGCAATATGTTTCGCATAGGTAACGGAGCCGGCGCATGAAGCTCGGCTACGCGCGCGTCTCCACCGAGGACCAGAAACTCGACATCCAATGCCGGCGGCTCTCGGTGGCAGGATGCGAGATATTGTTCGAAGAAAAGGTCTCGGGCGCGGCTCGTACTCGGCCGGAACTGGAGAAGCTGCTTGGTCAGCTGCGCAAGGACGACATCCTGGTCATAGCTCGTCTTGATCGACTGGCGCGATCAACGGCCGAGCTCCTGCGTATCGCGGAACAAATCACCAAAAAAGAAGCAGGATTACAATCGCTTGATGAGCCATGGGCCGACACGACCTCACCTGCCGGCAAAATGGTCATGACCATTTTCGGCGGGATTGCTGAGTTCGAACGCAGCCTGATCTTGACCAGAACTCAAGATGGTAGGCAGGCCGCCATGGCGCGCGGCGTGACCTTCGGCCGACCAAAGAAAATGCGACCGGAACAACAGGAGCTAGCTCGCCGGCTCCTCCACGAGGGCAAATCCGTCAGTGCCGTCGCAAGGACCTTCAACGTTCATCCAGCGACGATCTATCGCTGCATCGAGCCGAAAAACTCCTTATGATACTTTCCTGTTCCGCTCAGCCGCACGACCCTGATATCTCCGGTCGGATTGCATCGACTTAATAACTATGTATCACACAATTATTGGAGCCATTCAAGTCGATGTTAGGTCCAGAAGGCTCCGGATAATTGAGAAACATCACGTGTGTTCATTGTACCTTCAGCTAACGCTCGCCGAGAGATTGATTGTATAGCAGGCCAGGGACATCCTCGGAGCATTTCTCACCAATACTATCCGGTATTAGCCTGGGGCAGTTTGCAACCAATTGGTCAAGTGTAGTCAGATCGGACCAACGAGTATGGTGGACACAAACGGCGCCTTCCGGTCCCCAAACCGCCTCTAGGACCATGCCCTCTATGCCTTCTTTCTTCTGAATACCGATGTGGTCGAACATATCGATTAATGTGCCGTTGCGGGTGTGGGGTATTCCCGTGCCGCAATAATCGGCTCTAACCATATGGATGCAGGCCTGATAATACGGTGCCAATGACCGACCATCAGCTAGTGTTAGCCATGGTTTATAACCGAAGCGGACGCATTTGCCATAGGCGCCGGACGAGCAGGTGATACCGAATTGTCCATTGGGTCATCATGATGGTGGTCATTTTTTGTCCAGATGCCCGCGATAGGAAAAGCGTAACGGTTACCATCGGGGTCAGGCTGACACATATTGGCCCAAGCACCAGTTTGGTCATGCTGTGAGAGTTCGTAAAGCGTAACCTCGCCGTCTCGATCCATTGGGTCCTTCAAAACGCGATCAACGCGTACAGCAAGATGATCACCTGTGCCATCACCGATTAACAGCACAGCGCCAACCAGTTCTTCCTGTTTCAACAAGCGACCGTCTTCAAGGACAACACGAAATTCCGTTCCGACCACCGTCACGGAACGGATTGAAGCGCTAGCTGCTTTGGCCGGTGACAACAATTGGAGTGTGAAACACCCAACGACCACAAGTGCGCAAATAAAAACTCGCTTCATCCAAGATTTACCCTCAATAGCAATAAAAACTGGCTCTTCGTGTTTTTTGGTGGTTAATTCCTAGGGGTTTTCACAGCGGCGGCAAGCCTGATGTGAGGATTTTGAGTTTGAGATACTCCTCGTCGTGAAGGCCGAACGCGCGGCGTTGGAGGACACGGATTTTGTTGTTGAAGCCCTCGACGAAGCCCAAAGGGATTTTGTGAGTTGGTTGGCTGTAAACGGCGATGCCGTCCCAGTGTTTATCAACCATGCGCGCAAACTTTTCGTAAGGTTTGAGGTCTTGTCCGCATAGTTGCTCGCGCCAGGCGTCAAAAAAAGCGCGGGAGTCAGCGGGGCTGGCGTAATCCCAAAGCTGCTCGAACTGCTCACGCAAAATATAGGCGATGTTCAAGCGCATGTTAGCTTGAAGCAAACGTTCGAGATTTTTGCGCCGGTCGTCTGTCAGGTTTTCTCGGCGTGATAACAGGACGTACCGTTGGCCTTTGATGAAGCTCCGATCCTCGTCCGTGACGCGTTTATACTCCGATCGACGAACCTCGTCGAGCGCGTCGGACAGATGCTTCACGATGTGGAACTTGTCAAACATGATCGTCGCTTGCGGCGCATTTCGTTGCGTCGAGTTGCGAAAGGCCTTCCACATATCCATGACGGCGAGCTTGATTTCCTGGCTGTTTTCCATACCAAGAAAGGCAAAAAACAAATCCATATCGGCTTCCGTGCGTCCTTCGCCGCCGAACCAGATCGCGCGGCGCGCATCAAGATCGCTGACGACGATCCGGTACGAATGGCCCTTTTTTATCGAGATTTCATCCACGCCGATGGTGCTTGGTTTCGGCGGTCCGGCCACGCGCAGTTGCTCGCGCATATAGATTTTGTCAAGGTCTTTGACGGCGTGCCAATCAAGTCGCATCAACCGCGCAACGTCTTTGATCGTCATCGCGCGGGACAACTCGCCGATTTGCATCGCAAACCGCAGGGTGTATTTCGTGTTTTCCGATAAAAAGGCGAGCTTCTCGTTCTTCACGCCGCAGCTTGTGCACTTTACGCGGCGCATCTGAAAATTGAGATAGACTTCTCGGTCACCGCACGCCAAATCGCGCGACCGTCGCCAGCGATTGTCATAAACGCGGCGGCACGTTTTTCTGCATTCGCTGCACACTGTTTTTTTGAGCGTCGATCAAGCGTGAGGGCGAACGCAGGAGGTTCGTTCTCAGAGCTGTCGACCTTCGCGCGGACGTGAAACCCCGGAACCTTGTAGGCGTCGCGCAGACTTTTGATTGGGGCTTTTGCTGGGTGCTCTCTCATGCCGAAAAACATACCACGTTATCCGTCCCGACAAAACCCCTAACAAGCTGACGAACAATGATTTCTAGGCCAAAACCCCTAGGAATTAACCACCAAAAAACACGAAGAGCCTAAAAACTAAAGGCATACCGTGCGGCCGATGGGCTGATACAATCCAGTCGGCCGTTAGGTAATAGGGCTCCTCGCTACGACTCGTGGGTGACGGCAGCACGTGCCGGTTGAACGCTTACC
>JBAXKX010000274.1:0-3986 GCA_037135115.1 Rhodospirillaceae bacterium
TCCTTCGAGAGTAACTGAGAACTATCACGAACGCCATTAAAGGTCGGCGCGCCTTGCCAATAACAAGATGTCCGAAGTGACCCCAGTCAACCTGTGCTTGTTCACCCGGCATTGTCCGCAGACGAAGATAAGCCTGCGCAGGCCGGTCCAAAGCGCCACCCCTGGCCGGCCCAACGCGCCACCTCTGGCCGGTTGAGCGCGCCACCCCTGGCCGGTGAATTCGCCACCTTTCACTAAGGGCTGAACCACTGCTGACACGGAAGTCACCGGAAGTATTGTCGCTCCTTTTGCAAGGAGAACGACGATGCCGAGACCGAGGTCAGCCATGCGACGGATCAAGGAAGTTCTACGTTTACGTGCAGCTCTGGGCGATAACGTCACAGCAATCGCGGCCGGTGCCCGGGTGGCGCGGTCGTCAGCGCGCAAGTACCTCAAGCGAGCGGAAGCGGCCGGTATTGACGCTGTCATGGCTGAGGGCCTGACAGATGATGCGTTGGCAGCCGCTTTATTTCCGGCGCAGCCATTGCCCAAGGATAAGTCTGCGCCGGACTGGGCTGCGATCGACCAGGATTTGCGGCGCAATAAGTATCTCACTCTCAAGCTTGTGTGGATGGAATACCGGGCCTTGCATCCGAACGGATTTGGCCTGACGCAGTTCAAGCACCATTACGCTGAATGGCGCAACCAGGCTCGTCCGTGCCTTTCGATGCATCAGACCCATCGGGCCGGCGAGACCGTGCAGGTGGATTATGCGGGAGAAACCATTCCGGTCACGATTGATGGCACCATTCGGCAGGCACAATTGTTTGTGGCCTGCATGCCGGCTACCGGCTTGATCTTTGCTGAGCCAACCCTGACGCAAAAGCAGGATGACTGGTTAGGCTCCCACATTCGCCTGTTTGAGTTTCTGGGTGGTGTGCCAGCCAAGGTTGTTCCCGACAATTTAAAGACTGGTGTCACCCATGCTTCTTACTACGACCCACTTCTAAATCCAAGCTATGCCGCATTAATCAAGTACTACGGTACCGCAGTTGTTCCTGCGCGCGCCAAAAAGCCAAAAGACAAGCCATCAGTTGAGAATGGTGTCCTTCAAGCCTACCGCTGGATTCTGGCATGTCTGCGAAATAGTCAGTTCTTCTCTTTACACGAACTGAAGCTGGCCGTCCAGGCTCAGGTAATTTTCTTGAATGACAAACTGTTGTCGCCTCCTCGCGAGGGTAGTCGTCGCTCATTGTTCGATGCAATAGAGCGTCCCGTTCTGCGCTCTCTGCCCAAGGAACCATACACGATTGGTGAATGGAAAATTGAAAAAAAGGTCAATGTCGATTACCACATTGCCCTGGACTACAACTATTACTCCGTTCCATATGTGCTTGTTGGAAAGAAAGTTGATGCTTTCCTGACGCCACGACTGGTGGAAATCTTCTATCGTCATGAAAGAGTTGCGTGCCATCCTCGCTCATCAATTCGAAATTACTGGGCGACCTGCAAAGAGCACATGCCGCCGGCACATATGGCGATTGCCAAAAGAACACCGGACTGGATACGAGCCGAGGCCACAAAGATCGGCATCGCCACGGCGGCCTACGTCGATCGAATGCTGTCCTGCCACGATCATCCCGAGCAAGGCGTCCGATCGTGCCTTGGCATTCTACGATTGGCGACCAAGCACCCGAAAGAGCGTCTGGAATCGGCATGTAGCTGCGCGCTCGCCGCCGGCGTCCATTCCTCCGGTTATGTCGAGCAGCTGCTCAAGTTACCCCGCACCATTCCCGATCCCGCCAGCAACGCCGGGCCCGGCAACCACGCCAATGTGCGTGGAGCCGGCTATTACCGCCACTGAGGAGCCAAAATGATCAACCAAACCATCGAAAAGCTGCTTGTCATGGCCCTGAAGGTCATGGCCGAACGCTTCAAGGCCCAACTTGCCGACCCCAACATGGCGACCCTGTCGTTCGAGGAGCGCTTTGCGCTTCTCGTCGATGCCCAGCATGCCGCTGTGGTGGACAAAGCCCTCCAGCAGCGCCTTACCCGAGCCGGCATGCGTCAGAATGCCTGCATCGAAAATATCGACCTGCGATCACCACGTGGTCTCGACCGCGTCACCGTCCAGACACTCGCGACTGGCACCTGGATTCGCCAGCACCTCAATTGCATCATCACCGGATCGGCCGGTGCCGGAAAAAGCTGGATCGCCTGCGCTCTCGGTAATCAAGCCGCCCGCGACGGCGAGACGGTGCTCTACAAGCGACTATCGCGGCTGCTTGATGAGCTGGCAGTCGCCCGTCTTGCCGGGCGCCAAGCCCGCGCTCTAACCGCCATCGCCCGCGTTAAACTGTTGATTCTCGACGACTGGGCCATGTTCAAGCTCACCGGCGAACAGCGCCGCGACTTGATGGAGGTCATAGACGACCGATATGGCCGCGCCTCAACCATAATCGCTACACAAGTTCCGGTCGTGGGCTGGCACGACATGATCGGCGATCCGACCTACGCTGACGCTATCCTTGATCGCTTGGTCCACAATGCCTACCGCATCGAACTGCGCGGGGAGTCGATCCGTCCCAGGATCGCAAAACCCGAAGTTATCCACACAACCGAGCGCGACAAAGACAAATGAAATAAATGACTTAGCAAAGTTATCCCCGTTATTCACAGAGTTCTTGGGACAACCACATCAGCAGCCTTGTTGATTAGGATTCAGAATGTACTTGATCAGATGATACAAGGCAAGCTATCGTTTTCTTGTTAGCAGCGGTTCGCCTCCCTCCGGCCTGTCGGCCTCCGGTTTAGGGTGGCGCGTTACCCCGGCCAGGGGTGGCGCTTTAGGCCGGCCTGCGGTGGCGAATTCACCGGCCTGCGGCACACATAAAGGCCCTGGTCGAACAGAAGGGGGCTGCCCGCCGCCACCGGAATACGGATCGGATTACCCAATCGGTTCCTGCAGGAAAGGAGCTGCTGGAAGCTGCTGCAGCACAAGGCATTCCGCTCGGACGCATCACTGCCGATTTGGCCGATCTCCTTGACCAGTTTGGTGCCGCCGAACTGCAAGCCGCGATCACCGAGGCCCTGAAGCAGAACGTCCCACAAGCCAACGCCGTGCGCATCGCCCTGGAACGCCGGCGGGACAAGAGGCGGCGGCCCCCCGCCATGCACAGCAACCTGTCAAAAGCCGCCAAGGATCGGGACGTCACCGTTCGCCCGCCCCGTCTCGATCTTTACGATCGGCTAAAGGAGCGGAACGATGGCAACTCATGACCTCAAGGCGTTGCGCGCGCGTGCTGTAAGCCTGGGCCTGCATGGCCTCCTTAGTAACTGGGACGAAGCAGTCGCGGCCGGTTGGGCCGAGACAATCATCGTCTGGGAGGAACGAGAAAGGGCCCGCCGAAGTCACGAACGCCGCCTGCGAAACGCTCATATCGGGCGATTCAAGCAGCTCTGCGACTTCGACTGGAACTGGCCAAAAGAATGTGACCGTGCCGCGATCGAGCAGCTGATGACCCTCGAGTTCGTTAAGGACGCCTCCAATGCTGTAATAATCGGCAATAACGGCGTTGGCAAGTCAACTATCGCACAAAATATCGCATACCAAGCGCTTGTCCAAGGGCACACAGTCCTATTTACGAGCGCAGGCCAAATGCTTACCGACCTTACAGGGACCGATAGCGCCTCTGTTCTGCGTCGCCGCCTGATCCATTATGCTAGGTTCCAACTCTTAGTCATAGACGAGGTCGGATACTTGTCATACTCAGATCGCCACGCTGACTTGCTTTTTGAAATCATCAGCCGGCGCTACGAGAATAAAAGCACGGTCGTCACGACGAACCGGAACTTCAGTGAATGGCAGCAGGTCTTTCCCAGCGCAGCATGTGTGGCCTCTCTTGTCGATCGGCTCATCCACCACGCCGAGGTTATCGCCATTGACGCGGAGTCCTACCGGCTGAAGGAGGCGAAGGAGCAAGCCGAGAAGAAAGCCAAACAACGCC
>JBAXKX010000275.1:0-3974 GCA_037135115.1 Rhodospirillaceae bacterium
CAAACCTCATTATATGCTGGTTGCTCATGCCAAAGATTATGTTTCCAGGTTGGGGGAAGGTCAAACAAAGGTTGAACCCCTGCGTTTGCAAGGGGTTGGCTCGAAACCTCACTTAATGTATCCTTTATGAGGTTTCTGGACGGAGCGCGGCGCCGTGTCCGCCGGGGCTGGCTTCTCAGCGCAGGTAGGCTAAAGTTCACGCGCCACCGACGATGGGAGGTGTCTGTCAGGCCCCGCTCTGATAATCTGGCGACCAGCGTAGCCAGAGTTGGAAGGCCCATGTCTGATAACATCCAGCAACTCATTCTTCAGACCGTGCCGTCCGATGGCTCGACCATCGGCAACGGCAAGTTGCTGGATACACTTCGCGCGATTTTGCCAACGATCAGCGAAGAGGATTATTGGACCGCACGCGATGCGCTGATTGACTGCGGCGTATTAGGTAAGGGGCGTGGCCGTGGTGGTGCCGTTTATCTGATCACCGCCAACGCGCCATCCGGAACCAGGGCCACGGCCCGAACAGGCTCCTGTCTCGGGCAGCAACCCGACCTGTGGTCCTTCGCTGATGTCGCGGTTGCCGCTGATGACGATGGTGGCGTTGATGATCAGCCCATTGCAGCCGAACCAGAACAACAAACTGAACCCCAAGCGGCGCCACGTGGTCGCCCGAGAAAGAACGTTGACGTGGCAAGGGAACAGAAGGCTGGCAACGGCAAGAACGGGAACAGCGCGAACCTGGGGTTCGAGGCTGATATGTTTTTGTCGGCTGACAAACTCAGGAAGAACCTGGAACCGTCAGAATACAAGCATGTCGTCCTTGGCCTGATCTTCCTGAAATACATCTCGGATGCCTTCGAGGCTCGTTATCGGGCCTTGCTGGCAGACGAATATGCGGATGCCGAAGACCAAGACGAATACGCGGCGGAAAACATCTTCTGGGTTCCGAAAGATGCGCGGTGGTCCCACCTACAGGACAACGCCAAGCAGCCGACCATCGGCAAACTGATTGACGATGCCATGCTCGCGATCGAGGCGGCGAACGCTTCGCTCAAGGGTGTGCTGCCCAAGGAGTATGCCCGACCGGCGCTCGATAAGGTGATGCTGGGTGAACTGATCGACCTGATCTCGGGCATTGCACTGGGTGAGGAAGCCGACAAGGCCAAGGACCTGTTGGGCCGGGTCTATGAGTATTTCCTGTCCGGTTTCGCTGGCGCCGAGGGCAAGCGTGGAGGCGAGTTCTTCACCCCGCAGTCCGTGGTTCGCGTGCTGGTCGAGATGATCGAACCCTACAAGGGCCGCGTCTATGACCCCTGCTGCGGCTCTGGCGGCATGTTCGTGCAGTCAGAGAAGTTCGCGCTGGCCCACGGCGGGCGGATTGGTGACATCGCGATCTATGGGCAGGAGAGCAACTACACGACGTGGCGGCTGGCGAAAATGAACCTTGCCGTCCGTGGCATTGACGCGGACATCCGCTGGAACAACGAGGGCAGTTTCCACAAGGACGAACTCAAGGACCTGCGCGCCGATTTCATCCTGGCAAATCCACCGTTCAACATCTCGGACTGGGGCGGTGAACGGCTGCGGGAGGATGTGCGCTGGGTCTATGGCATTCCACCAGCAGGCAATGCCAACTTTGGCTGGCTCCAACACATCATCCACCACCTTGCTCCCAACGGCACGGCGGGCGTGGTGCTGGCGAATGGCTCGATGTCGTCCAGCCAGTCCGGCGAGGGTGATATCCGCCGGGCGATGGTTGAAGCGGATGTGGTGGATTGTATGGTCGCGCTGCCGGGGCAGTTGTTCTATTCGACCCAGATACCGGCCTGCCTGTGGTTCCTGACCCGTACCAAGAACCCCGGCAAGGGCTGGCGTGATCGTCGCGGCGAGGTGCTGTTTATCGATGCCCGGAAACTGGGGTTTCTGGTGGACAGGGTGCGACGCGAACTGACGGACGAAGATATTTCCCGGATTGCCGATACCTACCATTCGTGGCGGGGAGAGCCTGGGCTGGCCGACTATGTCGATGTGCCAGGTTTTTGTAAGGCGGCGAAGGTGGAAGAGGTGCGGGGCCATGCTCATGTGCTGACACCTGGGAGGTATGTTGGCGCGGCGGAGGTCGAGGAGGACGGAGTGCCGTTTGCGGAACGGTTCGCGGCGTTGAAAGCGAAACTGGAGGGGCAGTTTGCCGAAAGCGCGCGACTGGAGGGGGTAATTCGTGCTAGTCTTCGGAATCTTGCGCACTTGCCTGAGGAACTCAAATGATCGAGCCGGCACTGGATATGAGCGCGCTGGTGAAAGCTGTCACCTCGTTAGAAGACAGTCTTGATGTCGTTAGCAATGATGCTTGGTTTAACCAACAATCTGCCAAGGTAAGAAATACGCTGCTAGCAGGAGTGATCCAGAATTTTGAGTTCGTTTATGAAATTAGCATCAAAATGGTTAAGAGGCAGATAGAATTAGAGTCATCCAGCCCGACTGAGGTTGATGAAACAAGCTTCCGGGATGTTCTAAGAATTGCTGCAGAAAAGGGCATGATTGCTGATGTGGATGCTTGGTTCAGGTATCGAAAAATGCGGAATATAACTGCTCACACCTACGACCATGAAAAAGCCCAGCAGGTCTACAAGGATACATTGGTATTTATTAGTGACGCGCGATCTCTTCTAGATCGCCTGAAGGCGCGCAATGGCTGAAATACCTTTGATTGATATTCGCCCAGATCACTGGGAAGTCGTGCGCGACATTCTGAGCAAGCATGTCCCGCAATACGAGGTTTGGGCCTTTGGCTCTCGTGCTAAGTGGACGGCCAAACCCTATTCCGATTTGGACCTTGCCATCGTCACCGACAAGCCATTGCCCTTAGCCGTCAGTGCCGAATTGGCTGACGAGTTTTCCGACTCCGATTTGCCCTATCGGGTGGATGTGGTGGACCTGTTCGGTGTCAGTGAGAGCTTTAGGACGATTATTGAGCGGGACAAGGTGCCGTTGGCAGGGACCAGGGGTAAGAATTCTGGAGCGATAGAGACGCGAAACTTCGTCAAAACTCTTCCCCCAATTGACTGGATAAGCGCCACGGTTGGCGATCTTGTCACTCTTCAGCGAGACATTGATCTGCCGGATGCTGAACGAATACAAGGGCATATTCCCATTGTTGGATCCTTTGGCATTACTGGTCGCCATCATGTACCTGCTTGCAAAGGCCCTGGTGTTTGCGTTGGGCGAAGCGGGGCATCTATCGGTGCTCTTACATATGTGGATGAAGATTACTGGCCTCTCAACACCTGCCTGTATGTCAAGGATTTTCATGGGAACAACCCAAGATTTGCATACTACTTTCTAAAAACGGTCGACTTTGTTGCGCTCAACTCAGGGAGCGCTCAACCATCACTCAATAGAAACTTTGTTCATCCTGTTCCTGCCCGTTTCCCGAAGCCAAAAGAGCAGACGGCAATAGCCTCTCTTCTCGGCGCCCTTGACGACAAGATTGACCTGAACCGGCGGATGAACGAAACGCTGGAGGCGATGGCGCGGGCGATCTTCAAGGATTGGTTCGTGGACTTTGGCCCCGTCCGTGCCAAGGCTGAAGGCCGCCCGCCTTACCTCGCCCCCGAACTCTGGTCATTGTTCCCGAACGCTCTGGACGATGAGGATAAGCCGGTTGGGTGGAAAATAGCCACACTGGGGGAGCATGTTCTAAACTTTGACGCAAAGCGTGTTCCTGTGTCTGGCGCTGAGCGCGCAAAGCGCAAAGGTCCATACCCATATTATGGTGCGGCATCTATAATGGATTGTATTGATGACTTCTTATTTGACGGGATATACTTGCTCGTGGGGGAAGATGGTTCTGTTGTTCGTCAAAATGGCCTTGCCATTACCCAATATGCGTGGGGAAAAATATGGGTAAATAACCACGCCCATGTTTTGCAGGGAAAACATCCAATATCAACGGAGCATCTATACCTTTATTTTGATTT
>JBAXKX010000276.1:0-3944 GCA_037135115.1 Rhodospirillaceae bacterium
CTAAACTCGGGGCCGGTCTAAACTCGGGGCCGGTCTAAACTCGGGGCCGGCCTAAACTCGGGGCCGGTCTAAACTCGGGGCCGGTCTAAACTCGAGTCTGCGGAATGCGGCGTAACAAACTGTGTCGCAGCGACCTTTTTTCGATTCCAGCTCCCATCTGATATGGCCGCCGGAGCACAATTCCCGCAAAATTACTCCCAGACACGCCCCCGACCAAATCAGGATCGCGGCCAAGCCGCTGATTTTCCTAGGAAGACGCGGCGCACATGAGTCGCCGTCTCATAATTTCACTTGAACCTGTTGATTCCAAAGATATACTCGTCAATACCTTGGTTGGCAAAACATTGGTTGGGAGAACACACGGCATGCTCGTTCAACTCACCGACAGCAGCCTCGCTGGCGAACAGGCTGATATAGGTCGCGCGCGCCTACTAGGCAAAGTCGGCGGACGCCGCCTGTGGATCGCCTCGGCCGCCCTGACCGCTCCGATGGCTGGACTATGCCTGCAGGGTGCATCGCCCGACGGCATGATTCTGATTACCTCACTGCGCCATCATTCGTCTGGCACCATGGTCGCCGCTGTGGGCCGCAGCTGAGCCTGGAAATTATCTCCTTGTGACGACGATCACTGACGTCCCCCCGTCTGCGCCGTAACAAATGGCATGTGTTGACAGCAGACAACGTTGCGTGAGGAACAGAACATGACTGGCCATACTAGGTTCAATCAGCCGCACTATAGCCCGGTCAGGAACCGTGAATTCGGGAAATGGGACATGCTCGAGGGTGAACTACGGTCGCGGGCCACGAAATTTCCCGACTCAGGTGCTAACGATTCAAGCGCTTACAACTCAGAAGCCGCCTATACTGGGCGACTGGCCGAGCTATGCTTCCTTGGCGGCCCGCTCGGCAACGTCGCGTTGCTCGTGGCGAACCGTTGGAGCTGAATGCCAAGCCCCCAGTTAACTAAACCTGAACGGCGTTCAGCCATTTCAGGGTACGGCGCAAACCGTCACGCAAGCTGATATCACAGGCGAAGCCGAACTCGGCCATCAACTGGCGCGGATCACCGAGTGAAACCCGAATGTCGCCTTCGGGCGGCGGCGGTGCCTTTTCAATCACCACGGGACGCCCCAGCAACTCGCCCAACATGGCGGCGAGCTGATTGACTGTCGTCGACTGACCGGTGCAGATATTGAACAACTGTGCCCCCGGCATCGGCTGGGCCATCGCCGCCATCAAATACTGGATCACGTCGCCAACATAGACATAGTCGCGCACCAGCTCGCCATCGCCAAAGATAGTGACCGCCTCGCCATTAGCGATCCGACCGGCGAACTCCGAAATCACCCCGGAATAGGGCGAGGACGGGTTCTGGCGTGGTCCATAGACGTTAAAAAAGCGAAAGCCGGCAACCGGCACGCCATGCACCCGATCGGCGATACGGGCGTACTGCTCACAAGCGAGTTTGTCGACGCAATAGGCGGTCAGCGGCCTGGGCGTTGCGGTCTCAGCCAGGGGCACTGCGGCATTGTCACCATACACCGCTGCCGATGAGGCCCAAACCACCGGCGTCGGCTCTCCGTCGCCCCGGCGCCGCGCCGCATCGAAAACATTGACGGTGCCTCCGACATTGACCCGTTGCGTCCACGCCCACTCTTCACGCGAACGCTCGACCGACGCGATCGCCGCCAGATGAAAACAGCCGTCCTGACCGTCCATCGCCTCGGCCACCACCATCGGGTCGGCCACATCGCCATAGATCAGCGCTACCGAGTCGGGGATATTGCCCGCCTTGCCGGTCGACAGGTCGTCAAGCACCGTGACCTCGTGCCCCTCGTCGAGCAGGCGCTCAACCAAGTGCGAACCAATAAATCCGCATCCGCCTGTAACCAGATACCGGGCCATACCGCCGTCCCCTTCGTGTCGCCATTATTATTAAGTTAAGTTAAGTTAAGTTAAGTTACATCCCACCGGCGCTTGACAATCAAAGATGACCCACAGCCATTAACGATCAGTTACGCTCTCGATCATGGCCAAGGCACGAGCCAAAGCGGCGAAACCGGCCACGTCGATCTCCTCGGCCCGAGCGGTCGGCTCGATGCCGGTTGCTTCAAGCAACGCCCCGGCGCAACCAAGCGAACGCAGACTAGCCCGCAGCATCTTCCGGCGCTGACCAAAGGCGGCGGCAGTGACCCTCTCGAATGTCGGCCAAAGCGCAGGCTCGGGGTTGGCGCGAGGAGTCAGCCGAACCACGGTCGAATCGACGCGGGGCGGCGGCGTGAAGACGCGGGGCGGCAGGTTAAACAGCGCTCGAACATCAGCACGCCAACGACAGACTACGGACAGGCGGCCGTATGCTTTACAGCCGGGAGCCGCCACCAGCCGCTCGGCGACCTCCCTCTGGAACATCAAGGTCAAGCTTTCGAACGCCTCTATCCGTCGCAACCAGCCGATCAACAACGGCGTAGCAATATTATAGGGCAGATTGGCAACAATGACGCGCGGAGCTGCGACCAGCGTCGTAACATCTAGCGCCAAGGCGTCGCCCTCAACAATGCGTAGCCGGCCAAGGGCGCCCTGCTCCAATTCCCGCAATGCGCCGACACAGCGTTGATCACACTCGACGGCGACCACCTGCCGCGCCGTGGTATCAAGCAAAGCCCGTGTCAGCCCTCCCGGCCCCGGCCCGATCTCGATCACCGCTACCCCGGCCAAATCACCCGCCGCGCGCGCAATCCGCGCGGTCAAGTTAAGATCCAGTAGAAAGTGCTGCCCCAAGGACTTGCGCGCACCCAGCTCGTGACGGGCGATGACCTCACGCAAGGCGGTCATAACGATGACCTCATGCAAGGCGGTCATGACACCACGGCCCCCCGCCGCAGCGCCATACGCGCCGCCGTCTGAAGCGCCGCAATCAAGCTGGCCTCACTGGCCCTGCCGCTCCCGGCAAGGTCAAACGCGGTGCCGTGATCTGGCGACGTACGCACGAACGGCAACCCCAGCGTGATATTAACACCGCAATCAAAGGCCAAGGTCTTTAAAGGGATCAGCGCCTGATCATGCAGCATACACAGCGCCGCGTCATACCGCAGCCTTGCAGCGGCATGAAACAGCGTGTCAGCCGAGTACGGTCCGGACGCCTCGATGCCGTCGGCTCGCAAGCGCGCAATCGCCGGGGCGATAAAAGTAATTTCTTCGTCGCCCATGGTGCCTCCTTCACCGGCATGGGGATTAAGACCGGCCACGGCAAGCCGCGGCTGTGGGATGGCAAAATCCCGCACCAGAGCCGCTGCGGTAATCCGCCCGGCATGGACGAGCATGTCCACAGTCAGGCTGGCAAGCGCGTCGCGCACCGAAACATGGCGCGTCACCGGCACTACCCGCAAGCCGCCGCCCTCCAACATCATCACCGGCTCTGTAGCGACCCCGGCCAAAAAACCGAGATACTCGGTATGACCGGGATGACGAAAGCCCGCTTGATAGAGCACTCCCTTGTGAATCGGATTGGTTACCACCGCCTGACATGCCCCGGACCGGACCAGCGCGACTGCCAGTTCGATACTGGCCTGCACCGCAGATGCATTGTCCGGATCCGGACACCCGGGCGCCACAGCCACCGGCAGCGTCACCGGCACCACCGGCAGAGCCTCGTCGAACAGCCCGGCAGCTGCTCGCGTGAAACTCCCCGCAAACCCCGACCCCGACCCCGCCGACACAACCCGCAACGGCACCATAAGCCCCAGCCTGCCCGCAAGGGCGGCCAACCGCCGAGGATCGTCGACAACAAGGAAGGGCGGCACCTCCAATCTATGCCGTGACACCCAGGCCTTCAGAACCAATTCGCCGCCGATTCCCGCCGGCTCGCCCATGGTAACGGCAAGCACCCAACAAACTCACATCCGGAGGTCTATATAGGCGGCACGCTTAAGATCAATCAGATAGCG
>JBAXKX010000277.1:0-3907 GCA_037135115.1 Rhodospirillaceae bacterium
AACGACAGCAATACATTGATCATGATTACGCTGGATCTTGCGGTACTTTATGACAAGCTGGCACCCCTGCTGGACAAAACGGCGCTACGGCGTATTATTATTTGCCGAATGGCCGAGTGCCTGCCATTTCCCAAAAGCATGATGTTCCCGATCGTCAAGCGTGCGGAGATGGCAACATACCCATACGATGAGCGTCACCTGACCTTCACCAGCCTAACCACCAACTCGGGGCGCCCCACAGCCGTCGCCATCGACCCGCACGAAGATGTAGCAGTGCTGCAATATACCGGTGGCACCACCGGCACGCCCAAGGGTGCCATGCTGACCCACGCTAACCTCTCGGCCAATGCGTACCAGTGCGTATCATGGTTCCCCAACGCCCAACCTGGCAAAGAGCGCATGTTGGCGGTACTGCCATTTTTCCATGTCTTCGCCATGACCGTGGCCCTCAACGCCGCCGTGGTGCTGGGGGCCGAGATTATATTGGTTCCACGTTTTGATATCGACGAATTGCTCGCGCTCATTGACAAAAAAAGGCCGTCACTGTTTCCGGCGGTGCCCACCATCTATACAGCAATTAACAATCATCCCGAACGGGCCGGGCACAACCTTTCCTCGATCAGCTATTGCATCTCAGGCGGGGCACCGCTACCTCTGGATGTCAGGCAGCAATTTGAGCTACACACCGGCTGCGTGCTGGTTGAGGGCTACGGCCTGACGGAAGCCTCCCCCGTAGCATGCGTCAATCCCCCCGGCAGCATTCACCAAAACGGCATTCACCGAGTCGGCGCGGTCGGTCTGCCGCTGCCCGGTACGGTAATCGAGATCGTCAGCCTGGAGGACGGCATCACCCTTATGCCCGCAGGCGAGAAAGGCGAGGTTTGCATTCGTGGCCCACAAGTAATGAAAGGTTATTGGAACCGTCCTGTGGATACCGAGCGAGCACTTGCCGAGGGCCGCCTGCACACCGGCGATATCGGCATCATGGACGAGGACGGTTTCACTACAATTGTCGATCGTATCAAAGACTTGATCCTGTGCGGCGGCTTTAACGTCTATCCCCGCAACGTCGAAGAGGCCATCTATCTCCATCCCGCCGTTGAGGAGGTGGTGGTGGCCGGCCTTCCCGACGCCTATCGTGGGCAAACGGTAAAAGCCTATATCAAACTCGGCGACGGTGCCGCGCTGTCCGAAACCGAACTCCTCGAGTTTCTTGGTGACAAATTGTCACCCATTGAAATGCCAAAACAAATCGAATTCCGCGATACACTACCAAAGACCATGATAGGCAAACTATCGCGCAAGGACCTACTCGACGAGGAAAGGCGCAAAGCGGCTGGTTAAGGCAACAGCTTGCCCGGATTCATGATGCCCTTGGGATCGAATGCCGCCTTGATCGCCCGCATCATGTCAAGTTCAAGCGGCGCCTTTAATCGTGCCAGTTCCTCGCATTTTATCCGACCTATGCCGTGTTCAGCACTGATCGAACCATCCATGCCGCAGACGATATCGTTAACAACGGTCTGAATCTCATCCCATCGAGCCATGAAGGCCGCAGTCTCGGCATCTTTATGCTGGCTAAGGTTAACCGGCTGGCTAAGGTTAACCGGCTGGCTAAGGTTAAAATGAATATTGCCGTCGCCGACATGACCAAAGGGCACCGGGCGGATGCCGGGAATAAGGGCTACGACCGCCGCCGTGGCGGCATTGATAAAATCGGCGACGCGAGAAATCGGCACCGAAATATCATTCTTGAGCGAACCGCCCTCAAATTTCTGAGCCTCGACAATGGCCTCGCGAATGAACCAAAAGGCGCGCCGCTGGGCCTCACTTTCTGCGATCACCGCATCAAGGACCATCCCCGATGCAAAACATTTTTCCAGCCCGGACTCGAACAAAGCGCGAAAGCCATCGGAGCGGCAACCGGCGCTAGCCTCAATCAGAACATACCAGAGATAACGTTCCGCGAGCGGATCGACAACCCCGGCGACATGACGAAGGGCGAAGTCGATGGCAAGGCGGGGGATCAACTCAAAGGCAACCACTGCGTCGCCGGTAGCCTCACGCATGTCGGCCAACAAGGCGATAGCGGCGGCCGGATCAACGACCGTGACTAAAGCCGTCTCAATTTGTTTCGGTTGCGGAAATAGTTTGAGGACGGCGGCGGTGATGATGCCCAAGGTTCCTTCAGCCCCGATGAACAAGTGCTTGAGATCATAACCGGTATTGTCCTTGCGCAGACGACGCAAACCGTTCCAAACTCGGCCGTCAGGCAATACCGCCTCAATCCCAAGCACCAAATCACGAGCATTGCCATAGCGCACGGTCATGGAGCCACCGGCATTGGTTGAGAGGCAGCCACCTATTTGACAGGTTCCTTCGGCACCAAAACTGAGCGGCAACAGGCGATCGACCCCGGCCGCCGCCTCCCGCATTGCGTGAAGAACGCATCCGGCCTCAACGGTAATTGTGTGATTGAGGGGGTCAATGTCTCGGATATGGTTCATTCTCCCCAAGCTTAGCACAAGTTCGGTTCCGGCCTCGAAAGGAATCGAGCCGCCGACTAGGCTGGTGTTGCCGCCCTGGGGCACGATCGACTGACCCGCCTCAAAGCACAGCCGGACCACCTCGGCGACTTCAGCAGTGCTCGCAGGTCGCACCACCGCCTTGGTCCGGCCAGTAAAGCGGCCGCGCCACTCGGATAAATAAGGTGCGGTGTCGGCGGGATCATCGAGGAAGCCCTTGGTTCCAACGACGGCCTTGATATGGTCGAGAAGTTCAGGATGCATAGACAATCGCCTGTTCAGGTTTGGAAAGGAACGGCGCGGGGGGCAGCGGCGCGGCGCAAGCGGTCGTTGATGGCGATACCTATGCTGCGCTCAGGGATCGGCATCACCGCGATGGCGGTATAATCCCGGTTGTCCAGGCTGTGCAACATGGCAAAAAGGTTAGCTGCGGCCTCCAGTAGGTCGCCGTCAGGACTGAGGTTAAGGCGGGTGGCACCACCACGAACTAGGCGGTCGGGACCAAAAGCCAACAGGGCCTCACTCGGGGCGACGGTGACGGCGTTGAGTCGGACCGGCAGGTTCGGGGCGTAATGACTAGCAAGTTGACCCGGCGATTTGGGTGCAAACGTAGCCGCGTTATCGGCGTTATCGGCGTTATCGGCGCCTGCCTCGTCGACCACATTGATCGGCCCGATCAGGCCTTCGATCTCGCGCCGTCCCACCCGGCCGGGCCGCAGTAAACAAGGCGGGGTAACACTGGCGTCGAGAATGGTGGATTCGATACCGACTTGGCAGCGCCCGCCAGCCAGGATCATCGCGACTCGATCATTGAGATCGGCCGCCACATGCATCGGGCTGGTGGGACTGAGCCCGCCGGAGCGGTTGGCGCTGGGTGCGGCGATTGGTCGCCCGAACTCTTTAAGCAGTGCCCGCGCGACTTGGCTTGCTGGCACCCGCACCGCAATAGTGTCAAGGCCAGCGCAGACCAACGGCGATATACCGGAGTGAGGGTGCCGGGGCAGTACAATAGTGAATGGCCCCGCCCACAGGCAACAGCCGAGAATGCGGGCGCGATCGTCGAACACCGCCACCCGCTCGGCAGCTTCCATGTCATGAACATGGACGATCAGCGGATTGAACCGGGGTCTGCCCTTTGCGGCAAACAGGGCCTTCACAGCGGCGTCATTTCCAGCATCGGCACCAAGGCCATAGACGGTTTCGGTCGGAAACGCGACAAGCTCGCCTTCGCCCAGCAACTCGGCCGCGCGGGTGATCGACGCCGTCGAAGGCGGCTGGATTTCTGGACGGATTGTCATGTTCGCGAGTATACCTCGACGAGGGAAAAGATGTTTCAATCCACGCATCGGCGCATTTCAGCGCCTCCGCGACCGCAGCTCCCA
>JBAXKX010000278.1:0-3905 GCA_037135115.1 Rhodospirillaceae bacterium
TGGAAAAAGTGTTTTTAATCGATCATGCAACACAAGTCAGATGGCGTGAATATAATCCCCTATATCAGTTTGTTATGCGATCTGCATTAAGAGACTATGAAAGTGATCCAAATGTGAGCGTATATGTGTTCGACCGATATCAAGCAGACTATTTGCATCAACGAACCGGAATGCCAATAGCCCATGTGCAGGGTGTGTTGGCGGTGGACGCGGTTTCCAAAGGCGGTCGCCCTCCCGTAGAACGGCCCATGACCAATACGGAGCGGTCCCGGGCTTCTCGTGCTTAGAAAAAGGCCATAGCCGTGGCGGCAGATGCAACGAAAACCCCTATATAGGGAAATAATGCGTAAGTTATCGTTGCATCAAAATGAGGAAAACTATGCAACGAAAACCCCTATATAGGGAAATAATGCGTAAGTTATCTTTGCATCAAGAAAATCAATAACTATAAGTCTTAAAGATTATAGGTGTTAAGTTGCTTACCTTTGCCTGTTGTAGTCGATAATATGTTCTCGGCGCGTCGATTTTGGCGTGCCGAGAACGTTTCCTCTGTCCTTGGTGCGGCGATTATACTCCGAGGCGCTTTACACACATGCTTGATCCGGCGTAGGCATGTGGCACAGCGCCTGTGCTCCCAATCGCGATGGCCGCTGATTTCTGGCGCGTCCATTGGCAAGCCAGTGGCAGGGCAGATGGTCGGACTGGCGCCGATCACCGCCCTGCGCCATGCCTAGCCATGCGTGATCTGGCTTCGGCATGTGGTACAGCACCTATGCTACCCAATCGCGATTGCCGGGCACCCATCGCGCACTGGCTATCAAGAAGATGATTTCTTGGGTCGTTTTTTGTACCTGATCCTATCATCGTGAACTCCGTCTTTTACCTCCTGCTTGAAGACACAAATTCCAACAAGAAGCTCCTCCAGCGTTAGGTATTCCTTAGAAACATTTTTCCCATCTTTCACAATGATATGGTGTGAATTCCCGATTTTTGGCCAAACCCCAAAGCAGCGTTGGTTATTCTTTGACTTATAACTTCCAGCCCATTTTCTTTCATCGGGAGATTCCAGTTTTTTTGGCGCGTGCCCATGAGGGTCAGCTAAATCGCGACGCGTTCTTAAATACGACACTAGCTCATCACAATAATCAATGATGTCCTGTTTTCGCTCCTCAAATGTCATTCCGCGCGTATTCAACTTTACGCGCGATTCCCTGTTAGGCACTTTGTAAATAGCATCGATAATCTTTGGAATACGTATCACGCTTTTGTTATAGGTATCCTCCCAACCCTTTTGAACTTCTCTCGTAATGCTGACGCCGTTATTTTCCTCGATATCACGCCATTGAGCATACGCATTGACTTTGTTCTGCATTTCAAGAACTTGCATATCGCTTGCACTCTTCACTGCATTGCCGTACCAAAATGCCAGCGCAAGCCTTTGCAGCGGATACCTTGTATCATCGTTGCTAAGTGTCCCTCGCGGGCCGGTGTATGGATAAGGCGGTTTCGTCTTATCGACTTCATTTCCTTGATTGCCCTTTGACATGGGTGCCTCCCTGTAGATGGCTTGAGCCATGATTGTGGAACCGGCGCAAGAATAAAACGCGAACACCTAGGCCTTTATCACCGCCGGTCGCCGGCGCTTGGCTCATTGCGGCACGGCCCACTCGGCGGAGCCGATCTGGTCGAAAACCCAGACGCACTGGCGGAAGGCGGTCCACTCAATTTTCAACGGCTGCGGCAGGTCGGCCTGTTGCTTCGGGTGCCATAGAGATATGCGGCATGCCCGAGGACACCAACCTCGATTCGGCGCAAACGACCGCCCACACGTCCTCACGGGCGAATGTGTTGCCCCGCCCTGTTGTTTGTCCCGCAGCATCCCACAGCCTCCACTCTCTAGCCAACTTCAGACGGGGCCGCATCCGTCTGGCGTCGGCCTGTGAACCGCTTCCGTCAGCAAAGGCCGCAGCCTCAGAGGTCCATACCGCCCCGGCGCACATAGGTAAAAACCACTACCGAACTTACCGTGTCAGGATGCCACCAAACCCAGCGTGAACGCCCCCAAGGGATGTGAGAAGCTAAATTCACTAACCCGGACGACGATCCTGGGCCGACACGGAAGGAAACAGCCCCGACAGCTCGAACTAATCACCAAGGACAGTACGCCAACGTGGGCGCCGGCGCAAGAGCTAAATGCGGTAATTAGACCTTGTGATAGTATGATGCGGTAGGCCGCCGGCGCACGAAGTCTCGGACTGTTAACCAGGAACAGCCAAGAAGCCATTCGGAGATCATGAGTTTCCGAAGCCAGGAGATGCTTGTCTTTGTTTTTATGAAGGACCAGCACCGCGTTCTCAACCCAGTGCGCCGGGGCCAAGAGTGTTTTTAATATGCTCTTGCGCCGGTTCAACATTTACTCAGGAGAGCCACGATGTCCAAGAATACAGATGCGTCCCGCCAGCAGGACAAACTCCAAGCCGATCAAGACGGCGTCGCCGAAACCAGCAAGCCAAAGAAGGATCGACCGAGAAAACCTAAACCGCCAGCAACGGCCACAGATCCCGCCGCCCACGCCTTTAACGGCGTCGAGGATCAAGGCACTCCCGCCGCCTCGGACCCTGCTGCCGGGGATGACTCTGTCAATCTCAGTCAGGTGGATGCCAAGACGGCGGATCAGAACACCGGCCTAGCCAATAAGGACCGTCCGACCCTCGATTTCGAGGCCGCTCTGTTCACGGATGGCGCCAACCCCAAGCGGAAGGCTCTGCCCACGCTTTCTTCAAACCGACTCCTATCCGGCCTCGGTGCGCTGGCGGGCAACTCGGCCATGGTGGCGGCTCAACAGTCAATCTACGGTTCCCAAATCGGCTTTCGCCCACTTTATCAAATGCTGGATGGGGTGATCAATGAGGCAATGCTCTGGGACGAGGCCACCGACAAAGAAGTGCATGAAACGGTAGTCGCCATTCACAAGGACTTGGAGGACGGCTACGGCTACGCCAACATCGGCTGCCCGAAATTGCCAGCCATCAAAGATAACTTTGCCACACAGGTTAAAGAGAATACTTGCAAAGCCCTGATTGACATTCTCTTTCCCCTCGCCGACTCTTCAATCCGAAGCAAATACACGAAGGTCACTAAGTGGTCAAAAGAACATAACCGCCACAGCTTTGTGGATTGGCTGGAAAACGACATTAGGTATAAATCGACAAGCGGCTATGTGAATTGCGGCAAAGGGCTCAAAGGTGCGCTGAAGTTTATCTCCATCATTGAGAAAAGTGATACCCCCACTGTCAAGTCCGACCAAGACCCGATCGACCTTGCCAAGCAGATCGGCTCCAATACTCGATTTGAAGTCCCCATTCCGGGGTGGCTCGATGCTGAGATTAGCAACTGCCTAATCCTGGCCTTCCGAGAGAACAACAAGTTCTTCCTCTACGATGTCATGGAAACCGAAAAGAAGACGATCGTCACCGCCATCAAGAAGCGCCATGCGTCCCATTTCGCGACGGCGGTAGACTTCAAGGAAGGGAGCCTCGAAAAGCTTTGCGAACTTGTCCAGAATGTCCGAAAACTCATCATGCCGAGCGAGATGGTGCTCTCGCAGTGCGGCGCGGCGCTCTTCCTGGCCCCGCTCAATAACACCTGGATCGACGATAACGGCAACCCCGTCTACCGGCGGGATAACCAGTACGCCATCGTCATCGACGTTACCGGGCTGCCAACTACGAATGGTAATCAGCCTGCATCGCTGCCCTTTGCCAACGAAGCAGGCAGCCGCTTTGACCTCACAAAAGGTTACGCGACCCTTGGGATCAAGAAAATGGCGGCGTTCAAGGGTACGCCAAGCATCAAGTGGTTGGGACAGAGCCAGAATGGATTCGATTTCTTGGGGGCATATTGGG
>JBAXKX010000279.1:0-3891 GCA_037135115.1 Rhodospirillaceae bacterium
CGGCCGCGCGGCTGGCACCTGTCGGAAAACCACGTCCGAATGGATGGGCAACCAATATCGGCCACAGTGTTCGACGTTGCCCTGTACTTTTATCACAATGTGCTGCCGCTGCTGGGGATGGGAAGCGCCCCCTACTTCTACCTGCCCAAGCTAGAGTCCCACTATGAAGCGCGGTTGTGGCGCGAGGTATTCCTCGTCCTGGAGAACGCCTTTGCCCTGCCGGCCGGAACGATCAAGGCCACCGTACTGATCGAGACGCTGCCGGCTGCCTTCGAAATGGATGAGATTCTCTATGAGTTGCGAGACCATTCCGCAGGATTGAATTTCGGCCGCTGGGACTACATCTTCAGCTACATCAAGAAGTTCCGTAATGATCCCGCAGCGGTGCTGCCCGATCGCCATGCCGTAACCATGGCATCCCCCTTCCTCGACGCCTGCAGCCGGCTGGTGGTAAAGACTTGCCATCGCCGCAATGCCCCGGCTATTGGCGGAATGGCCTCATACATTCCGGTCAAGAACAACGACGCCGCTAACGAGAAGGCGCTGGCCTTGGTTCGTGCCGACAAGGAACGCGAGGCGGGGCAGGGGTATGACGGCACTTGGGTCGCCCATCCGGGACTAGTGGCAGTAGCACGGGAAGTATTCGATCGACTAATGCCCGACCCCAACCAGATTGGGCGCAAGCTAGACGAATGCCAAGTCACGCTCACCGATCTAGTTCAGCCGCCCGACGGCACCCGAACCGAAGCAGGCTTGCGCAACAACATCGCGGTCGGCATTGGCTATCTTGAAGCGTGGCTGCGCGGCATCGGTTGCGTACCGCTATTCAACCTGATGGAAGACGCAGCAACCGCCGAGATCGCCCGCGCCCAGGTCTGGCAGTGGATGCACCACGGCACCACGCTTGATGATGGTCGGGTGGTGAGCAAGGCACTAGTGCGGGAACTGCTGCGCGCCGAATTGGACGGCTGGCGTAACCGGGTCGGGACAGTGATCTATCTGCTCGGTCGCTACGGTGATGCCGCCGAGCTGTTCTTGGAGCTGGTCGAGTCGGAGACCTTTGTCGAATTCCTGACGATTCCTGCTTACAAAAAGCTCGTTGCGGGTAACGTTTAAACAGTACCGGGCCTGATCGGTACCGGACAAACCGTTAACGCAGCATCGAAAAGCCGTGTGGCCTCTGGATGCTGTGTAACACATTTAACATTATAATCCGTATTGAGCCGCCAATTCTGGATCCTTGGCCGCCACCAGCTTCGCGAGGTCAAAGATAACCTTGGCCTGTTTCCAGGTGGCATCGTCTTGCATCTTGCCGTCGATCATCACGGCACCGGTCCCGTCCGGCATAGCATCGATGATGCGTTTTGCGAAGCGGACCTCGTTCACGTCTGGACTGAAGACCTTTTTGGCAATGGCAATCTGGCTCGGGTGCAGCGACCAAGCACCGACGCAACCCTGAAGATAGGCGTTGCGGAACTGAGCCTCGCAGGCAGCATCGTCCTGGAAGTCGCCAAACGGGCCATAAAAGGCATGCAAGCTGTTGGACATGCAGGCATCAACCATACGACCGACGGTATAGTGCCACAGATCCTGTTGAAAGAACCCACGGGGGCCGCCACCGACCTTGGGGTCCTCAAGCACACCGTAGAAGGGATGGCCGCCACCAACCCTGGTGGTTTTCATACCACGCGATGCGGATAGATCGGCTGGACCCAGACTCATGCCATGCATGCGCGGGCTGGCCGCCGCAATCTCGTCAACATTCATGACGCCCTGGGCCGTCTCCAGAATGGCATGAATCAAAATTGGCCGTTTGATACCGTTGCGGGCTTCAAGTTGAGCGAGAAGCTGGTCGAGATAATGGATATCCCAAGCACCCTCAACCTTGGGGAGCATGACCACATCAAGCTTGTGGCCAACTGCGGCCACGACCTCTAGCAAATCATCAAGTACCCAGGGGCTGTTCAGCGAATTTATCCGGACCCAGAGGCCGACTTGGCCGAAATCGGTTTTAGCAGCCGACTCGATAAATCCGGCCCGCGCCGCCTCCTTGGCGTCGGCGGGTATGGCATCCTCCAAATTACCGACCACGACATCGACCTGACGCGCGATCTCAGGCAGTTTGGCCCGCATCTTTTCGATATGCGGCGGGAAAAAATGCAGCATGCGTTCAAGACGAACCGGCAGCTCTCGCCGTGGCTCCGGCGCACCGATAGCGAGTGGCTTATAAAAATTCGTTGGCAACTTCAAAGCATGTCTCCCCGGCAAAGGCGGCCGTTCAGGTCGGCGCGCTCAAAGTATATATTCATTAAGGGCTGATGATAGGTCAAGGCGGCACTGGCGTCACGGTGATTCTTGGGCTAAATGGTGACGATAGAATATCGCACTGTAGAGAGGATCCCTCGGTCATGGCAAGCAGCGTCAACAAAGTTATCCTCATCGGCAATGTAGGAAAGGACCCGGAAATCCGCAGTTTCCAAAACGGCGGGCGGAGCGCCAACTTCACCCTAGCCACCTCTGAAACCTGGAAGGACAAAGCCAGCGGTGAACGCCGGGAAAAAACCGAATGGCATCGCATTGTGGTGTTCAACGAGGGCCTGATCGGGATTATCGAACGCTATGTCAAAAAAGGCACAAAATTATACGTTGAAGGCGCTATTGAGACACGCAAATGGACCGACCAGGGCGGCCAGGAAAAATACACCACCGAAGTTGTGCTGAAGCAATACCGTGGCGAGCTAGCCCTGCTTGATTCCCGAGGTGACGGCGGCGGGCGTGGTGACAGCGGCGGGCGCGGTGAGAGTGGTGATGCCGGCGGGTATGGCAGCGGCGGTGGCAGTGGTGGTAGCAGTAGTAGTAGTAGCGGCGGCGGTGGTGGTGGCAGCCGCAGCCAGGCGCCGGCTCGTCCCCGCGACGATATCGACGATGATATCCCATTCTAGGAATGCGGCCGTGTGTCGGCCAAGAACCTTTTTCAACCCATGTAATCTGTAGGCGCGTTTCCTATGACCGACTATAGCTATGTCCAGGTTGAAGCCGCCTTGATCGAGACCAATCTCGCTGTGATGCGGGGGATGCGTGACAGCTTGTTGCAGCTCGGCATCAAGAAGGCACATCCCTACCCATCGCTGGCCGGAGTTACCGACGCATTTGTCCACCTACCGCCTGACCTAGTCGTCGTCGACATTGACATGCCCGACAACGAGGGCATCAAGATTATTCGCTGGTTGCGGAGCGATCCGGCATTCGGCAACCCGTTCGTCGCCATCATCGCTACCACTTGGCAGCCCACCGAGACGCTCTTGAGTCGATTTAACAGTTCGGGAGCCGACGCACTGCTGATCAAACCGGCTTCACCCAAGCAACTGATGGATCGTGTCGCGGCGCTGGTCGAGGGGCGGAAATTGTTCGTGGTGACTGTCGACTACACCGGCCCCGACCGGCGCAAGAATCCGCGCGAGGGTATCCAGATACCAACCCTGGAACCTCCCAATTCCCTGCGGCTGAAGGCCACCGGGCAGTGGGACCGCGTCGCTGGACGCGATCAGCTCGCCAAGGGGATCGCCTGGCTCAACAACCAGAAAGCTGAGCGCAACGCCTTTCAAATAGCATTTCTGATCAATTACGCCCTGCCAGGTCTGGCCCGCACCCCCCCTGACCAGCGTGCCTATGACCATGTCTTGCGGGTAACGGCAATGATTGAGGACCTGTTGAACCGGGTGGCAGGGCGAGCGCTCCCCTTGCGCTTTAATACGGCGTGCAAGGCGGTCCTGACGCTGGTCGAGCGCATCCGTCGCACGCCCGGCACGACGCCGCCAGCCGCCGACGTGACCCAACTTCAGGAACTGTCGCTTGCCGTGTTGAACATGACTACACCCAACCGCCAACCCG
>JBAXKX010000280.1:0-3888 GCA_037135115.1 Rhodospirillaceae bacterium
GCTGGCCATACCAAAAGAGGGAAGCGACGAATGCCGTGGAGTAATCAGGGTGGGGGTGGGAATCAGGGTGGGGGTGGCAATGACGGCGGCGGTGGCGGGCCTTGGGGCAAGCCTCCCGGTGGCGGCGGCGGCCCGAGTCCTTGGAGCCGGCCGCCAAGCGGTGGGCCGCAGGCCCCCGATCTCGAGGAAATCCTGCGTAAGGGCCAGGATACGATTCGCAAGATTATGCCGGGCGGAATCGGCGGCGGCAAGGGCGCGCTTTTGGTCGTTTTAGCGCTGGCTGGTCTGTGGCTGGCCTCTGGGTTCTATCGTGTGCTGACCGACGAGCAGGGGGTCGTGCTGCGTTTTGGCGAGTGGGTTCGAACCGAGCCGCCCGGCTTGCGTTATCATTGGCCGAGTCCGATTGAGGCCGTCTTCACACCCAAGGTCACCCGGGTCAGCCGGATTGAGATCGGCTATCGTTCGAACGCCAGCGCCACTGAAACCCGACGGGGCAGTACCACCGACCGCGATGTGCCCGACGAAAGCTTGATGCTGACCGGCGATGAGAACATCATTGATGTCGACTTCACCGTGTTCTGGCTGATCAAGGATGCCAGCAAGTATCTGTTCAAGGTTCGTGATCCCGAGGCAACGGTGAAAAAGGCGGCGGAAAGCGCCATGCGTGAGGTCATCGGCCGCACCGAACTGCAACCGGCATTGACCGAGGCGCGACAGCAGATCGAGACTAACACTCTTGGCCTACTTCAGATCATGCTTGACGAATACCAGACCGGCATTCAGGTCACTCAGGTTCAGCTCCAGAAGGCCGATCCGCCGACGGCGGTGGTAGATGCCTTTAATGATGTCCAGCGGGCCCGGGCCGACCGTGAGCGTCTGCGCAACGAGGCTGAGGCCTATCGCAATGATATCATTCCGCGAGCCCGAGGCGATGCCGAACGGTTGTCGCAGGAGGCTCAGGCATATCGCGAGCAGGTAGTAAATCTAGCTACCGGAGATGCCTCGCGCTTCACGGCGATTTACACGGCCTATAGCGGGGCCAAGGATGTGATCGCCCGCCGTATGTACCTGGAAACCATGGAACAGGTGCTGCGTGGCACGAACAAGGTGATTGTTGACACCGCTATTGGCGGGCAGGGCGTGGTGCCTTATCTGGCATTGCCGCAACTGACCCACACAACGCCGGGGACGACGGCCCCGACCATTTCGCAACAACAGCGCCGGTGAGGGGAAAATGCCCAATATGAATCGTATTCTCCTTATCGCAGGTATCGTGGTCGTACTGGGCGGGTTGGCGCTGTCCAGTTCGCTTTTCGTGGTGACCGAGATGCAGCAGGCCCTGGTCCTGCAATTCGGTGAGCCGGTCCGGGTGATCCAACGGCCGGGCCTTAAAGCCAAGTGGCCGTTGATCCAAAATGTCGTGCTGATCGACCGCCGGGTGCTCGACGTTGACCCCCCTGTAGAGCAAGTAATCCTTTCGGATCAGAAGCGGCTAGACGTTGACGCCTTCGCTCGTTATCGTATTATCGATCCGCTCAAATTCTACCAGTCGGTAGGTAGTGAGCAAGTTGTCGAGCAGCGACTGGCCTCAGTGGTCAACTCTGCTTTGCGCCGGGTGCTTGGCAACGTCACCCTGCTGGCCGTGCTGTCCAAGGAGCGGTCAAAGGTCATGGCTGATATCAAATCCGAAGTCAACGAGGAGGCCAAGAGTTTCGGCGTTGAAATCGTTGATGTCCGTATTCGCCGAGCCGACTTGCCGGAGGAGACCAGCCAGTCGATCTTTGCCCGTATGCGCTCGGAACGCGAACGCGATGCCGCCGAGGCGCGGGCTCAGGGTCAGGAGCAGTCACAGCAGATTCGTTCCCGGGCTGACCGTGAACGTACGGTGATCCTGGCCGAGTCTCAACGCGACGCCCAGAAGGCACGGGGCGAGGGTGACAACCAGGCGATGAAAATCATCTCGGACGCCACTGGTCGTGATCCGCAGTTCTATGCGTTCTATAGGACGCTGGAAGCTTACCGCAACGCCCTTCGCAATGAGGATACCACCCTGATTCTGTCACCCAACGGTGATTTCTTTCGCTATTTCGGAAACATTACCGGTGGTGTTCCAAGCGTTCAGTGATGATGTTTTGTTCGCCGGTCCGGGCTTGTGCGGATCGGCGATTGGCGCGATAATAATTTCTCATGCTTGCCCCCCCGCTCTTTCTCGACCCCAACAGACCGCTTCCTTGTGGTCAGGAGATCGTCCCCGTGAACCACTCTGCCCGCACCCGCGTTACCATCACCGCTGTTGTTTTGTTTGGGCTGGCGGCCGGACCCGGCGTTGTCGTCGCCCAGCCTGAGGTCGTGGCTCAGGCACCAGCCGCCGTTGCCGCCGTTGCAGCAGTTGCCGCCATTCGGTCCGGTGCCCCGGTTTTGGGCTTTGCCGATCTGGCTGAGAAGCTATTGCCGGCGGTGGTTAATATTTCGACCAGTCAAGCCGTGGCCCAGCGCCGCAGTCAGGGCAAGAAGGGCGATTTGCCCGAAATGCCGCAATTCCCCCCCGGTTCGCCATTTGAGGAGTTTTTTAAGGATTTCTTTGACAAGCAGGGCAAGGAGCCCAACGCGCCGCAGCGTCGCGCCACTTCACTTGGGTCGGGCTTTATCGTTGATGCCAAGAAGGGCTTGGTGGTCACTAACAATCACGTCATCCAGGATGCCGACGAGATCAACGTCATCCTCCACGACGATACCAACCTCAAGGCGACGGTGGTAGGCCGGGATACCAAGACCGACATCGCCCTGCTTAAAGTGCCCACTGATCACCCGTTGGTTGCTGTAGCATTTGGTGACAGTGACCGTATGCGGGTCGGAGACTGGGTTCTGGCTATCGGCAACCCGTTTGGTTTGGGCGGTACTGTGACCGCTGGCATTCTCTCGGCCCGTGCCCGCGACATTAATGCCGGTCCATACGATGACTTCCTCCAGACTGATGCCTCGATCAATCGCGGTAATTCTGGAGGCCCGATGTTTAACCTCATGGGCGAGGTAATCGGAATCAACACCGCGATCTTTTCGCCATCGGGGGGCTCGGTCGGTATCGGCTTCGCCATCCCGTCGGCCTTGTCCCAGAGCGTGGTCGCTCAGCTTGAGGAGTTCGGGCACACTCGGCGCGGTTGGCTCGGGGTGCGCATCCAGGGCGTCACGCCGGAGATCGCTGAAAGTCTAGGTCTGACCAAGCCGCATGGTGCCCTGGTTGCCTCTACCACCGCTAACGGCCCGGCCGCAGCTGCGGGCATTCAGCCCGGTGACGTGGTGATGACCTTTGATGGCAAGGATGTGGGCGAGATGCGGCGGCTGCCGCGCATTGTCGCCGATACTCCCATTGCCAAGGTGTCGCCGGTGGTGGTGTGGCGCAAGGGCAAGCAGTTGTCGTTCCAGGTCAAGGTCGGTGAACTGGAAGCTGCCGAGGAATCGGGCCTAATCGCATCTGCGGCCGATGAAAATGCTGGCAAGGTTGTGCCGCAGGTCAAAGCTTTCGACAAGCTCGGTCTCAAGCTTTCCAGCATGACCGCCGATCTTCGCCAGCAGTTCGAATTGGCCGCCGATGTTAAGGGCGTGGTGGTGACAGAGGTTCAGGCCGGCAGCTCTGCCGCTGAAAAGAACATCCGCCCTGGCGATGTTATCGTCGAGGTTAGTCAGCATGAGGTCGCCAACCCCGCCGAGGTTGCCGCCAGGATCCAGAAGGCCCGCGATGACGGCAGGAAGTCATTGTTGATGTTGGTCGATCGTCAGGGCGATTTGCGCTTCGTCGCTCTCAGTCTGGTTGAGGACAAGGAGCAGTCCAAGGAACAGTCCAAGGAGCAGTCCAAGGAACAGTCCAAGACACAGCCGAAGGACCAGACC
>JBAXKX010000281.1:0-3878 GCA_037135115.1 Rhodospirillaceae bacterium
GTAATACTGCTCCTGAGCCTATGGTCAGTCCATTCGGTTTCAGCCCCAGTTACAATGACTTGGACTGGACTGGCATTGATTTTCCAAAGGAGAAGTTCGACAAGATCATGAACATTGACCGGGCCGAAGGTTTGGTCGAGGCTCGGGAACAGTCCGAAATGTTCGCCCGTTTTGGCCGCCGTTTGCCCGATGAACTTGAACAAGAGCGGATGAACCTGATCAAGCGGTTGCAAGAGGCGCCGCCGGTATGGAAAGCTGGCTAGGAAGGCCACGCTGGCGTAAAGGAAAAAAAGTAAGGGCCGGCGATGATGTCGGCCCTTTAGTCTTCACATGATGAATGGCGGCCCAGGTTCTCCTAGCCTTCCATACTTTTGCAACTAGACTACGACGCCATAGGCTTCGGTGAAGGCGGCAGCGGCATAGTTGTCGGAAGCGTGAGCGAAGCCTTTGTCTCCCCATTTTACTCCCCAGCTATTTCGGACGATGAAGCTTTTCTCATCGTAGCCAACCAGCGCAACTGCATGGCCTCCACGAGTGTTTTCGGGATAGTACGTTTCCAATTCCGAGTAGCCTGAATTCACACTGTCCCACGTCTTATCAACATTAAGGCGGGTAAGAATGGGGCCGTGTTCAGCTAGCCACGCGCGCCAAGTACCAATATTTTTACCGAGATTATGAAAGCTGGCAATTCGCCACTTGGCAGCTTGGGTGTAGAATGTCTCAGTCTTACCTTGGTATAGGTCTGTAGGATCAAATTTCAGCATATCGTCTGTAACTGCGCCATATTTTCTCGAAATTTCAAGGGCTGCTTTTAAGCTCGTCCCGGCAATTTCAATGAAAGTCTCAGGATATGACGTATATTCATCAGTTTCTTTGGCTGCCATCCAGGTAAATCTTGGAGATAAAAGGGTTGATGTCGTTAACTTGCCTTTATTAACAAAGTGCCAACGTAGAACCGAGTCGGCGGTTGCCCAACCAACACACGATCCCGTCTCTTTCTGATCTCCAATATTCCACCAGCCCGTACGATGATCAATTGATGCTGGTAAGGTATCAGAAGCCTTCTGGATGACGCCAACATGGCCTCAGTCTTTTTGGATATCGCGTGACGGAATGCAATTGAGAATGCGATCGGTTGACATTGAATTGTCCTCGTCTAAGTTGGAGAATCACACCTATACGCCATCATCGTAGCAGATGATATCATACTGAGGGAATATATTTAACGCAAAAAGACATACATACAATTGCATGCATGCGCGAATTTCATGCTCTGGGTTAGTTCTTTTCGCTCGCTCGTTTGGTACGGTTGGTGGGGATGGCGTGTAGCGGATCATCGGGCCAGGGGTGTTTCGGATATCGACCCCGCAGGTCAGCCCTGACGGCGAGGTAGCTGCTGTTCCAGAAACCGGTAAGATCTCGGGTTATCTGGACCGGCCGCCGGGCCGGCGAAAGCAGGTGGAGCAGTACCGGCACTTTGCCCCCGGCCACGGTCGGGGTCTCGCCGGCACCAAACATTTCTTGAAGCCGAACCGCTAAAGTTGGGATGTCGCCGCCATAATCCAGCGCCAAATGGGAACCACTGGGCACGGTGAGGTGACTTGGTGCCAATTCATCAAGGGCTTTGCGCTGGGTCCAGTCGAGTCGGTTCTGGAGAATAGCCATTAGGTCGAGTCGTTTGAGTTGGCTTGCCCTAGTGTAGCCCTCGAGGAATGGTTGTAACCAGTCTTCCAGTGTGGCCAGGAGTGCGGTGTCCGACAGGTCGGGCCAGCGTGAATCCGGGCCTTCGAGCCGCCGTAGAAAGGCTACGCGACTGCGCCATTCGCCGATGGCGGTAGTAATGGGCAAAAGAGCGAGGCCATGGCGGCGTATGCCCTCGAGCAAGGCGGTGCCAAGGCGCTCTGCCGGCACCTCCGATAGTGCCTCGTCGGCCAGCACCAGGGCACCGAGTTGACGGCGGCGGCGGGCCAGCACCACCATTTCGCGTTCATCCCAGGACACTTCGTCGTGAGTTTCGATGAGTTCAAGGAATCCGTTCTCGATCTCGGCTAGGGTCAGGGGCGCTGCAATGAACACTCGCGCCTCGCGACGATCGCCATCAAGTTCCGCCACCGCCAGCCAGGGTTGAGCCGCCAGCGCGTCGCCCGCAGGCAGCACGGCTCCGCATCCATTGGCGAGCCTGTATTTGCCGTCACCGCCCTGACGTCTCTGTGCAATGCGGTCCGGATAGGCCAGGGCCAGAATGGCGCCGGTCCCGGCCGGATCAATCAACTCGTGGCGATTGATCTCCAACTGCCGTCGCCACTGATTTGTAACCTGTCGAACTTGCTGAATGGCGCCTTTGTCACCCTGTCCGGTACCATGCCCGTCATTATTGAGCAAAAGTTCCACCCGCAGCCGAAGGTCAGCTTCGCGCGGATTATAGCCCGGTCCCCTTCGGACGATATCGCGTTCACCGAGCAGGGCCGCCAGGGTGCAGGCCAGCGCGCCTTGTCCCAGCGCCCGGCCACGCACCATCAGATGCGCGAGACGGGGATGAGCGCCGAGTCGCGCCATCTCGCGACCATGAGCGGTTATGGCCCCATCGCGCTCGATTGCGCCAAGCTGGGTCAGCAAGTCGCGGGCCTGCGCCAACGCTGCTGTCGGCGGCGGCTCCAGCCAGGACAGCAAGGCTGCGTCCTTGATGCCCCAGTCGGCCAGTTCTAGGGCCAAAGGAGCCAGGTCGGCATTGAGGAGTTCCGGAGGCGTGAACGGCAACAGTGCCCGCTGCTCGGCTTCGGGCCACAAGCGCAGACACAAGCCAGGGCCGGTGCGGCCAGCGCGGCCGCGTCGCTGGTCGGCCGAGGACCGAGACACCCGCATGGTCATGAGCCGGCTCATGCCGCTGACCGGATCGAAGCGGGGAACTCGCATTAGCCCACCATCAACTACCACCCGAACCCCCTCAATGGTCAGGCTGGTCTCGGCAATGCTGGTCGCCAGCACTATTTTGCGCCAACCTGGAGGCGAGGGGCCGATCGCCTGTTCCTGACGGTCGAGGGTGAGATCCCCATAAAGTGGGGCCAACAGAACGTTCTTGTCGAGGCCTGAGGCGGCAAGGCGGGCCTCGGTGCGGCGTATTTCCGCCGTGCCGGGGAGAAAGGCTAGTATGTCGCCATCCTCCCCGGCCAGGGCCAGATGTATCGCCGCCGCTACTGTATCTTCAATGCGGTGGCGGGGATCGGAGGGTAGATAGCGTGTCTCGACTGGATAACTGCGCCCCTCGCTGGTAATAAGCGGCGCGCCGCCAAGCAGCTTCGCCACTGGGCCACCATCCAGGGTGGCCGACATCACCAGTAGCCGCAGGTCGGGCCGTAGCGCCGCCCGTGACTCCAGGCACAGCGCTAGCAGCAAGTCGCCATCGAGTCGGCGCTCATGGAACTCGTCGAACAGCACGGCACCGATACCGTCAAGTCCGGGATCGTCTTGGAGTCGGCGCAGGAATAAGCCGTCGGTCACAACTTCGATGCGGGTATTGCGCCCTACTCGACTGTCGAAGCGGACCCGGTAGCCGACGCTGTCACCGACTTCCTCGGACAGATTCCCAGCCATACGCAAAGCTGCTGCCCGTGCCGCCAACCGCCTTGGCTCCAGCACCACCAGTCGCCGCTGGCCCAGCCACGACTCCCTCAGCAGGGCGGGGGGTACGCCGGTGGTCTTGCCAGCGCCGGGTGGAGCCTGCAATACCGCAACTCCAGCATCGGCGAGCGCAGCTCTGACCGCAGGCAACACTGGTTCGATAGGTAATGTCTTCATTTCTCGTTTATAGTTGTCCGTGATGGAGTGGTCGTGATGGAGTGGTCGTGATTAAAATGCAACAACGGCATGGGTTCTTATAA
>JBAXKX010000282.1:0-3861 GCA_037135115.1 Rhodospirillaceae bacterium
ACGACATGCACGACGCTGTCCACCCGCTCTTTCCGCGTCATCACTAATCGCTGTATTCCCGAGTCGACAGGGTTTTTTGCGCCTGGATTTAGATAGCGCCTGGGGGGATGTCTATTGCGCCAGACTTGGGCAAGGGTACAAATGGCAGTTGCCGTCGCGGTCGTGCTGGCGGGCTAGTGGGGAGCCATGAACGCCTTCTTTGGAACCGGAAAATGCCGGAAATGCGGCGGGCTCATCAACCGTTGGCAATGTGGGTGCCCGTCTTGTTTACTTCGTGATCGCTTGCATTCCGTCATTGAGGGAACGAGCGGCGATAATCCGGCGGATTCGTCGCCTCAGCCTTGCCAAATCCTCCAAATCGGCCAAAATGGGCCGGGGCGCTTCCGGCCACGAGTGCTGGCGCTGTTCGCTCTTGCCGTGCTCGTCGGCATTTTTTTCTTTCATGGGCGTTACGCCAACAGCAATGTCAGTGGCGGACCTGATGGCTTATGCAACTCGGCCAAGCTTGAAACCTTGGCTGGTTTTCCGCCGACACCAAGCCAGGCATCAAATTCTATCATCGGCAGTAGGGGCCGATTTTCTTTTGGCAAGCCGTACAGTATCATTGGGGCTTCCCTGGATCAGTTTTCTCCGGTAGCCGATGATAAAGACTATTTTAAATACCTAACGGCCATTTACAGCGGTTTTTGTCACCTTGACGTTGGTGATTATTTTTGTCTGGTGACGATTGGCAGGAACGGCGCCCAACGGGTTGATATTAAGGAGAGGCTTGTCCGCTAATATCAACGCCATGGGTATTCCTCTCGGGCAGTGTCTCGGGCAGCGTCTCGGGCAGTTGATTTTGCCATCGGCAATCGGCAATCGGCACGGCGGGCGAAGCTTCTTTCGTCAAGACCCTTGCGGTTCCGGCCCGGGCGGGGTTCTATGCGCTGAATTCAAGTTGCGGCGGTAATATGTCCCTGGCGTTTTATGTGAATGTCTTGATTGGTGGTCTGTTGACCGGACTGGTCTACGGGCTGGCGTCGCTTGGGCTGGCAATGATCATCCGCGTGACCAGGGTGGTCAACTTCGCCCACGGTGCCATGATGGTGGCCGGGCTTCTGGCGGCGACGCTGCCGATCGCATCCCGCAGCATGGATCCGCTGATGGCCTTGCCTCCGGTGGCGCTGGGCCTGTTCATCTTTGGTTTCGTGATACAGTGGTCACTTATCTCAAGATTACCAGAGTTGCCGCAATCCTGCCGACTGTTGTTTATGGTCGGCATCGCCATGATGGCTGCGAGCGGACTTTCGGCGCTGTTCCGCTTCGGTGGCTCTGGAACCTTATTACCCGTCGCACTTGATAATCTTGCCGCCGCTAATCTTGCCGCCGGGTCGTTCCAGGTCGACCAAGTCCGGGTCCATGCCGCACTGGTGGCGGTGATGGTGACGGGTGGGCTGATTTTCTTTTTCAATGTGAGCAGGACGGGCAAGGCGATCAGCGCTTGCTCCGATAGTCCCCTCGGCGCTTTGGTGATCGGTCTTGATCTGGAGTGGCTCCAGGCGGTTGGCTTTGGCCTGGGGTCGGCTTTGACTGGGATTGCCGGCTGTCTGCTCGCCAACACTGTCGTGGTCCGACCAACCCTGGTGCAGGATTTCACAGTTATTGGTTTTATCATCATTCTGATCGGCGGCATCGATAGTGTTGGTGGGGCGCTGGCTGGCGGCATGCTGGTCGGCATGACAGAGGCGATGGCTGGAACCTTGCTCGGCCCGGAAATGAAGGAGTTGTCCGCTTACCTCCTGCTGGTGCTGGTCCTGCTGCTGCGACCCCATGGGCTGGGAGGGCGCGCCGAATGACGGACACAGCGAGACTCATCGCCAAATTCAAATTATCCTTCGGTGTTACTGGCATAAGAAATGCTTTCGGCAGTGCCCTATGGTTTGGCCTGACACTGCTGATCGGGCTGATCCGGGTGATGGGCAACCTGCCTGAACGGTTGTTATGCGCGACGATCGAATTCTGGACCGACCTGATGGCCGCCACCACTTGGCAGGGGCGGCTGTTGGGGTGTGGTTTACTACTCGGACTTGCCACCTTGCCCAACTGGGCCGGCGCGTCGTTGCTGCCGATGATGATCTCTGTTTTGTGGTTTGCCTATGTCGGCCAAGCCTGGAATATTCTCGCCGGTTTTGTTGGCCAGTTTTCGCTTGGCCATGCCTTATTCGTGGGTGTTGGCGCCTACCTTGCTGGCGGTACCATGGTCTATGTCGGGGGCGGGCCGGGGTTTGGGTTAGGGCTCGGGCTGGGGCTAGTGGTTGCTGCCGCATTGGGGGCTGCTATTGGTGCGCTGGGGTTTCGCAAGGGAATGGGCGTCAACCACTTTGCGCTATTGACGGTGGTGGCGGTTGAGCTTGCCCGGCTGTGCTTTACACAATTTGACGGGTTGCGGCTGGGAATCGGCCGGGCCTTGCCGCCCTCTCGCTTGCTTATACTCACTCCGACGCATTTTTATTATATTATTCTGGCGCTTACGGTTTTGTTGCTGTTGTTCTGCCGGATATTGGTGCGCTCACGCCTGGGTCGGGCTTGGCTTGCGCTGCGGGAAGCCCCCATTGCGGCAGCGGCTACAGGAATAAATGTGTTTCGGGCCAAACTTGCGGCAGTAATGATTTCAGCGGCATTCTGCGCCGTTGCCGGGGCGTTCCAGGCTATTTCGGTCCAAATTCAGGCGGCTCCAGCCTTGGACCCTGGGCGGGTATTTTCCTTTACCGGCTCGGTCGAGATCGCGCTTGGCGTCATTGTCGGCGGCACCGGTACCTTGGTTGGGCCACTGCTGGGCGCGCTGGTGCTCACGCCGTTCGGAGAGGGGCTGAACCTGCTTGCCGCTCGCACTGGCCACGGGATGCTCGAACTGAAACCGTTGTGTTATGGTTTAATATTGGTGCTGGTGGAGTTCTTACGCCCGGCTGGCCTGTGGCCGTGGTTGGGCCAACGGCTGCGACTGGTCCCTGGCGGCGACCTTGCCGAAGGAGGGCGGCGGTGATTGAGCTGCTTTGTCTTGAGGCCGTGACCAAGTATTTCGATGGGGTGTGCGCCGTCGGCGAGATATCGATGGTCGTGCCGGCGGGCGGCTTCGTCGCCGTGGTCGGCCCGAATGGTGCCGGCAAGACTACCCTTCTCGACCTAGTCGGCGGCGCCTGTCGGCCAGATGCCGGGAGCGTGTGGTTTGCGGGGCGCGATATCACCGGCTGGCCGGCTCATCAAGTCTGCGCCGTTGGCATCGGCCGAACCTTTGAGCTGCCGCAGCCTTTCGCCGCGCTCAGTGTCGAGGACAATGTGATCATGGGCGCGTTGTTACGTGATTATGCCGTTGCAGAGGCTCGCCACCGTGCCGGGGAGGTGCTGGAGCGGCTGGGCTTGTCGGCATTGAGCCGGCGGCCGGCGGCAAGCCTGTCGCTGGCTGGACGCAAGCGGCTGGATCTGGCGCGGGCCGTCGCCACTAAGCCGCGCCTGCTTCTTCTTGACGAGCCGCTGGCTGGACTGTCACCTGATGAGCGCGATGACATGATGGCAATTTTGCGGGCTCTCAACCAGCGCCGACGCTTGGCGGTGCTCATGACTGAGCATCGCTTGGTCGCAGTTGCCGACCTTGCCGACCATGTCGTGATTCTGGATCATGGCCAGGCGATCGCCTGTGGAACCCCGCGTGAACTTGCGAACCTCGCTGCTGATGGCGTAACCTGTGTACCGGGCGCATCAGCGCGCGAGTTGCCCTAACTTGAGTCCGCAATATGTTCGGCAATATGCTCGGAAGTATGTTTGGCAAAAATAGGGGTTCGAAAGCTTCTGGTCGTCTTGGGAGCGGCACTTCCCGGAGGG
>JBAXKX010000283.1:0-3819 GCA_037135115.1 Rhodospirillaceae bacterium
GGTAGCGCTGCGCGACGAATTTTTGGGTTGAGCCGTTGGCCAGCAGGCTCTCGATCTCCGGGCGGAAGGGGTCAAGTTTGCTTTTGCCCGGCCCTTTGGGGCGGCCGAGCGCGATGCCCTGTTGTTTTTTGAAGCGCAGCGCTTCCCGTGTCCGTTGCGAGATCAGATCGCGTTCGATTTCGGCCGCCATGGCGAAGGCCATGGCGATGATCTTGCTCTGGATGCTGTCATTCAGCTGCCAGCTGCCCTTCACCGCATAGACGCGGATGCTCTTGCGCGTGGCGAGCGCCAGGATCTCCATGCATTCGAGCATGCTGCGGCCCAGACGCGAGAGTTCGGCGACAATGATGGCGTCACCGGCGCGCAAGTCCTCCAACACCTGTGCGATCTGGCGCTCGCGCCAGGGTTTGCGCCCCGAGGCGATCTCTTCGACAAAATCGACCTTGCCCAGATCGTGGTGATTGGCGAAGTGCAGGATATCGGTTTTGTTTTTCCCGATGTCCTGATCGAGCGTTGAAACCCGCAGATAGGCGACGGTTTTGCGCGTTGGCTGCACAGCTTTGTCGGCCATTTTTCCGCCATTCGAAGAAAACCGCCAATCCGCACCTATCGAATAATTATAACGCTATGGATGTCAATGCGTTTTGCCTAATTTTCCTTATCGGATAAACGTTCGTTTTGAGTATCGGTTTTCCTACCGGTTTGCCATTTTGCGGGTCGCCCATGCCGAGACTGAAGATATTCACCACGCTGGAGGAGGAGGCTTTTGAATCCCCGCCCGTATTCAATAGCGCTGAGCGCAAGCGGTTCTTCTCGCTGCCCTTGTTGCTGAAACAGTCTTTGACAACATTACGCACGCCCACCAACAAAGTATGCTTTCTGGTGGCGGCAGGTTACTTCAAGGCGCGGCGAAAATTCTTTGCGCGGCATTTTCATCCTGGCGATATCGCCTATGTCGCGCGCCAGATTGGTGTGGACCCGTCCGGAGTTTGCATTGAGGACTATAGCAAGGAAAGTTACGCCCGGCATCAACGCTTGATCCTGCGTTATTTTGGCTTCGCTCCGTTTGACGAAGCGGCAACCACCTTCGCCGCCGGCGAGATCGCACGCCTGGTGCGGGTCCAGTTCCGCCCCAAGCTGGTCCTCCTGGAAATCATCCAGATACTGACCCGCAAGAAGATCGAACTGCCCAGCTACGCTATGCTGGCTGACCTGATCGTCATGGCCCTCGATCACCACCAATAGACGCTCAGCCACGTCGTCGAAACCGGCCTCAGCGCAGAGCTGCGCGCCAAGCTCGACGCGTTGCTGCAAAAAGAACCAGGGATAGATGAGGATGAGGGTTGGCGTTATCGCCTCACCCTGCTAAAAAAGCCCTTTCAATCCACGCAGCCTTCAAAAATACGCGCCAATCTGGCGGATATGACCACTTTGCAGGCGCTCTATCTTGATCTGTTGCCGCTCGTGCAGCGTCTTGATCTCAGCTATGAATGCATCCGTTATTACGCTTATTCTGTCATCAAGGCTCAGATTGCCCAGATCTCGCGCCGCACCGACGAAGACCGCTTTCTCCACCTCATCGCCTTCATCGTCTACCAGACCTTCAAACTGAACGACACCCTGGTCGATACGTTGCTCGCGCAGGCTCACAAGCCGCGATCAACGGCGCGGAGAAGGACCAAAAGGAGGTCTATTTCCAGGAACGCGAACAGCGCAACCAATCCTTCTGTGCTCTGGCCGATCGGCTGCGCCAGGATGTGGGAGGCATGCTCGCCGCGATCCGGCATATCCTGGCGGATGCAGAATTGAGCGACAGCCAGAAGCTCGCCCTGATTGACGCCGCGCTGAAGGGCGAAGCTGCCGCGCCCACCGCGATCGAGACGCAAATCGATGCGTTCAAACAGAGCGCGAAGACCCTTCAGCAGGGCGGCGGTTCTTTGGCATCCCTCGAAAGCCGCTCGTTGAAACTGCAGCACCGTGTTGCCGATATTGTGCGTCAGCTGCGGTTTGCTCCAAACTGCAGTAAGCCGGTATTGTGGGCGGCGGTGCAGCATTATCAGCAGCAGGACGGTGCGGTCGATAAGAACGCTCCGGTTGACTTCCTGTCTACCGAACAGCGCGCCGCGCTGACCGGTGCGGACGGGAAGTTTCGGGTCTCGCTCTACAAGGCGCTGTTTTTTGTCGAGATCGCCGGCGCCATCAAGTCCGGCGTGCTGAATCTGGTTCACTCGGAAAAATACCGCTCACTCGACCAATACCTGATTCCGAAGGCAGAGTGGGATGCTCACAGAACGGAGTATTTACAGCAAGCTCAACTTGATGGATTCGCCGATTGTAAGGCTATATTGAGGAAGTTCGAGAAAGAACTCGATGCCCGTTATCATAAAACCAATCAAAACCTCCAATCTGGCAAAAATCCGCATCTGACGATCCGCACCGATGGCAGCTTCCATGTCGGCACACCCAAGCAGGAGGAGGTTGAAGCGTTGTCGCTCGGTTCCTTTTTCCCGGAGCGAAAATACATCTCCATGCTGGAGATGCTGGCGACGGTGGATCAGGCCACCGGCTTCCTTGACGAATTCGAACATTGGCAGGCCAGGAATCAGCGCGTCAAACCCTCCAAAAAGACTATCTTTGCCGGAATTATCGGCTTTGGCTGCGATATCGGGCACCGCAAGTTGGCGCAGATTTCCAAGCAAATCGACGAAATCGCGCTGGATCACGCGGTCAATTGGCACTTCTCGCTCCAGAACGTGCAGGGCGCCAATGACCGCATCCTGCGGCTGACCAGCAGTCTGAACCTGCCCAATATCTACCGGCGCAAATCTGAAACACTGCACACGTCAAGCGATGGGCAGAAATTCGAAGTGGCAGTCGATTCCCTGAACGCCAATTATTCATTCAAATATTTTGGCAAAGACAAAGGCGTCAGCGTGGTTACATTCATTGACATGCGGGATCTGATCTGGCACTCCAATGTGATCAGCGCCGCCGAACGCGAAGCGCATTATGTCATCGACGGGCTGATGCATAATGACGTGATCAAGAGCGACATCCATTCGACCGACACGCATGGCTATTCGGAGATCATCTTTGCCGCCACCTGCCTGTTAGGGCCGGAATTTGCCCCGCGGATCAAAGGCGTCGGCCGCCAACGGCTTTACGCCCTCAAACCCCGCCAGCATTACGAAGCCCAGGGACATAAGCTGCTGCCCGCCCGCATGATCCGCGAAGCCTTGGTTCTCGATCAATGGGATGAGGTGCTGCGCTTCATCGCCACCATCCGGCTCAAGGTGACGACCGCATCGCAACTGTTCAAGCGGCTGAACGCCTATTCCAAACAGCACCCGCTATACCAAGCCTTGAAGGAATTCGGAAAAATCCCCAAGACCTTGTTCATCCTGAAATATTGCGACGATCTCCCCTACCGCCAAGCCATCGAAAGACAGCTCAACAAGGTCGAAAGCTCAAACAAATTCTCCAAGGCGATCTCCTTCGGCCACAACCACGAATTTATCCAGAGCGAGAAGGAAGACCAGGAGATTGCCGAAGGATGCCGACGCCTGATTAAGAACGCGATCATATGCTGGAACTATCTCTACCTCTCACGCGAACTGGCCACAGAAATAAACGAAGAGCGCAAAGCCCAGCTGATCGAAGCCGTCCGCAATGGCTCGGTTGCGACCTGGTGCCACTTTAACCTGCACGGTGAGTTCGATTTCTCGGATGAGCGGATGGTCGATTCAATCGGCCTCGCCCTTCCCAAAAATCCGCCCTTCGAAGAAGGCTGAAATTGGGAGATCAAAAACCGGCAAAATC
>JBAXKX010000284.1:0-3808 GCA_037135115.1 Rhodospirillaceae bacterium
CGGCATCATGGTCGCCTGGGGACTGATCAACCAGTTGCGTCAGCTCCGCGAACGCCAAGCCAGCACCGAGCTAGCCGACGCCTTAACCATGTCGCCGCCTGATGGCGATGAGGGCGATGAGGGCGATGATAGTGACGATAACAGTGATGATAACGGTAACGGGTACGCGGCGCCGCTAGTTCAACCCTCCTCTTTTCAGCCCTCGTCCGTTCTTGATGCTCTTAGTGTTCCCGAACACCTAATCTGCGATGCCAAACCGGGCGATGCTGAAATTCAGGTCCTTCGCCAGAACCTGACCGATGCGGTTGGCTCCTACCGCCGTCGATGCGGGCAACACTCGCTGCGCCGGTTACCCTGGTATCTGGTGATCGGTGCGCCCGGTGCCGGCAAAACCACTGCTTTGGCCAATTCGGCATTGACCTTTCCGCTTTCTGATATTCTCGGACACCACCCGGTTCAGGGCGTAGCGGGAACCCGCAGTTGCGATTGGTGGTTTACCTCCGATGCGGTGCTGGTTGACACTGCCGGCCGCTACACCAGTCAAGACAGTGACCACGAAGCCGATGGCGCAGCGTGGCTTGGTCTGCTTGACCTTTTAAGACGGCACCGTCCGGTCCGACCGATCAACGGCGTGGTGGTGGCGGTTAGCCTTGAGGATATAGCTACCCTGGGATTGGTCGCTAGGCACCACATCTCCGAATTGTTGAGCCAACGACTGAGCGATATCGAGTTGCGAATCGGCATCAGGCTGCCGGTCTACGTGCTGCTAACCAAGGCCGACCGGCTGACCGGCTTTTCCGAGTTCTTCGCAACTCTTACCGACAAGGAACGCGGGCAGGTCTGGGGCATAACCTTTGATGCTGGCGTGACTGGCGTGACTGGCGGGACTGGCGGGGGGGCCGCTGGCGTCGGCTGGTCCGGCTTATTCTCAAGTCATTTTGATCGCCTGATGACCAGGCTGGAACAGCGCGCGCTGGAACGGCTGGCCGAGGAACCCGATCCGGGGCGCAGGGCCTTGATCGCCGGATTCCCCCTCCAAATGGCGTCTATGCGTTCCGATCTGGCCGACTTTCTTACCCATGCGGTGAGACCGCCCTCACCGAGCAGCCGCTTGATGCTGCGGGGCGTCTACCTGACCAGCGCCAAGCGCGACGGGGTGCCGTTCGACCGAATGGCCGCCGAGGTCACTTCAAGTTTTGGCCTGGCCCGCCCCGACGTTGCTGGCCCTGAAAGCGATTCGGAGATACCGCGCTATGTGCATGTCCCTGACCACACCTTCTTTTTGAGTCGTCTGTTCCGGGAAGTGGTGATCCCGGAATCACACCTTGCTGGCGACCCCGATGGCGGTCTGGCTTTGCGCCAACGGTGGCGACACTGGGCCGCGATGGCGCTACTGGCCGCAATGATGGCAGTGAGCGCCCTATGGAGCCGCAGCTGGCTTGTCGAGCACCGCCAGCTTGCCGCTTTGAATGCTGATCTCGGGAGGATTGCCGGCCTGATGCCTGATGGTCTGGGTGGCGGAAGTTACAAAGATGAAGTTGTTGACGGCAATGTCGAGGCCGTACTGCCAGCACTTGACGCCCTGCGCAGCATCAGGTCCAAGTTGAATTATGTGAGCGAAAAGACCGGAAGTGAAAAGGTCGAGAGTGAACGGGCCGAAAGTGAACAAAGCGGACTGGACCAAAGCGACCAGATCGGCCGCCTCGCCAATACCCTTTATCAGCGGGCCCTTCGTCGGTTGCTGCTGCCACGGCTCATTGTGCGGCTGGAAACGGCAATGGCCCGCCCAACCGACAGCCCGAATGCACTCACGCCCGATCGACTCTATGACGCGCTCCGGGTTTACTTGATGCTTGATGGCGAAGGACCGCTGGATCGCTACGTAATAACTCGCTGGTTTACCGTAGAGCTAATTGCAACCCTGCCCGGACCAGCAAAGGAACCTGACCGACATCATCTTACCGACCACCTGACGGCGCTGTTGGAAACCGGGATGCCCGGTGCCCAAGGCTCGGTCGCGGTCGAGGCGGATGTAAGGCGGCGTCTTTCCAACTATGCCCTCGACGAGCGTGGCTATGCCATGCTGCGCGGGATTCCCGCCGTGCGTGGCCTGTCCGACTGGCACCTGCTTGACCAAATCGGTCCGGACGCGGGCTTGGTGCTGGTCCGCAACTCCGGACGTTCGCTGACCGAGCCGATGCCAGGACTTTATACGGCGGAAGGTGCCCACCGCATCGTCCTGCCGGCGATCGGCCGAATTGCCACCGAGATCGCCCTGGAGAGCTGGGTACTCGGTTTGGCCATGGACCCGGCATCTGTATCCGGCCGGGCTCGCCAGCTACGCCGAAACATTACCGCTCGCTATTTTACAGATTATGCCCGCCAATGGCAGGAGTTCCTCGCCGACCTATCGATAGCTCCGGTTGGCACCACACCTCAATTGCTCGCATTGATGGCTGCAGCCGCCGGCCCAGCCTCGCCGCTGCCGCCTTTGGTCGCTGCGGTTCTGCATGAAACAAAGGTAACGCCGCCGGTACCGTCATGGGGCGGCGCTAAAGCGGGCAAGCCGGGCATGACCACACCGGGCATGTTGGGCCTGCCGACGCAAGGCACGATAGTCGCGACGGTACAATCGCCCAACAGCGATGACGATCCAGCCTCGTGGTGGCCGACGGCGATGGAAATCGGAATGCGGTTCAAGACTTTGCAGGCGGTAGCACAGCCTGTATCCGAGCGCGCTCAGGCACCATTGACCACAGCGATGGCGAACCTAACCGGGCTGCACAAGGCGCTTGCCCGCTGGACAATGCTGCCGCAAGCCCGGCCGGGAGCCTCACGCACGCCAACAAGCCGCGAGGAGCGAGCCGCAAGCCGTGAAGCGCAAACCAAAAGCCGCGAAGCACTGGCGGATGTGCGGCGGGCTACTGACCGGGTAAAAGAAGCTGCGGCCGGACTGCCTGCGCCGCTATCCGGCTGGTTCGCCGGGTTGGCCGAAGCGGGCGGCCGAGTTTTGTTGGCAGGTCCGGGAACGCCGCCATGAAGGCCGCCGAAAGGGCGGCTTTCGGCCCAGGATTTTTTGGCAAGCTGCCGGCGCGTGGCGATTTTATATCGCGCTCCCTGCCCCAGAGTTTTCTTATGCCTTGGGAAGACTGGCTGCACCGGATATGGCAAATCGGCTGGACCCGCTTCGGCGATGTCTGGCCCCCACTGGTCAGCGAAGGCCCGGTATGGCGTTTCGTGATCGAGGAGGAAGTCTGTGGTCCACATGCTGTAGCCGGCCTGCTTGCCCCCAGCTGCGACAAACTGGGCCGGGTATTCCCGCTATGCCTGGTTTCGGCGGTGCCGGGCCGCAGCGACCCGGCGGCGCTGCCGGTGACCGCTAGCGGCTGGTTCTGTCAGGCCGAAGCCCTGTTGCGCCTAGCCCGAGATCCCAACCTCGACATCGATGCCTTCGACCTCCGGCTTTCCGAGCTGGGAGCACCGCAACGCACCGTTTTACCGACCTTGCGGCCGAACAGTCCCGGATGGCATGTAGCGCTGGACCCTGCCCAGGCCCCTGCCCTGTCCTATCCGGCGCTGATCCATGACCTTGCCGCCACCCTGCCCGAGCGCTTCAGCCTGTGGTGGACGCTTGGCGCGCAGCGAGTACGGCCGACACTGGTGGTTGCCGATGGCTTACCCAAAGCCGATGCCATCACCGCATTTTATGACGGAGCCTGGGACTACTGGGGCTGGAATGACGCCGACGATATCTATCCAGAGCAAAATTAGTTTTTCTAACAACGCTACGCCTATCACGGTGGCCTTT
>JBAXKX010000285.1:0-3801 GCA_037135115.1 Rhodospirillaceae bacterium
TTGCCCTCCTGAAGTACGGGATAGCTACGCGTCGCGCTTCAGCTTTTGTTGTAGCTGTGCGCGGCGCCGTGAATAGGCAATGAATTCGGCGACTTCAAATCGCTAGTTTTTTTTATTTATTTGAGATATTTTTGTCCGTCACTGGCGCATCGAATGAACGACGGATGTGAGGCCGCGATCCTTTAGGGATGAATCGGGATAACGAATTGGTTTGAGAAGTATTTATACGTTCGAGACTGATGCCCGAAAGTGGTATTGCGGGCGCAGCAGTTGCCCCATGCCGGCCTGGCAGGCCGGGTGGGGTAAGGAGATGCGGATTCGCTACGGTTTTAGATTGTCGATTTGATCTTTCATGCGGTAGCTCTTGCCCTCGATGAGCACCGTTTCGGCGTGGTGCAGGAGCCGGTCGAGCAGAGCCGAGGTAAGCGCGCTGTCGTTATTGAAGATTTCGGCCCAGTGCTTGAACACTTTATTAGTTGTAATGATCGTTGAACTGCGTTCATAGCGCGCGCTGATGATTTGAAAGAGGCAGTCAGCACCGAATTTATCGATGGGAAGATAGCCGAGCTCGTCAATGACCAGGACGGAGGGCTTCAGATATTTATTCATTTCACGCTTGATGCCGCCGGTGGCCTGGGCGGCGGCGATGGCATTGATGATGTTGATCGCCGAGGTAAACAACGTGGGATGATCCTGCATGCATGCGGTAGAGCCAATGGCGGTCGCCAGGTGGCTTTTGCCCAGACCGACGTTGCCGATAAAAATAATGTTGCCCTTATCCTTGATGAAGTCCAGACGAAACATGTGGCGAATATGCATTTGGTTGATGCTGGTGGGCCAACTCCAATCGAATTGTTCCAGTGTCTTGATTACCGGCAAGCGGGCCGCCGCGATGCGCCGCTCGATGCGGCCCGTCTCGCGCAGGCAACTTTCGCCATCGATCAATTGTGTCAAATAGTCGATATGCGTCAATTGCGCCTGAGCCGCTTTCTGCGCCAGCGACTCAAAGTGCTTCTCGACAAACGTCATATGCATGGCGGTTAGTTGCGCACGCAGCAGAGCTGTTTCCGGGGCGCCGTCGGCTTCATTTTTTCCGGGTTTTGTTTTCATGATTACTTACCTCGTAAAGTGAGAGATCTGGCTTGGGCAGTTCTAGCTCAAGCAAATCCTGGCGCCGCGTCAATTGCAACGGGCTGGCCTCGGGCAGGGACCGCGCCCGAGCTTCGAGCAGGTTGGTGATGTATTCGCAGCTGAAGGCATCGAACGCCAGCCCATCTTCGATCGCCCGCCCCGTTGCCGCATCGCCGTAGATTTCTGCCAGGGCATTGATCTTGGCGACGTGATTGCGCCAGTTCAAACGCCGGGCCATGAGGCCGGCGTGATAGTCGGGCGCCTTGGGGGACATGGCCAGAAAGCGCAACAGCAGTCGCTGTTCATTGGCATTGTGGCGTTGCGCTATCAGGGCTTTCGGATGATCCGGATTTTCCTTATCCTTATTTCGGTCGTAGCAGCGGTCATGCCGGGCAATGAGTTGATCCTGGTAGTAAATACAGAGGCGATCCGGATAGCCCTTCAGCGTTACGATCTGGCCCACATAAGCGGCTGGAACAGAGTAATGATTGGCATCAAACGCCACGCGAAACTGCTTGTTTACGCGGGTCGTGATGATCCGCCCGATATCGTAGGTCGCCGGATTAAGCGGTAGAAGAAATTCTTTTTCCTGCTCGAACATGTCGATCGGACGCTGCCGGGTCTCGCTGTGGATTCGCACATCGGCAACCGTATCAAGCCAGAGCAGGGCGGCCGGATTGATGGCGCTAAAATCGGCCAATTCCAGGCCGTTCAGGAAATTCTTTTTGACATATCCGACGCCATTTTCGACCCGACCTTTTTCATTTCCCTTGGCCACATTACAGGCCGATATGGTAAAGCCGCAGTGCCGAGAATAGTCAAGATAACGCTGGTTAAAAACGGGCGAACAACCAGCCAGATGTTCGATGACTCCGGTCTTCAGATTGTCGATCATGATGCGTCCCGGCACGGCATTAAATGCGGCGAAAGCGTGTTCGTGCGCCGCCAGGAAATGCTCCATGGTTTGTGCCACGGTAAATTCCAGATACATGCGACGGCTATAGCACAGCACCATGACAAAGAAGGAGAGTTGCCGCCGCGTGTCACCGACGCCGATCGTGCCATAGGAACCCCAGTCCACCTGGGCGGCCTCGCCGGGAGCGAAGGCCAACTTGAGGAACGCCTGATGCTGCTTGGGCCGAATTGTGCGGACATAGTCCTTGACGGTCGTGTAGCCACCCACATAACCTGCTTCGCGCAAGCGCTGGAAGACTTGCTGTGCAGTGAAGGGATGACTGTCGAGCAGGCGGGTCACCTGTCCTTTGAAGGGGTCAAGCAGACTGCTGCTCACACGTCCTTTCCTCGCTTCGTAGTGCGGCAAGCTGACCCAGGTCGCTACCGTCCGATAATGCAAGTGCAGCGCCTGCGCAATCTGATTCAAGGTCATGCCCTGGCGATCATGGTAGTCCCGGATCTGGGACCAGGTTTCGTAGGAGATCATCGTCCCCTCCCAAGTGCGGCATAAAGAGCGGCCAGATGCTCACGTACCGCAGTCCGGTTTGTCGTCGGCCCGGCCGGCACGCATGACGACACGTTGATGCTTCCCTCGATCAGTTGAACCGGGGCTGGTGGAGTGGGCAAGGGATTGTCCAGCGCCAGCACTTGATACAGTCCCCCGGCGTAGGCCAGGAGTCCGGTACGGATCAGGTCGCTGCGAGCGCGACGCAGACAGGCGTCATCGATTGACAGGCGTCGCGCCACCTGGGTGTCGCCATACCAGCTCAGACCCTGGGCATCGGCCACCGTGATCAGGAACAGGTAGAGGGCCGCCGCAAACGCGTTGACTTGATCCAGATGCCTATCCCGTACGAGGCGCTGATCCACCCAGCTGAACTGCGCTGGAATCAGCCGCAGCCGTTCTGAACAAATGACCTGTTTTGAAGAATTCATCTGGTTCCCTCCCGTTGGCTATGTCTTCGCCCAATTGTTGCAAAAAACGGGTGGCAGTGACTATCTGATCTTGTAACTTAAAGTCAAAAAAATGTGCAATTAAACCAATAAATACATAGGGTTGCGTACTGATGAAATCTTGTAACGCAACAGGGATAGGGGGCGCAAAGATTTCTTCGAGATCCGGCAACCTAGTAGTGGATTCCTCTTTAAATACAGGCGGTTGCGGAAGGGCGATATCTTGTAACGCAGGCGATCTTTTGGCTTTTTGTCGTTCGCGGTACTCAGGGTTAGCCTTCTGCCAGTTTTGCACGCGGGCTACCGCCAGCGGACCACTGTGGTAATTCCGGTTTTCTGGCTTGGCCATCCACCGGCTCTGACTCGCCTCTTTCGAGGCCTTTCGACAGGCCGGTGCCGAGCAGTATTTCTGGTGATGAGCGTTGCGTCTATTCGCTTCGAAAGGTTCCTTGCAACCAAGGCACACGCGACTGCTGGCGGGTTTCATCGTAAGTTCCTCCTGGTTTCATGATGCACCGCAAAAGCATGTGCCAAACAATCATGAAAATGGAAAGAACGAAGAGAAAAAAGCAGAATAAGAAGGCGAAGAAAACGAAGATTTTAGATAAAAACAGGAAGAAAATACAGAACAAAACGATCAGGTCAACGGCGAAGAAAAGGCTCTTTCACCTTGCCGGATTATAGGCACTATCAAGTCGCTGCTCTCATTGTAGCCGGTGCCGCAAGCGCACGACGGCCGTGTCAGTGCGTTTTCTGGGGCGG
>JBAXKX010000286.1:0-3795 GCA_037135115.1 Rhodospirillaceae bacterium
AGGAATTTAGCCAATGCGGGATGTTTTGGATTTGATGCATTGCCGCGTGACGGGTCGGCTGATCATCGTCTTGGCCGCAGTGCGAATGCGCTGGTGCTTTTAAACGACGGCTGGAGTTGCTAAGTCGGTCGGCAAAGCATTGCTGCTTGACGACGACACGATACGGACTTGGTATCGTTTGTTTCGAGAGGAAGGGGTAGAAGGGCTGGCGGGGTTTGGCTATCAAGGCAGCGCCTTTCGGCTGAGCAGCAGGAGGCGCTAAAATGCTGGGTGGCCGAGACCCTGCCGCATACAACTCGGGAGATAGGTGCCTGGATTGAAAGGGAATTCAGCGTTTCCTAACAGGGCCGGTCCGGACTTGTCGGCTTGTTGCATCGCCTGGGAATAGAACCCCGGAAACCGAAAGCGATGTCGAGCAAACTCGTCGAAGCGGCCCAACAGGGTTATATCGACACCTATCATGAGTTGCAAAGGACGCTTCCAGACGATGAAGCAATTATGTTTGCCGATGCGGTCCATCCTACACATGGAGCGCGACCGGTCGGTTGCTGGGCACCAAAAGACACCAAGGTTGCAGTTGATCAGACTAGCGGCCGCCATCGTCTGAATATTCATGGTGCCATTGATCTTGAAACCGGCCGGACAAAAATGATCGATGTATCGACAGTTAACGCTCAGAGCACCATTGCACTCCTACTCGTGATTTAACTGATGTATCCAGCTATGCGCCTAATACATGTGTTCTTGGATAATGCTCGATATCACCACGCTAAAGCCACATATAACACGTTATGTGAGGTAAAGCTTGGCTTCTTGAGAGAAAAATTTCCCAAGAACTGGAACGATTGGTGCGATAGCGTCTCAGATAACTTTCGAGTTATTTAGCCTAAGAATTTTCGGATTCTCAGGTAAACAGGGTATACTGTGTTAACTACACCAAGCGGCATGTCAAGATTACTGCAAATGAGCGATGTGACACAGGTCGTTCTGATATCCAGCATCATTGGTGACAGGTCGTCCACGGGGCACCACAGGAGGGCCCCGTGGACGACCTGAGTGGTGTCAATGTGGGTTGGAGGTAGATGACGGAGCTTGAGCCATCGGGCCTATTCAGGAGTGGAAAACTACTTCTAAGCGAGTCTTAACCCATGAGTCGCAGCCTTTCTAAGTTCCGGCCTGATTCGATTTCCACAAACTCACCCACTAGGGTATGGTCACGACCTTGGTGGAAGGCTTTGACGGCTGCCTGTTGCGCTTCGAGTCCAAGGCCGCTTCTACCTTGTGCGGCTGTGTAAACCCAGTAGTAGGCTATGTAACGAGCTTGAGACATGTGATGCACCACAGCTTTTACTAAAAATATAGTATACGTTCGTTTACGATTTAGATTACTTGATTGTTGACGGAAGATGGAGAAAATCTGAAAAACTGGTGGGTTAGCATATTTCTCCGAGCGAATATTAATAATTGTCAACCGGGCAACAGTTGCGATAAATTTTTGCAGGCGCTTCCGTTGTCATCAGTTTGTCACGGATACACATGATAATGCGCCCATGGTAAACTTCAGCGCTGTGTCCGGCATGTCCGAAATGTACTCTGCCGCCGATCGGATGATCGACGCGGTGCGGCGGGAGGTTAACTTTAGCTTTCAGCCGATTGTCAGCGCGATCTCTGGAAAGTGTTTCGGCTTTGAGTCCATAGCATTAGGCGCGGAACGTCTGGGTTTTCCGACGCTAGCGGCTCTCTATGACTATGCTGACGATCAAAACGCCCTAGAGCGCCTGGAACTGACGATGCGCGAACTAGCGCTGCAAAATTTTGCACGTTTTTGCCATAAGGGCGAACACCTGTTCTTGGGATTTGATCGACGCAGCCTGACGCGGCCCGGCAGCCTGCCGCAGCAAACCACAGCTCTGCTAGCGCGCCATGGCATCAACCCTACTTCGGTATGCCTAACGTTGCCCGAGACGGAAATCAGCTTTGGGGCCAGGGCCAGCATTGTCACCACTGCCCTCGAACCCTACCGCCGACAATCATACTTGCTGGCCCTCGATCAATTCGGCCTCGGCGCCGCCAGCCTTCGCCCTATCTATGATCAGCAGCCGAATATCATTCGAGTTGCCAGCGTATTTACCGCCGACATCGCCACGGACGAACGCAAACGGTTACTTCTCTCCACCGTCGTTGGTCTCGCGCTGGTACTCGGCATTACCGTCATCGCTGACGGCATCATCAACGAAGCCGGTTTTCGGGCATGCAAGCAAATCGGCTGTCATCTAGTGCAAGGCGACTTCGTCGGACCACCGACAGCGTCGCATAACGGCACCGGAATCGCACGCACATACCCAGCGATCATAGAGACCAACCGCCTGGAGCGACGAGAACGCCATAGCGATCAAAAGCTGTTGCGAGATGAACTTAACATGCTGCCAGCGGTAAATGTTCATGAGCCAATGACCAAGATATTTCAATATTTTCGCTCTCAAAAAGAATACAGCTTCCTGCCGATTGTCGATGACCGCCAGCAACCACTCGGGATAATTCGAGAAATAGACCTCAAAGATGTGATATATTCGCGTTACGGTAAGGATTTATTGCACAACAAAGCCTTGAACCGCGGACCGCTCGATTTTCTGCGGCCCTGTCCAGTATGCGACATTAACACCGAAGCTGAAAAAATTCTAGAAATCTTTTCACAAGCGGCTAATCCACCGGGAGTACTGCTGGTCGATGATTTTACATATGTTGGCGCGTTGAGTGCCGCCTCGCTGGTACGGGTAATCAACGAGAAAAATCTTGTTCAGGCCCGCGACCAGAACCCGCTCACTCGTTTGCCGGGTAATATCAGCATCAATAACTACATCACAGCTGCCCAGGAAAACCCCGGTGCTAGTCTGGTTTTGGTTTATTTTGACCTCGATAATTTTAAGCCTTTTAACGATCGCTTCGGCTTTCGCCAGGGTGACCGGGCTATCCTGTTATTTTCTGACTTGATGCGAACCCACCTTAGTACTACCGATACTTTCCTTGGCCATATCGGTGGTGATGACTTCTTCGCGGCATTTCATGATATGCCGCCAGAGCAAATCCGAACCATGATTGAGACCTTGCTAACGACGTTCAGGCACGACATAGAGAGTTTCTACGATCCCGAATCCCGCATATCCGGCTATATCATCGGACACTCCCGCGACGGTGAAATCGTGCAAATTCCGCTGCTCTCGTGCAGTGCCGCCGTGGTCGAGATTCCCGCCGGAGCAGGGACGGCCATAGCCGACGATATAGCCAGAATACTCGCCGGACTCAAAAAGGCCGCCAAAAAGGCTCCGGAGCACATCGCAATACTACGTCTGGGCCAACAGCGCTTAGTTTGTTCGGAACCTCTTGAAAATACGGGTGAAACGTCTTTCGCGTCCAATCCAATAGAATCGGAAAATTGTCACGTGAATGTCACGCGAATGTCATAGCTGCAGTTTAGGTTCATATAGGTCGGATTAATTCAGGAGTTAAAGCAGTGCCAAAGCATCAAAAAGTTGTGGTTCAGTATGATAAAAAAATGAAACAGTTTGGAATCTATAATAAGAAAACAAAGAAATATTATGTATATGATACAAAGGAAAATTGTGAGTATGTAGCCAAAAAAATAAATACTATTAACAGCAAATCCATAACCAAAAAGGGTATGCGAAGGGCGACATACAAGTTATTAAACAGGGTTTTATTTAATGACATGGCGCGCATAAATATAACCTCTGATTAGCCCATTCAGATGTAGTCAGGTGTATATTTTTTTAGTAT
>JBAXKX010000287.1:0-3779 GCA_037135115.1 Rhodospirillaceae bacterium
ACAATGTCAAATAACCCGCAAACCTCAAGCGTCTAACGCTATTCCGGCTCGCTATGACGCTGATAATACCACAGACCATCATCTATGGTCTGGGCAAGATCAACATCAAAATGATCTCGTCACCGACATAATCAGCTTTCAGAGCTAGCTTAAACCGCCGTTACGAAAGTTTATTAAAACGTTGTGATCTGCTAGGCCTTTGAAGCGGCCCGGCGGGGCACCCCGTCGGTGTTCAGATGTATAGGGCAGGCATTTGCCCCTGTCCAGCTCTTTTTTCAAACCTTCGGAGTTTTTTTAGCGGGCTGGGGTTTTAGCGGGCTGGGGTTTTTCCAAACTGGCCCGGGGTGAGTTCAAACTGCAATCCGGTTGATCCGACGGCAGCGCGCCTCATAATCTGCCGACAGGAACTCGGGTTGCTTGTAATAGCCCTTGATCCAGGAGGCGAGCATACACAGCTCCTCCAGCTTGACGACCTCATCAAGGGTTCCATCGGGAAAGCTTATCTGGAAACTTTCGGCGACGATCGCCAGCACTTCTTCGATCTGCTCGAGGCTCAGCCCGCAATCCGTTTCCAGGCTGGCGGTGCGGGTCAGGCGTTTTTCATCAATGTCGTACTCGTCCCGGATCAGCTTGACGATCCAGCGGAACATGTTCATCCAGTTTTTGACATCATCGATCGATCGCGACATGTGCGCCGTCTCCTCGCCTCGGGTACACCTCCCCCGATATAGCCGTACATCAAGCAAAGTTTAGCATGAACCCTCCAGGGATCGCAGGGAATGCACTGGTTCGCCCCAGCGCTTAACCCGCCCGCTGTCGATTCCGAATAGATCGAGTATGCGACCAACCGTATGGTCGACCATCTCGGCGATACCTGCGGGTCGGGCATAGAAGGCCGGGACCGGCGGAGCGATCACAGCCCCCATCTCGGTCAAAGCTACCATAGTCCTGAGATGGCCGAGATGGAGCGGCGTCTCACGCACCATCAGCACCAACCGACGCCGCTCCTTTAGCGCCACATCGGCGGCACGGGTGAGCAAGTTGGAGGTTATTCCAGTCGCAACCGCGCTCATGGTGCGGACCGAACAAGGCGCCACCACCATCCCCAGCGTGCGAAAACTTCCACTGGCTATTGCAGCTCCGACATCCTCGGCCGCATACCAGACGCTCGCCATCGCGCGCACATCAGCGACCACTAGGCTGGTCTCCTGAGTCAATATCAGTTCGGCCGATCGGCTCATTACCAAGTGGGATTCTACCGACAATGAGCGTAGTGTTTCCAACAGGCGGATGCCATAGATCACGCCTGAGGCACCACTGATACCGACGACAAGGCGCGGGATTGGATTCATGGAAGGCATTGTAGCGTGCAGAGAGTGGAACGTCCACCCCGGCACACGGCAAGTCGGCCACACCATTGAAAACCTACGGCGCCGGGGCAAAACTGCATCTCATCGACTCCGTCTCCCTGGACGGTGGTCGCTACTCTGGAGGGAGGGGACTCTATGTCGTTTGAAGACCGTGTCGAATCACTGCGGTTGAAACATCAGTCGCTGGAAGAAAACCTAAGACTCGAAACCCAGCGGCCCGCCCCCGATGTCACCCTGATCAATCGGCTCAAGCGCGAAAAACTAAAACTGAAGGACGAGATCACCCGCCTCAGCAATCCTTGAGGACGGATGAACAACTGGCAGGCTTGGCGGCGCGCGGTGTTGCGCGCCTCCAGGGGCCGGGTGTTTCATGGGCCGGGTGTAGCGCGACTCGGACTGTGGCGTGACATGTGCTGTGGCGCGACTCGGACTGTGGCGTGACTTGTGCTGTGGCGTGAGGGATTCAGGACATGACCGCCATCAAGCCAATCAAACCGCATCACGGTCATGAGCGTGCAAAGTTAGGCGAACCAGTTCGGCCAGGCTGCGAACCTGCATCTTTTCCATGACCCTGGCCCGGTAAATCTCAACGGTGCGCGGGCTGATGCCGAGTTTGGCAGCAATCATCTTGTTAGACTGACCGACCACCATAAATTCCATTACCTCGTGCTCACGCGGCGTCAACTTATCGACCAGCGTCTTGAACTCCTCGATAGCCATCTTGGTCTCGCGCAAAATGGCATCACGGCTGAGGGCTTGGCGCAGACTAGTCAGCAAGCGGTCTGGGTCGAACGGCTTCTCAATAAAATCGACAGCTCCGGCCTTAAGCGCCTCCACCGCCATCGGCACGTCGCCATGACCGGTCAGGATTACCACCGGGAAGCCGGGAGCCAACTCACCAAGACGGCGAAACAACTCCATGCCATCCATTCCAGGCAGCCTGACATCAATCAAGGCGCAACCGGCCCGATCGACGTGCAATGCCGCCAGGAACTCCTCAGCACTGGCATAGGTTTCGGCGCGCCACCCGGCTGCAGTGACCAAAACGGTCATGGCGTCACGCAAGGCGTCATCATCATCAATGATGGTTACAATGGACTCGGGCTGGTTCGTCATAATGGTCGGCCATGTCAGGGGGCTAAAAGGGAATTAGAGATCGCAATCGGGAGGTCGAATTGAAAGGTGGTGCCCAGCGCTTCGCCCTTAACGTGGGCCAACTGTCCACCATGGGCGGCAATTATGTTCCGGCTGATCGATAGACCAAGCCCCATACCGCGTTCTCGAGTTGAAGTAAATGGCTTGAATAGCCGTTCAGCTATGGCTGGATCGATACCAGGCCCGTTATCGCGAACTTCAAAAGCTACACGTTTGCCCTTGCGCCGCGCCGAAATCTTGATCTCACCTGATTCGATCGACGCTTCGGAAATCGCGTCCACAGCATTGCGAACCAGATTGAGCATGACCTGCTCGGCATGAATGCGATCGGCCATCACATTCGGCACCCCCGGCTCAATGTCAAGTTGCAGTCGAATGCGATGTTCACGCAAATCGGTTTTAGCAAATTCAGCCACCTCTTGAACGATCTCCAGCACCGAAGTCGGCACTGCGGATATCTCACCCCGATGAAGAAACTCACGCATCCGGTTGAGGATATCCCCCGCCCGGACCGTTTGAACCGCCAGCTTGTCTAGTGTTTCCCTGACCTTCACCATATCGGTATCGGGTGCCTGAAGCAGCATACGGCAGGCCCTAGTATAGGCGGCAATCGCGGCCAGCGGCTGACTTTCCTCATGAAGAATGGCGGTCGCCATTTCGCCAACGATGCTTATGCGGTCAACATGAGCAAGTTCAACCTGATGCTGGCGCACCAGCGCCTCGGCCGCGACCCGGCGGCTGGCATCGCGCACGACCGCAATGTAGCGCAGACCGGTCGCCACGGCAGCGGCGCCGACCGCTACTTCCGCAGGAAAAACCGAACCATCACGCCGCCTGCCCCGAGTCTCCCGCTGAGTCTGGGTGCCATGCAAATCCAGTTCGGGGAGCAGGCTAATCACAGGCATTCCGGCCAGATCACATGTTTTCCAACCAAACATCTGTTCGACGGCAGGATTAGCCGACTCGACGCAGCCATTATCGTCAAGGGTCAAAATGGCATCTGGTGCGGTGCTCAGTATCGCCTTAAGCCGCGTTTCACTTTCACGCAAGGCATTGCTGGCCAAGCGCCGCTCACTGACGATCGCGCCGACCAAGACACCGGTCAGCCCCAGCGCCACCATCAACATCTGGAAGTCAATCACCGCTGGCGCAGGAAAACCGCGTGACTGAAACGCGACCTTAAGCGCCACTTGGGTCAGCAAAACACTCATCGCCGCCCCAGCCAAACCAAAACGCACCGCCACCCAAATGGTC
>JBAXKX010000288.1:0-3759 GCA_037135115.1 Rhodospirillaceae bacterium
GGCTGTCCAGCCGGGCCGACGTTGTAGTGCGATTCCAAGGAGGCCACAACGCCGGCCATACTTTGGTGATTGACGGCGTCGAATACCGCTTGAGCCTACTGCCATCGGGAGTGGTAAGGCCGGGCAAGCTGTCGGTGATCGGCAACGGCGTGGTAATTGACCCCTGGGCATTGCTACGCGAGATCGCAGCGATCAAAGGAAGGGGCATCAAGGTCTCGCCAGAGAGCCTGATTGTGGCCGAGAACGCCGCGCTGATCCTGTCGGTCCACGTCAACATCGATCGCATCCGTGAGGAGGCCAAAGGCGAGCGTAAGATCGGCACCACCGGTCGCGGTATCGGTCCGGCTTATGAGGACAAGATAGCGCGCCGCGCCATCCGGCTTTGCGACCTTGCGGAGCCCGCAACTCTTGGCGACAAGATTGCCGAGTTGCTGATCCACCACAACGCCTTGCTGCGCGGTCTTGGTGCCGCAGAAATCGATGGACCCAGCCTGACCGCCTCGCTGCTTGAGATCGCCCCAAAGGTACTGCCCTATGCCGGAGTGGCTTGGCTTAAGCTCGACGAGATGCGGCAGGCCGGTAAGCGCATTCTGTTCGAGGGCGCACAGGGCTTTATGCTCGACGTAGACCATGGAACCTATCCCTTCGTCACTTCATCCAACACCGTGGCCAGTCAGGCCGGCATCGGCTGCGGCATGGGTCCGGGCACCATCGGCCGGGTGCTGGGCATCAGCAAGGCTTACTGCACCCGTGTCGGAGGCGGCCCCTTCCCGACCGAGCAGGACAACGAAGTAGGACGCCTACTCGGCGATCGCGGCCGAGAATTTGGCACCGTCACCGGACGGCCGCGACGCTGCGGCTGGTTCGACGCCGTGTTGGTGCGTCAAGCAATTAAGGTTGGCGGCATCACCGGAATCGCCCTGACCAAGCTTGACGTACTCGACGGTTTTCCCGAGATCAATATCTGCACCGGCTACCGTTGGCAAGGTCGCGACATCAGCTATCTGCCCTCCAGCCCGGCCGCACAAGCTCAGGTCGAACCGATCTACGAAACCTTCGAAGGCTGGCAGCAGACCACTCGCGGCGCGCGCTCATGGGACCAACTGCCGGCGACCGCAGTCAAGTACGTTCGCCGCATTGAAGAGCTGATCGGCGCGCCCGTTACTTTGCTTTCTACCAGTCCCGAGCGTGAGGACACCATTTTGATGCATGACCCATTCGCCGATTGATGCGGCGGCTGCGGCGAGGCACCATTTGACAAAAGAATATACCGTGTGACAAACGAATTAGTACAAAAGCATTGTTTTTCGGGAGGGCGGCGCGTGACTGAAACCGGCGAGGCACGGGGAGCAATGCAGCCAATCGTTGAGATGATCTGGAGAGAAAAGTACCGTCTGGTTCAGCCAGACGGCAGCTCGCTTGAGCAATGCCCGGCCGACACCCACCGCCGAGTGGCGAACGCGGTGTTCATCAATGACCCGCGCCGCGACGAATTCGAACCAATGGTGGCCGAGGCGATGATCCGCCAGGAATGGTGCCCGGGTGGGCGCATTCATGCCGGGGCGGGATCGGCGCGACGGGTAACCTTGATCAATTGTTTCGTCAACCAAATCGTCGGCGACTCGATGCCCGGCATAATGGCTGCCAACACCAGGGCGGCGCTGACCATGCAACAGGGAGGAGGCATCGGCACCGACTTCTCCACCATCCGGCCCAAGGGGGCGTTGGTGGCGGGAGTGGCCTCAGTCGCCTCCGGGCCGCTGTCGTTCATGGAAATCTGGCAGGCGATGTGCGGCACCATCATGAGCGGCGGATCGCGGCGCGGTGCCATGATGGCGACGCTTACCTGCGACCATCCCGACCTGCCGGCTTTCATCATCGCCAAGCGCGAGAAAAACAGGTTGACCAATTTCAACCTGTCGGTGCTGATTACCGACCGTTTCATGCGCGCCATCAATGCCGACGAAGATTGGGAGCTGGGATTCAACGTTCCCCCAATTGCGCCTTCGGCTGACATGACTATCCGCGAGCGCGACGGCAAGCCCTGGTACGTATACCAAAGACTGCCGGCCCGGGCGCTGTGGGAAAGCATCACCCGCAATTCCTATGACTGGGCTGAGCCGGGGGTGATATTCATCGACCGGATCAATGAGTTAAACAATCTTGGCTATTGCGAGGATATTCGCTGCACCAACCCGTGCGGCGAGCAGCCATTACCCCCGAACGGCGCTTGCAATTTGGGTTGCGTCAACCTCGCGGTGCTGGTGCGCGAGGCATTCACCAGCCATGCCCATGTCGATTTCGCGCGGTTGGCCGCAGTCACCAAGTTGGGCACCCGCTTCCTCGACAACATCATCGACATCACGCCATTTCCGGTCGATGAACAGCGTCAGGAGGCAGAAGCCAAACGGCGCACCGGCCTAGGCATCATGGGCCTGGGCAACGCCTTGCAAATGCTTGGCGTACGCTATGGCAGCCTGAACGCCGAAGAAATCACCGGCCGCATTATGGAAACCATGCGTGACGCCGCTTATGAGGAGTCGATTGACCTCGCCCGCGAGCGCGGCCCCTTCCCCCTATTCAATCGCGACAGGTTCCTCGAGCGGCCTTTCATCCGTCAGTTGCCGGAACGCCTGCGTCTCGCCATTGCCGAGCACGGCATCCGTAACGGCGTGCTGATGACGGTTGCCCCAACCGGCACCACCGCCATCTATTATAACAATGTCACCGGCGGACTGGAGCCGACCTTTGCCTGGCGCTACTTCCGTAAGGTTTTGCAGCCAGATGGGAGCTGGCGCGAGTTTGCTGTGGTTGATGCTGGCTTCGAGGCCTACTGCCGCCATAACAAGCTCGACCCCGCCACCGCGCCGACCGACTCCCTGCCCGAGTCAATGATCACGGCGCTGGAGTTGACGGTCGAGGACCATGTGAGGATGCAGGCCGCCTGCCAACGCCACGTCGACGCCTCAATCTCCAAGACCATCAATTGTCCGGCCGACATGGCCTATGAGGAGTACCAGGCGGTTTACCTCATGGCCTATGACCTCGGGTGCAAGGGCTGCACCACCTACCGGCCAAGCGGTGTGCGCGGCTCGGTGCTGCGGACTGAAGACGAACCTGCGAAGACCGAGGACTCTAGCGGCCCGATCCTGACGCCGATTCGCCGCCCCGAGGCCCTGATCGGCAAGACCTACAAGATCAAGTGGCCACTGACCGACGAGAACCTTTACGTCACCATCAACGATATCGATGATCACGGCCGCCGCCGTCCTTATGAAATCTTCATCGCCTCGCGCTCGGCCGAAAACGCTGAACTTATGTCGGCACTGACCCTCACTCTGTCTGCGGTGATGCGGCGTTCCGAAAATCCGCTATTTTTGGTCGAGGATTTGGAGCGTGTACGGGCGGCCCAGGGCGCATGGGTGGGGGGGCGCTATGTTCAGGGCGTGGTCGCGCTGATCGCTGGCGTGATGCGCCGCCATCTGGAGGAACTCGGTTTAGCCCCATGCAAAAACGCGAGCACACCCGCCAAGCAAATCACCGCCCCACGCTCCGGCCCCGGCCAACCCGGCGGTGAAATCTGTCCCAAATGCGACAGCCCCACCCTGTTCCGGCAGGAAGGTTGCAAACACTGCGCCAATTGCGGTCATTCAACCTGCGGATAGGGTTGTGGTAGCACACTAGCGTGCCCGATAACGCAATTTCCCGATAACGCAATTTCCCGATAACGCAATTTCCCGATAACGCAATTTCCCGATA
>JBAXKX010000289.1:0-3733 GCA_037135115.1 Rhodospirillaceae bacterium
CCAGCACCTCAAGCGCCAGCACCTCAAGCGCCAGCACCTCAAGCGCCAGCACCTCAAGCGCCAGCACCTCTTGCGCCAGCGCCTCAAGCGGTCGGACGGCCGCTGTCGTTGATCCCAGGAGCGCCGCAGCCGGGCGTTTCGTTGCCCGGTGCTCCTTCATGCTTGGCTCCCAATGGCGTCACCGTCCAGATTGATGCGGGAAGCTGTCGCGCCATTGGCGGTCAACCGCTGGCCCCACGTTAATGGCCCCACGTTAATGGCCCTGCGGTAATGGTCCCAAGCCCTGTTGTGTTTTCATTATCACGGACGCGATATATTCCGGATCACCGTCGGAGCGCGGCTTGTTTGCCGAATTAGGAACGGGCTAAAGTGGGCGTAGGTGGTTTTGACGGGAGCTGAAGATGATCGGTGTATTCGATTCCGGATTCGGCGGCCTGACAATCCAAGAAGCGCTTCTTCAGCGGTTGCCCGGCCTCAGCTTCATTTACCTTGGCGATCACCGCAATGCGCCCTATGGCGGGCGCGAGCCTGACGAAATTCTTGAATTCACCAGGGTTAATGTGGACCGCCTGTTTGCCCGCGGTTGCCGATTGGTGATCATCGCCTGCAACACCGCGTCGGCGGTGGCGTTGCACCAGCTCCAACGGTATTGGCTGCCCAAGGCTTGGCCGGGGCGCAATGTACTTGGGATAATTGTGCCGACTATCGAGGTGGCGACGCAGGTGCCGTGGGCGATCAAGCATCCAATATACCCGCAGATGTACAATAATCACGCGGTGGCGATCTTTGCGACGCTGCGGACGGTTGAGAGCAATACTTATCCGATCGAGATCAATAAGCGCTGCCCGAATGTCGCGGTGGTGCAGCAGGCTTGCCCGGACCTCGCCGGATTGATCGAAGCCGGTGCCGGACATGCTAGGCTGCGTGACTTGATTAAGGGCTATGTCAATGTCTTGTTGACGCGCATGAATGGTCGTGCGCTGGAGAGCGCTATTCTGGGCTGCACCCACTATCCCTTGGTCAAGGACTTGTTCCGTGAGGCTTTGCCTTCCGGCGTGCGCCTGTTGTGCCAATCGGGAGCGGTGGCTAATAGCCTCGAACACTATTTGCGCCGTCACCCTGAATTCCTGGAGGGTATGCCGATTATTCCTCGGCGGATCTACCTGACTACCGGCAATGCGGAGGTCGTCACTATGCTGTCTGAAGGATTTCTGGGAAGAGGCTCGGTTTTTCAGGCCATTGATACCCCCAGGCCGATGGCGATGGTCGCCTCGTCGTGGCGCCCGACGGAGCTTCGCGCGTGGTGACGACTTGACCGATCACGTTCACGTCATCGGCGGCGGGCTTGCAGGTTCCGATGGCGATGGTCGCCTCGTCGTGGCGCCCGACGGAGCTTCGCGCGTGGTGACGACTTGACCGATCACGTTCACGTCATCGGCGGCGGGCTTGCAGGTTCCGAGTCGGCTTGGCGTTTGGCGGAGGCCGGAATTCCGGTCATTCTCCACGAAATGCGGCCGTTGCGCCAGACCGGGGTTCATGGTGGCGACCGGCTGGCCGAGCTGGTGTGCTCCAATTCCTTTCGTTCTGACGATGCCGAGTTTAACGCGGTTGGGGTGCTGCATGCCGAGATGCGCCGGATGGGATCGTTGATCCTGAATTGTGCTGACCGTCATGCGGTGCCCGCTGGCGGCGCGCTGGCGGTGGACCGCGATGCCTTCTCCGCAGCGGTGACGGCCGCGCTGGTCGGTCATCCCCTGGTGACTCTGGTGCGCGGCGAGGTTGACGGCCTGCCTCCGCCCGACTGGCGGCAAGTGATTGTTGCCACCGGGCCGCTGACTTCGGATGGTCTGGCTGCGGCGATCAGTGGGTTGACCGGTGAGGAGCAATTGTCGTTCTTTGATGCTATCGCCCCGATTGTTCATTTCGAGAGCGTCGATCTTTCGAAGGCTTGGTTCCAGTCGCGTTATGACAAGATCGGGCCGTCGGGCAGCGGTCGCGACTACATTAACTGCGCCTTCGATCGTGATTCCTACCATGCCTTCGTTGAAGCCTTGCTGGCCGCCCCCAAGGTCGAGTTCCATGACCTGGAAAAGAAGACACCTTATTTCGAGGGCTGCCTTCCGGTCGAGGAGACGGCTCGGCGCGGTGCCGACACCTTGCGCTATGGCCCGATGAAACCCGTCGGCCTGACCGATCCTCACAGCGGTCGCCGACCTTATGCGGTGGTACAGCTTCGTCAGGATAATGCGCTGGCAACGCTTTACAATCTGGTTGGGTTTCAGACCAAAATGCGTCATGCCGATCAGGTTCGGGTATTCAGGATGATCCCAGGGCTTGAGGCGGCCGAGTTCGCCCGGCTTGGCGGTATGCACCGCAACACCTTTCTTAACAGCCCGCGCCTGCTTGATCCGACGCTGCGCCTGAAGACGCAGCCGCGATTGCGCTTCGCCGGGCAGATTACCGGCTGTGAAGGCTATGTTGAGAGTGCCGCAATTGGGTTGCTGGCCGGCTGTTTCGCTATTTCCGAGTGTCGCGGCGAGGCGCCGTGTTTGCCACCGCCGACTACGGCGCTTGGGGCGCTGCTTGGCCATATTACGGGCGGGGCCAAAGCCGAGACGTTTCAGCCGATGAACGTTAATTTCGGACTGTTTCCGCCGCTGCAAGAGCCGCTGCGTGGCCGCGACCGCAAACAGGGATTGGCGCGGCGGGCGCTTGCGGATATAGGAGAGTTTGCGCTAAGATAAGGGCCTAATGCTTTTGGGTGGCGGCAGTTTCGCCTATTAGCGTTCCGGGTGCTATGTGGAGGTCGAGGCGGTGGACGGACTTACTGAAGACGTCATGGTCTTTGCCGACGAACCGGCCGACCCGCAAGCAAACGGCCTTGAGGCTGACTCCGCAGCTAGTGCCGTACGACCTTGGCAGGTGCTGGTTGTTGATGACGAGCCGGATGTAGTAAAGATTACTCGGAGTGTCCTGCACGGCTGTATGTTTCAACGGAGGCCGATCGTTATAATCGCCGCCGGAAGTGCTGTTGAGGCAAGGGCCGCCCTCGAGTCGCATCCCGATATTGCGGTGGTGCTGCTTGACGTGGTGATGGAAACCGACGACGCCGGTCTGCAACTGGCGGTGGCTATCCGCGAGGAAATGAAGCGTTCGGCGGTGCGTATTATTATGCGTACTGGTCAGCCCGGCATGGCACCTGAGCGTGACGTGATTGTGCGCTATGATATCAACGACTACCGGCTCAAAACCGAGCTTACGGCGCAGTCTTTGTTCACCTCTGTGGTGGCCGGTCTGCGCGGTTACGCCGAGATCGCCGCCCGTCTGCGGGCCGAGGCCGAGGCGACACTGGCCAATCGGGCCAAGACCGACTTTCTCGCCAATATCGGTCACGAACTGCGCACGCCGCTCAATGCCATCATCGGGTTGGCCGAACTGATGGACAGCGAGGCGTTTGGTACCCTGGCCAATGATACTTATAGTGGCTTCATTCACGACATCGTCTCGTCGAGCAAGGCGCTTAACGAGACGCTGGGTGCGATCTTGGATGTGGCCGACATCGAGTTTTCCAGCATGGTGTTGCGCTGCGAGCCTATCGAAGTCGCTGTGCTGTTTCGTGGCGTGGTCGGGCCAATGTCGGGGCGGGCCGAGTGGGCCGGGGTTTCGTTGACGCACTGGGCGCCGCCTGGTTTGATGCTGTGGGGTGATGGCCGTCGGTTGCGCCAGATGCTAC
>JBAXKX010000290.1:0-3676 GCA_037135115.1 Rhodospirillaceae bacterium
TTTGGTGCCACAGGTGACGTTAACCAAACGCCTCGACATCGCCGGAGCGATTGCCACAGTTGAGGCCGAGTTCTCTGATATTATCAATAACATCCATATGGAGATTTGAAAATGGCTAGTCGTCGCGAGGCTGCATTACAGGCGCTGTTGGCGGCGCTTACCGCCGTGCCCGGTGCCACCGTTGAGCGCGAAAGCGCCATCCCCGAGAGGGTGCCACAGGGTGGTTTGATCATCTTGCGCGATGGCGACCCCGGCAAGCCCGAAATCACGCTATCGCCAATTACCTATCATTACGGGCACGCGGCCAGAGTTGAGGTGATTGTGCAAGGGGGCCAAGTGGTCAACCGTGCCATCGCCCTTGACGGATTGCTGCGCGCCATCTGCACCGCACTTTGTAAGGATTTGACCCTAGGGGGGGCAGTAGAATGGACTGAATATGAAGCACCAGTCACTGAAGAAGTCCCGGTCCCTGGGGGATGTCCACTTAAGGCAGCGGCAATCATAGTAACACTTTACTATAGTACAGGTAACCCACTCAATTAGTAATGTCAACAACAGAAGGAACACCGATATGAGTCGTGCTATTGGGGCAAATGCCCAGTTACTTATTAAGGCGGAGGCCGTTTATGGTACCGCCCCCTCTGGAAATTTTGCAAAAATACCTTTCATAAGCTGCGATCTCGGCTCGGAACAACCGCTTGAAGTTAACGATGTGTTGGGCCTTGGTCGCGATCCGCCGGAGCCGTCACGCGGAGTAATTACGGCCCAGGGCAATGTTGTGGTGCCAATTGATCTACGTGATTTTGGCATGTGGCTGAAGGGGCTGTTCGGCGCGCCCGTCACCACCGGCACCACGCCGACCTTCACCCACGTCTTTACGAGCGGCGCGGCCAGCCTACCGTCGGTCTGTATCGAAGTCGGGATGCCCGACCTGCCTCGGTATTTTCCAAATGTTGGTTGCATGGTGGACAGTATTAAGTTCCCGTGGGCGACCTCGGGCAAGGCCAACGCCACCGTGGCGGTGATCGCCCAAGGGTCAACCGACGTGGCGAGTAGCGGCGGCGGCACTCCGACCAGCCGGGTGTTGCGACGGTTTATGCAATCGATGGGCGTAGTCAAAAAGGACGGCACCGCGCTTGGCAACGTTACCGGCTGCGAGGTTACCTATGCCAACAAACTCTCGGCCGTGCGCACTATTCGTGATGACGGCAAAATCGACGGTTGCGACTTGGGTATCGCCAGTTGCAGCGGTCAAATCAGCGTTCGTTTCGCCGATACGGTTCTGTTGGACGCGGCTAGCTCGGGCACGCCGATCGCGCTTAGTCTGGGTTGGATAATCGACGCCGACAAGTCACTGTATATTGATTTGCCAGCCGTCTATCTGCCCAAGGCGAAAAATCCTATCAGCGGTCCCGGTGGCATTGAGGCCAAATACAACTGGCAAGCGGCCAAGCCGGCTAGTGGTGCCTTCGTCACCGTCACCCTTAAAAATGATGTGGAAACCTACGCATGATCCGCTTAAACCTGCCGAAGGAACCTTACTGGCTCGACCTGCCGTTTGACGTGCGCCTGCTGGTCCGCCCGCTCGACACAGCGGTAAACGCGGCGGCACACGCCGACGCAGCCAACGACTTACGCCAGCGCGGCAATGATACTCCGCCCGCTGCGACCGATAAGTTTTGGCAAACGGGACTACTACAAGAGGCCATCGCCAAATCGATGGGGCAATACGCGATTATCGCTTGGCGGGGCGTCCTCGCAGCCGACGACACAGAGGCACCGGTGACGGCGGAAAATGTCGCTATGCTGATGGCGATCCCAAAGATGGCGATCGCCTTCATGAATTTGATTTACGCACCATTGGACCAATTGGCCGCCGAGGGAAACGCCTCCGGCACCGCGCAGAGTGGCATTTTGGCGGCGGTGCCGAATACTGCGGACGATGCCGGGCCGGAGGGAAATCCTGTCCAGACTGTCCCTACGTTCTAAATGCGCCGGAAACCGTCGAGGGCTGGCAGGCGTGGCAGGTGGCAGTCGGCTCCGGCGTCCAGGTCCAGGCCATCGGCCGCAGGGTGCTGACCACCCTCAACGGTATGCTGGCCCTGACGGCGGCGGCGGCGCTTGGATTTGACCAAAGGGCAGTAACGTTGCTGTTGCCGTCGATCGATGCCGGGCTGTGGACGGCGACAACAAAATTAGCTGATGACGGCGGCGATTGCTGCGGCACGGAAAATGAGGAGGGTCTGTAAATGGCGGTGCGGCTGGCGGCGAGAATTGAAGCGGACGTGTCGCCGCTGGTCGATGCGTTGGCGAGCGGCGATCAATCGCTGGCTCAGTTTGAGTCTCGGGTGGTCGCCGGGGGCGAAACCCTGGGGCAATTGGGCACTGCTGCCGACGCCGCAGCGACAAGTCTTGTCACAATGGGCAGGCAGAGTGCCGACGCATTAACAGACTATACGCGCATGATCCAGGGGGCAGTCGGTGAAACAGAACGGTTCGGCCAAGTAATGGACAAAACGGCGGAGTCCGTCGATGCAATGAAGCGCGCCTCTATATATGACAAAGGCGTTTATCATCTTGATCTAGCCGCACAGTATGCAAATGATGAGGCGGCGAGGGCACAGGCTGAAGACCGGAAATTTGTCCCCTCGTCGCCACTAGAAACCTCGGTGAATCAAGGTCCCGCGTTGCAACGCGCTGTCGACGAAATGGCCGCAGTCCAGGCGGCTACCTACGCGACCGAGGCAGCGGCAGCGGCACAGCGTATGGCTGAGACGCAAAAAATGCTTGCCGCTGGTCATACATTTGACTCGCACGACGTGCAACAGACTTGGATTGATGGCGAGAAGGAGTCCGTTGTCCGCAGCCTAACCGATGCACTGACTAACCTAGGCACAACTGGTCAGAGCGCATTTTTGACGCTCGAAGCATCTGGCGCGGCAGCTCTGCGTAATATTATTACTGATACCGGTGCCGCAGACATTGCAACTGGTAATTTTAGCGGTGCCCTTAACAAGATTGGCTCGGCCGCATCTGGTGCCCTTGATTGGTTCGGCCGGTTGGTCAGTGGCGGCCTTAGCCCGACTGTGCAGGCACTAGACGAGACCGGCGCCTCCGCCGCAACCGCCGGCCGGGAGGTTGCCACAGCTGCGGTCACAGTCGGTGCCGGTGGCGCCGCTATGGGTCAGGCCGTCGCAGATGGGGCTACCGTGGCCGGCACTGCCCTTGATCAGGTTGGCAAAATCGGTGAGGGTGTCGCCGTTGGGCTGGCAGGTAGGGCCGGGGCGATTGGCGGCGCGTTACAGGCGCTCGGGCCGATTGGGTTAGGCGCTGCGGCTGCGGTCGGCGCGCTGTGGATGGCGTTTGACTCTGCAAAGTCCGCAGAGGCCGAGCTAACCGGGATCAACCAGGCAATGGCCCGCACTGGCGCCGCTGCCACCATGACTGCCCGTGATGTCCAGGCGCTAGCTGACGGCATGTCACAGCACACGATGGCGAGCCGGGCCGAGGTACTGACGGCCGAGACCGAGTTGATGCATTACCATACCGTGCTCGGCGATAATTTCGAGCGCACGTTGCGGCTCTCGGCCGACCTCTCGGCGGCGTTCGGCGGGTCGCTGACCAGCAACGTCAAGCTGCTCGGCGCCGCGCTCGACGAGCCGGAACAGGCGCTGGA
>JBAXKX010000291.1:0-3676 GCA_037135115.1 Rhodospirillaceae bacterium
AGTAGATTGGGGACGAAACATGATGTAGAAACAATGGATTTATTGGAAAAGGCGACAGATTTCCCGCAATAAAAGATCTGGCTGGATTGGCTTATCCAATATTGCGTCCCATGATGCAGCAGGATTATCGGCAATGGATTTCATTGTTTTGCCAGTGATCATGATCAGGGGTATATTGCAGGGGATTTTACATGATATTTCAGGTGGAGTCTCGCCAGCCCTTATCATCTCCAAAAATTTAAGGCCATGCATCGGCGCCATAAACACATCGCAGATTATCAAATCAATGCGGTGACGGGAAATGACCTCAAACCCAGCCAAGCCATCACCTGCTTCATAAATATCCTGGATACCAAAGCTTTTCAGGATAGCTTTCAGAATTTCTCTGGTCAACTTGCTATCATCAATTATCAATATAGAAATGTTATGCAATTTATCATTGTCGGACATCTGGGTTGCCTCCCTAGAAAAGAACAAAACGTGGATGTAACACTACAACGTAGGATTCATTATCATCTTTGCCGTTTCATGACAAGCCTGCGTTAACGCGTCGATGGCGCCGGGTGTCGTTGCGGCGTCGCTCTCTTTGTTTAAAAATTGTGCAATTACAGCAACCCGGTGCGCACCCAGGTTCGCTGCGTCACCCTTCAGACGGTGGGATGCAACTTTTACTCCTTTCATGTCGCCATTCAGCCAAGCCTGTCCTATCTGATTGAGTAGGGTTGTCATTTCCTCGGGCAATTTCGCCAGCAAGCCTCTTAGTGCTTCCGTGCCGATGCACGTGCGAAGGACCTCCAGCTGCGCTTTGTCAAACATATCCACATCATGCCATCGGTCCGTCAAAGGCGCTGGGGTTGCTGCCGGTGGGGTCCCCAGTTGTTCCAGATTGGTGCTTCTTCGCGAACCGATCCAATGCGTGAGCGCGGCGATCAGTTTCTTAGGGTCGATCGGCTTGGATAAATGGTCATCCATGCCCGCATCCAGGCAGCGAAGGCGATCCCCGGTCATGGAGTAGGCTGTCAGGGCCAGTATCGGCAATCGCTCGGAAGTAATGCTTTTGCGGATTATCTGTGTCGCCGCAAGGCCATCCATTACTGGCATTTGGACGTCCATTAGCACTGCATCGTAGGTCGAACTACCATTCAAAACCATATCAACCGCTTGACGCCCGTTTTCGGCGATTTCCATATTAACGCCATGGCTGGACAGCATATGAACGACTACTTTTCGGTTGATTGGGCTGTCCTCGACCAACAGGACGCGGGCGCCACGGAGGCAGCCCGGATTTGTTTCCGGCGTATTAATACTTGGCCGGATCGTGTTTGGCTTAATTGCAATTGGGGCAGCGGTCGCGGAGTTGCTAATGCCGAACCTAGCCGTGAAGGTGAAGGTGCTACCTTCTCCGGGCCGGCTGGTCACGCCGATTGCACCACCCATCATCGCGCAAATCTGCTGGCTGATCATCAGGCCTAGACCGCTGCCGCCATAGCGGCGGGAAGTAGAAATGTTGCCCTGAGAAAAAGCCTGAAACAGGTGGCGCTGTTCCTCGGCAGATATACCGATGCCGGTGTCGCGAACGGTAAACGACAGCATCACCGACTCCGCCTTTCGTTCGGCAATTGCAATATTTACCTGTATTTCGCCACGCTCGGTAAACTTGATAGCATTGCCGATCAGGTTGAGGAGTACCTGTTTCAGTCGGAGCGGATCACCAAGCAAGTTCGGCGGCACGTCGTCGGCATTATCGAAACGCAGAATCAGACCCTTATCCTTGACTTGAATGGATGTAACCTCTGCCACGTCCGTTAATTCAGTCTGTAAGTTAAATTCAAGTATTTCTAGCTGCATTTTGCCCGCTTCAATCTTGGAGAAATCGAGAATATTACCCAAAAGACTCATCATGGTTGCCGATGCGGTTCCGATGTTATGGACATACTCGCATTGCTTTGGCGTAAGTTCAGTTTTTAACATGAGATGACTAAATCCGACCACCGCGTTCATCGGCGTCCTAATTTCGTGGCTCATCGCTGCTAGAAAGTTGGCCTTCGCCTCATTGGCCGCTTCGGCTTGCAGCTTGGCCCTAACCAGTTCCTCTGAAAGTCGAGACTCGGTAATATCATGGAGGACGCCGGCGTATCCGGTAACGCGCCCCGATACGTCTAAAACCGGAAAGCTGCAACTGTGAAGCAGGCTGAACGAGTCGTCCGGCCAAATCACCCTGAATTCAAGCTCCAAGGTTTGCGCGGCAACCCTGGAATCGCAGATTGCGCGAAGTATCATGGGCCGGTCATCGGGATGGATGTGCTCAAGAATGGATATCGGGTTTTCAATGCCCACGCTTGGTAAGCGGCCCCATATATGTTGAAATGCTGGGTTGATGTAATCTATTCTGGTCAAGTCGGTATCGGCCAGCCACAAAACATCTGAGACGGCCTCGGCGAATAGCCGGAATTGTATTTGATATTGTGCCAGGGCCTCGCGCTCATGCTGCAATTTCAAGCGATATTCCCTGATTTGCCGGAGAAAATAAAAAATGCTTGTTACAAATAATAAAATAAATCCGCCAACAAAAAATACCATAATCCGCAATAGGTTGAAATCAGCGTTGGGCTGGGAATATTCGGTTGTGGGGGCAAGGATTTGATGTGTGATACCGTTTAGATATGCGCTGTTATTTATGTCCAGTTGCTCATTCCACGAAGCGACTCGGTCGGCAACGGATGTAACATCGACAAGCTGACCGGCACAATTGGCGTTCTCGGTGATCTCAACGTCAAGACCAGCACCGACCCGGCGCTCAGTTTGCAGCCAGACTAGAACGCCCCAGCCGATGAGTGAAATAGTCAGAAACGCCACCAACCTGAGCCGCAGACCAAGGCGACCCGCCCGGTTGGCTGGAAAGAGCCCGCTGGTCATGTGGTGGCATCCGGCAAGGAGAATCCCAACGTCTAAATGGCTTGGCAAAGGGGGGCATTCTACAGCTGGTTGGGACACCTGTGTAAACAATTTCGTAGCGGCTGCAGTTTTGCCTCCCTCCCCATTCCCACATCATGATCACGTCCGGGGATCACGAAGCCCGATACTCTTGCCAATTGCTTGACGGACGCCGTGCGCGCCGGAAGCTTTCAATTGGAAGCCAAGGTCTGCTGAAGTTCTAAGGACTTCGTTGTTACCTCAATCAAGGCATCGATATTATGGGATATGACCTCTTGGGTCTCCTGAATCGTAGATTGAAGTTTTCCGAGCTCAATCATGTACTGTCTCCTACTTTATATTCAGATAAGAACTTGGAGTGGAACTATCAAAAGATAGCCGCGCACCTTGTACGCCCGCATGGCCACAACTGCTGACAAATTAGGCCCAAACAAATCTCTCAAGCAATCTCTCAAACGGATTAAACCGAAAGGATACATAACATATCTAAAAGGATACATAACATATCTAAAAGAGTTAGAGTCTGTTCGGGGGGAGCAGGGGAGGAGAGGGGGGCAGCACGGCGGGCACACCATCGCGCGTCCCCGGCATATGCCCCACCCGTCATACGCTATGGGAACACGCGAAGGCGCGCCGTTACTTCTTCTCAATGGCAAATGGATACTTGGTTTGGGAAGTGACGCTCACGCGCGCCGCCCATGCTCGACAGCAGCCCCATAAAGCCCTGAAAAAGCGGCTCTCT
>JBAXKX010000292.1:0-3601 GCA_037135115.1 Rhodospirillaceae bacterium
CAGCATCAGGGTAATTACAGCCCCCAGGCCGAATTGCCACTCGAAGCGGAACCAGATGTAGATCAACATGGCAACCACGGCCAAGCCGATGGCCATCATGCCGTTGCGGAATAACTCGCCGCTGACTGAGGCGCCTACCGCCTCGATGCGGCGGATTTGGGTTCCAGTGAAATCTTTAGCAAGCGCACCCTTGACTTTTTCAACAGCCGCTTGTTGGGCCTTGTCGCCGCCGGGTTGGCGCTCAAAGCGAATCAACACGTCTTGAGGTGAGCCGAACTGCTGCAGGAAGACTTGCCCCAGTCCCAGCTGGCCAAGGCTGGCGCGTAATGTCGTGAAGTTTGCCGCTTGCGGCGTCTTGGCCTCAATGACCACCCCGCCAACAAAGTCTATGCCGTAATTCAGGCCGGGATAGAAGAACAGGAAGACCGAGGCGATGCTCAGCACTGCCGAAGCAATCAACCCGGCGTACCGGCCTTTCATGAAGCTGATATTAGTATCGTCGGGCGCCAAACGAAGCCGGTACATGACAGTGCCTCTGTAATTCAAACTAATCTGAGAATGATACTTAACTTGCCTCTCTGCCGTTCTAGACCGGCAGTGCTACCGGCCGCTTCCAGCGCAGCCAGCTCACCATCATCAGTCGGGCAACCACAGTGGCGGTGAACATTGAGGTCAGGATGCCGAAGCTGATGGTAACGGCAAAGCCCTTGACCGGCCCCGAACCGAGCGCAAACAGCAGCAGCATCTTAATCAGGGTGGTCAGGTTGGCATCGACGATGGTCGAGAATGCCCGCCTGAACCCGGCCTCCATGGCCGCGAATGGCGACTTGCCCTTGCGGGTCTCCTCGCGGATGCGCTCGTTGATTAGAATGTTGGCATCCACCGACATACCGAGCGTCAGGAGTATGCCGGCAAGCCCCGGCAGCGTCATAGTCGCCTGAAGTACCGAGAGTATGGCCAGTGTAAGTATCAGGTTGAAAATCAAGGCGACGTTGGCGATCAAACCGAATAAGCCATAGGCCAGCGCCATGTAGGTCACGACCAGAAGAAAACCGAGCAGGATCGAAAATATGCCGGAGCGGATGGCGTCGGCACCTAGATCGGGACCGACCGAGCGTTCCTCGATAACCGTGAGCGGAGCTGGCAACGCACCAGCCCGTAGCAGCACCGAAAGGTCGTTGGCACTTTGGGCTGTGAAGTGACCGCTGATCTGACCACGCCCGCCCACTATCGGCTCGCGAATCACTGGCGCACTGATCACCTTATTGTCGAGGACGATCGCGAAGGGGCGCCCGACATTGGCCTTGGTTGTCTCGGCGAAGCGTCGTCCGCCCACCGAGTCGAACTCGAAATTGACGATCCATTCGCCGGATTGACTATTGGCCCCGGCCTTAGCGTCGGTCAGGTTGCCGCCGTCGACCTCAATGCGCTTGCGCACAAGGTAGCGAGCCGGGCCGCCGCCACCCCGTCGCTCAACATCGGCCGATGGCAGCAGTTCAAATCCTGGCGGGACACGGCCGCTCGCCGCCTCGGTATCCGAGCCTAGCAACCTAAATGTAAGCTTTGCGGTCTGACCAAGCAAACGCTTGATGCGGTCTGGATCGTCGACTCCTGGTAGTTGAACCAGGATACGGTTCTCGCCCTGGCGGGCGATCGTCGGTTCGTTAACCCCGGTCTCGTCAATGCGGCGGCGTACAATTTCGATCGATTGCTCGACTGCACGCACAGCCTTATTGTGAAGGGCTACTTGAGAAAGAATAATGGAGCCAGCACCTTCGGAGCTGATGGCGATTTCAAGTTCCTTGACGCCACTCCCGATTGCTGGGCTGCCGGCCACATTGGACAGAACATCCAAAACCTTCAGGGCCTCGTCGCGGTCCTTGGTATCGCGCAGCGTAAAAGTTACGGCATGGTCGTCATTGGTCAGGTTGATGTAACCGATATTTGCGGTGCGAAACTGGGTGCGGACGCCATCTTGAAGTGCCGCCAGCCGTTCCCTTATCACCACGGGCATATCGACCTCAAGCAGCAGGTACGAACCACCGCGCAGGTCGAGGCCCAAATGAATCTGGCGGTGAGGTAGCCAAGCGGGAACCCCGGCCATCATTTCTCGGCTAAAAAAATTGGGCATTACAAAGATAAGGCCAGCCAAACATGTGCCTATAATTGTATAAATCTTCCAACGAGCAAAGTATAGCATCGTTCGAGCGTCCTGACCGGATTGATGATCGAATATTGCTGTCCGACACAATAGGGACCAGACTTCTAGCCCTACGTGTATATTCTATTTCTTTGCGTCGGCGGTATCGTCGTTTTTGCCCGTCCTTACCGGGTCGGTCTTGGCAAGGACATTTGTCACGGTAGAGCGCACCACCCGTATCCTGACTCCCTCGGCGATTTCCACCGTCACATCATCATCGGTCCCGACTCTGGTCACGGTGCCGATGATGCCGCCTGCGGCCACCACACGATCCCCACGGCGCAAGCCATCGATCATCGCCTTGTGCTCTTTGGCCTTGGCTTGCTGAGGCCGGATCAGCAGGAAATAGAAAACCACAAAGATCAGGACCAGCGGCAGGAACGACATGAAGTCCATTCCCTGCGCCGATGGCCCGGTCGTGGAAGCCGCCTGAGCATAAGCCGTCGATACAAACATTATCATTTCCCCAGTCCAGATCGTGGCGCCCAACGCGCGGACGTAGCGACTATGAGCGGCCACAGCCTCAGTTGCAATAAAATATGGCCGGGCCCGGATCGCGTGGCTCTAAAAGACTTCCCAGGATATAATGGAACCCGGGGTATAATGGAACCCGGAGTATGATGGGTTTTTCGGATGAGGAGTAACAAAATGATGCGAGTTGGAAAATTTGCGTTTGCCGGATTGGTGTTAGCGGCCATGATGGTTGCGTTGCCATCAGCCCCAGCCAGGGCCGACATGGTGGTTGTGCGGGCTGCGGGCGGGAGCCTTAAGCCGGGCCAGACTGTTGCGACTGGAGTCGTGTTGAGACTGCCGCCCGGAGCTACCGCGACCCTAATGTCGCAGGACGGCAAGACGGTAAGCCTGACCGGTCCATTCAGCGGTGCTCCTGAAAGCGTTCGCGTTACCGGCGGCGACCCGAAGGTAGTCACGGCGCTTTCACGGTTGCTGACCGCCGGCACTACCGACAAAGCGTCGCTGGGAGTTACCCGCGGCACTCATATTCGTGATCCCTATGCCATCACCAAAGACGGTGGCTCACACTGCCAGGTTGCCGACCGTCCACCGGAATTCACACGGGGCATGGCCATAGGCTCAGCCAGCGTGTCTATTACCAGCGCAGCCGGGACCGAATCGACGGTGAATTGGGACGATGGCTCCGCTACTGCAGCTTGGCCACCGGGTATGCCGTTTATTGATGGAACCTATCTTCTTGGCTCAGGCCGTACGGCACCGGTCAAGCTGATCATTCGACGTATGCCGTCCGATGTCATTGGTATGGCGGCACAGGCGGCTTGGATGGGCGAGCATGGTTGTCGTGTCCAAGCACTGGCGTTGCTTGACTCTATACATTAGCTGGCAGGTGGACATTAGCTGGCAGGTGGACATTAGCTGGCAGGTGGA
>JBAXKX010000293.1:0-3601 GCA_037135115.1 Rhodospirillaceae bacterium
TCTGGTCCGCAAAATGCGGGCGAGCGTGCTGGTATTGGGGCCTTTGCTGGCGCGAGTAGGTCGAGCGAAGGTGTCGCTGCCCGGCGGCTGCGCCATCGGCACCAGACCGGTCGATCTGCATATTTCCGGCCTGGAGCAAATGGGAGCCAAAATCGATTTGGTCGGCGGCTATATCGAGGCCGAAGCCCCGAACGGCCTGCACGGAAGCTGCATCGTCTTCAAGATGGTCTCGGTAGGTGCCACCGAGAATCTGCTAATGGCTGCGACGCTGGCCAGGGGCGACACCGAACTGATCAACGCCGCCCGCGAGCCCGAAGTCACCGACCTCGCCCACTGCCTAGTCGCCATGGGTGCTGAGATCGAGGGCATCGGCACCGACCATCTCCGCATACGCGGCCGCAGCCGCCTGTCGGGGGCGCGTCATCCCATCGTCGCCGATCGCATCGAGACGGGAACCTATGCCATGGCGGCGGCAATCACCGGCGGCCGAGTAGAGCTGCTTAACGCCCGTCTCGACCAGATCCAAGCCGTCTCAAAAATACTTGGCGATGCCGGAGTTGCATTCACTGAAACCAAACGGGGAGTGATGGTCTCGCGGGCCAACGGACAGCTTACCGGCGTCGATGTCATGACCGAGCCGTTTCCAGGATTTCCCACCGACCTTCAAGCCCAAATGATGGCGTTGATGTGCATCGCCAACGGGGCAGCGATGATCACTGAAACTATCTTCGAGAACCGCTTCATGCATGTACCAGAGCTGATGCGAATGGGCGCCAACATCACCGTACATGGTTCCTCCGCCCTGATTCGCGGCGTCGGCCGTCTGACCGGCGCCCCGGTGATGGCTACCGACCTGCGCGCTTCGGTATCACTGGTGATGGCTGGACTGGTCGCCGAAGGCGATACCGAATTGAACCGAGTCTACCACCTCGACCGCGGCTATGACCGCTTGGTCGACAAGCTGGTGGCCTGCGGCGCCGATGTTGAGCGAATTAAGGGGACAGCGTAAAGGCGGGAGCCGAATCTCCCAACCAGTTTTCAACCCGCCGGGACACCGCATCGGAAAGCAGTCGGCTTTGGTTTTCCCGCAATTTATCGACCACCGACAAGGAAAGGTCGGTAAGACGCGCCCCCTCCAGACCCTGGCGCAGCTTGACGGCCCCAAACTCGGCACCGATACCGATACCAAAAGCAGCTAGTCCGAACAACGGCGGCACAAATACTTCCACCGGCCCAAGCACGCCCCCCGCCACCATTGGCATTACCATAGACTGGACGGCCTCATTGGCTGCGACCTGGACGGCACGGCGGGCCAACTGCCGCACCACCAGCATCATGCCCTCGGTGGCGGTGGTGGTCTGCACGAGGTTGAGCGCCGGATCAAGCTTGATCAACTGGACCGGGTCGGGCGGAGCCGACATCGCGGCTGCGGCGGCGGGGATGCCCAGCGCCTCCCACGACAACGCCACCGGCGATTTGCCCCCGCCGGCGGTCCCACTTGTCGCACGGCCATGCACGAGCATAAATTCCGCCAGCGCCGCGACCTCTGCCACACCCACAGCCTGCTCGCGCTCAATGGCCCGTCCAAGCACGGCGCGGGCCTTGGCCTCAACCACCGGTCCATAGCGTTCCGGAGCCACCACAACCTCAAGGAAACGGTCCTGGAGCAGTCGATTTAGCGCTTCGGTCGCCACCTGTTCCGATGAACGCCCGTCCGCCGCATCACGGGACAGCACCGCCATCACCCCGGTAAAAGCCATGCGATAGGTGGTCGGGAAAAAATAAAACCAACCGATATAGTCCCCGACCCGCGCTTTCATATCGTCGAACACCGGGGCCAGGGACACGGTCATCTCCGCCCGTGCCTCATCGAGAATCGTTTGGCGAATGCCAGCCTGCCCGCGCCGCCTAGTGGCAATGAAACTGTCCCAAACGCCACGATCGATCGCCGACATCCGGGCCTCATCCTGACCCGGCGCCCGCCAGACTACCACTACGGTTGGCACCACCAAGGACGGCACAACCAAAGATGGTACGATTATGGTGGGAATAGTTGGCGCAGGAACCGAGTCCCGCAACGTTAATCCAAAGAGACCAAAAACAACAGCCAATGCCGCCAGCACAGCCGCAAGCAAAGCCGCCAAAAGCGCGATCCGAACACCGGACCGGCCAAGTCGCCTCGGGCCATCGAATCTTAACAAACCCGGCCGCGAGTGGAATTGCCCGCCTCGGTATTGGCCACCCCGGTATTGGCTACCCCGGTGGGGCACTGCCGTTTTATCCCTGAACAAAAGTTCGGCACTTACCATTCCCGACCTACGAGTTACCTGCAGCCACACCAATTATTAGGAGACCAAAACCCAGCTAGGGTTACGCGGCGCTATGTACCTTGTCTACGAACTGCGCCACATCCTGCTGCAAACCACTGGCCTGATTGGCAAGATCATTGGAGGCGCCCAAAACGGAGGCCGCCATTGATTGAGTTTCGCGGGCGCCATCGGTCACGGCCATAATATTTCGCGCCACTTCATCGGTGCCGGTCGCCGCCTCATGAACATTGCGGTTGATGTCGGAGATAGCGGCGGCCTGCGCATTCATTTCATCGGCCACAGTGAGCACGTTTTGCGATATCGAGCCGATGCGATTGCCGACGCCTTGAATCGCCGCGACCGTCTCGGTAGTAATGCGTTGCATTTCATGGACCTGGGTAGTGATTTCCTCGGTCGCACGCGCTGTCTGATTGGCCAGGTTCTTGACCTCGCTGGCAACCACGGAAAAACCCTTGCCTGCCTCGCCGGCGCGAGCCGCCTCGATAGTCGCGTTGAGAGCGAGCAAGTTGGTCCGCCCGGCGATACTGTGGATCAGCTTAACCACGCCACCGATTTTCTCGGCGGCAATATTGAGACCATCCACCGTTTGACGGGCTATCCTGACCTCATTGACCGCCTCGTCGGCTTGTCGCGAGGATTCCCCCATATGGCGATTTATCTCGCAGATCGATGCCGAAAGTTGAACCGTCGCCGCCGCCACCGTCTGGACATTGCAGGTCGCCTGAGTAGCAGCACTCGCAACAACCATACTGCGCTCGATGCTTTGACGGGCGATGGTATTGAGCGTCTCGGCGCTCCGCCGCAGTTCCTCTACCTTACTGGTTGTGGTCACGATTACCGGCATTACTTGCCGCTCGGAGAACCGAACAATCTCGGCATCGCGCGTTTCCATCCCGGCAATGACACTGTTTATCCTCCGAACATAAACAACAAACTCACCGTGCATACCGTCCTCAATAATACGGCGAAAATACTTTTTCTTGCCGGCATACTGCATCGCCGCCCCGGCTTCCTTTACGAAAGCCTCGGTCAAGTCCATTAGTTGGTTAGTATAGTTCAAAAGATCGCCGATCTCATCCTTACGAGCGATCCGGACAATCCGAGCGTTAAAATCACCACGCGAAGCGCGTTTCATGATATCCGCCGCTCGTCGCAGCAAATTGGAGGCGGCAAGCAATCGGCGAGTAATTAAAAACGCCAACACAATACCTACGAAGGCCAGCACAATAGTCAAAACCATTGTAGCGTGAACAGCCGGCATGGTTGATGCG
>JBAXKX010000294.1:0-3551 GCA_037135115.1 Rhodospirillaceae bacterium
CCGCCCTACGTTCCGCCTCCAGCCGCGCTAGTTCCGCCGTATCCATCCTGACCTTTTCGATGGCGTTCAGCTTGAACACCTCGACCGCCTTGGCCATTTCGCCGATCTCGTCCTTGTTGTCAAGGGCGGGAACTTCGACATTGTTGTTGCCGGCGGCCAGGGTTGTCATAGTGCTGGTCATGTTAATGACCGGCCCGGTTATGCTGCGCGCCACGATCCAGGCAAAGAACAAACCGATAAAGGCCGCCGCCGCCGCAATCCACATCTCCATAGCCGAGGCGGTAGTGATGGTTGATTCCATCTGGCGCTCGGTTTCGACCAGTGACGCATGTTGGGACTCGGCGGTGGCCGACGCCAGTTTGGCGAAGTCCCTGGCTCGGCCCGACATGGTCTTGTTCATCAGGTCATCCACGGCCAGCGCCGCCACCGCTGCGTCGTCGAATGCTTTCTTGTATTTGTCGGCATTGGCATCGACCTGTGTCGCCAAGCGCTTGCGAGCCGGGTCGTTGAAACGCTCGGGCAGGCCATCAGACGACTTGACGGCATCGGCCATCACCGCATCGACCTTGGCGAGGTTTTTTTCATCAGGGTCCTCAATAAACTTGACCGCCTCCAACCGTGCCAGCATCACCTTTTCCAAAATGATGCCGACTCGGGCCGCAGTCTCGAACTCCTTTGCATCAATCGAGGAACGCATGATTTCAGCGAGATCTTCTCGAAGGCTCTTGCCGATCGGGTTCATGCCCTCATTGACCAGCTTATCGCGCTTGCGCCTGAGGTCAATCAGCTTTTCGAAATCGCCGCGATAGGCTTCGAATAAGGCGGTCATCCCTTCCAGATTGGCCCTCCGTTTGGGGTCTAGCATCTTGCTATAGGTAAGCCCAAGCAGTTCGCCCAGCTTCTTCATGGTTTCGTGCGATTGGCTGACATACTGCTCCTCGCCGCTAACACCGAACAGGCGCACAGTCCGCCGCATTTCCGCGACATAGGCGTTGACCGTCGCGACCCGCTCCGCATTGTCGGAAATTGTGCTGTAGCGGGACATAAAGTTTTCGACGGAGTCGAAACCCCTGATGCCGATCACCGCGACCACACCCAACAGCAGCAGAATCACGACAAAACCTGTGTAGATCCGGGTCCCTACCCTAAACTGCCCGGCAAAACTGCTCTTGCTCATGTCCGCGTCACCCCTTTGTTCCCGGTGAGTTTTTCGTACCCATTGCCTAAATCTTTCGTGCTTATAGTACATTATGGATGCGGAGGGAAGGTTTTCCCGATTCGGCGCTCAATCAACGCCGCACCATCGGGCCAAGGCCGTCGCGCAGCCCTTGCTCAATACGACCGTCGATGTCTTCAACCATTTGCTTGACCAAGGTGTTCCAGGTCTCCTCGCGCCCGGCTAGCGAGATGTCTTCCGGCACGGTGATCGACCGGTTGGCTACGGCCTGGGCATAGCCGGAGAACTTGGTGTCGGGATTCACACCTGAAATCCGCACTTCGAGGCGACCGTCATATTGTTGAGCCTGTTGAACTGTGAACAAGCTTTTTAAGCCATCGCTCTGCGGCAGGTTGTGCTCGATGATCGAAGCGTCAGTGATGGTAACTTGAACCGAGCCATTCCTACCAACCGCGCGCAGGCGCTCGGCAACCCAACGCCGAACCGCCTTTGACGGTGGGGGCGTGGCTAGGTGGTCAACGTTCGGCCGGGACATTGGCGGATGGAATTGGTCGATAACGTCAATGACAGCAGCATCAAGGGCGATTACTCCGCGCTGGGCAAAGTTGATGGGGCCGGGGGCGGAGGTGATCGGTGGCGCCCCCTTGGTTGTGCATCCGCCGCCAACTTCTGCCAGCGCCGCCAGCGCGAGCAGGACAATGAGCCTTCGCATATTATCTCCCGACCCTAAGCCGCGTTTGAACTTGACCAAAAAATAGCTCACCGCAGTGCCTTGCAAGCTTTTTCGATACGCTTGCAGGCGTCGATCAGAATTTCGCCAGAGGTGGCGTAAGAGATGCGGAAGAACGGGGACATGCCAAAAGCCGAACCTTGGACAGTAGCGACGCCTTCAGCCTCTAGGATGTAGGTGACGAAATCGTCGTCGGTTTTTAGTATTATGCCCGCAGGGGTGGTCTTGCCGATAGTGCCAGCGCAGGACGGATAGACGTAAAAGGCACCCTCCGGCTTGTGACAATAAAGGCCGGGAATGTCATTGAGCATCGACACCACGAGGTCGCGGCGCTGACGGAAGATTTCGCCACGCTCCTTGATGAAGCTCTGGGTACCGTTGAGGGCTTCTACCGCTGCGGCCTGGCTGATTGAAGTCGGGTTGGAGGTGCTTTGAGACTGCACCATGGCCATGGCCTTGATCAGCTCCTTGGGTCCGCCAGCATAACCGATTCGCCAGCCAGTCATGGCGTAAGCCTTGGAGACGCCGTTGACGGTGAGGGTGCGGCCATGTAATCCAGGCTCGACCTGAGCCGGAGTGGTAAAGACGAAACCATCATAAACCAGATGCTCGTACATATCGTCGGTCATGACCCAGACATGGGGATGACGCATCAGCACATCGGTTAAAAGCTTTAGTTCGTCGCGAGTATAGGCGGCGCCGCTTGGGTTGCTGGGCGAGTTAAGAATCAACCACTTGGTCTTGGCGGTGATCGCCTGTTCCAGGTCGGCTGGTTGGAGCTTGAAGTTCTTTTCAACAGGGCAGTTGACGATAACCGGCGTGCCTTCGGCTAGTTCCACCATGTCGGGATAGGAAACCCAGTAAGGCGCCGGGATGATTACTTCGTCGCCGGGGCTGAGCGTCGCCACCAAGGCGTTGTAGAGGACCTGCTTGCCGCCGACCCCGACATTGATTTGGTCAGGCGTGTAGTCCAGGCTATTTTCGCGCTTGAACTTGGCGATGATCGCCTTCTTGAGCGCCGGCGTGCCATCAACCGGGGTATACTTGGTGTCTCCGGCCCGGATGGCGGCAATCGCCGCCTCCTTAATATTGTCCGGAGTATCAAAGTCGGGCTCACCGGCACCTAGGCTGAGGACATCGCGTCCCGCCGCTTTTAGGTCACGGGCTTTCTGGGTGACGGCGATGGTAGGTGACGGCTTGATGCGCCCAAGGCGCGAGGCGAGGAATGACATGAAGGATGACCTCCGGTGGTTTAGGGAAACGGAGCATATGAACCATACCGTCAGCCCGGTTGCCGCACAAGGGCAGGAGGTACCTACGGTACAAACCGTTCAGCGCGAGGCTGTGTCGCGACTGCGGGCGGCCGGCATCGAGTCTGCCCCGCTCGACGCCCGCATCTTGGTATCCCACGCCTTTGCTCTAAGCCGCGAGCAATTGTTGTGCAGGTCTGGCGAGCCGGTTTTGCCGGCTCATCAAGAGCGGTTCGAGCAATTATTGCTCAGGCGGTTGGCCCGTGAGCCGGTGTCGCGCATCTTGGGGCGACGCGAGTTTTGGAGTCTGGAGTTTGTGCTAGTGCCAGAGACACTCGATCCTCGCCCCGACTCAGAGACCGTGGTCGAGGCCGGTCTGGCGGCGCTGGCCGGG
>JBAXKX010000295.1:0-3530 GCA_037135115.1 Rhodospirillaceae bacterium
CCTGACGGATTCGGATGGAACGGTGTTTACGCATGAAATGCTGTCACAGGCTTTGAATCCGCTTGCCATGACAATGCCCGGCATTCCCGGCAGGAAGCCGCTGAACAAGAAGCGATCGCTGGGCAGGCCGGAAAGTTGCAGCGCCGTCAGTAGCGCGTTGGCTCCCGGCAAAGACGTTACCGCAATCCCCGCCTCAACGCAGGCCCGCACCAGCTTATAGCCAGGGTCGGAAATAAGTGGCGTTCCGGCATCGGAAACGAGGGCCACCACCTGACCAGAATTGAGCCGATCCAGCAGCCTTGGCCGCATTTCGGCGGCGTTGTGCTCGTGATAGGGCAGCATCGGCACCCTAATTTCAAAGTAATTCAGTAGCTTGCCGGTGACGCGAGTATCCTCGCAAGCGATGACGTCCGCGCCCCCGAGCACGTCGAGCGCCCGCAAGGTCATGTCGCCAGTGTTGCCGATCGGCGTCGCGACGAGATAAAGCCCCGGGGCTAGTTTACAGGATCGGTCGCTACGGCTACCCTGTGGATTAATCAAGGTCTGTTCAGGCATGGAGACCGTCAGTGATAAGATTGGCAGTGATAAGTTCGGCAGTGATGCGTTCGGCAGTGATGCGTTCGGCAGTGATGCGTTCGGCAGTGATGCGTTTGGCAGTGATAGGGGGAAACCCCGCAAGAGCGGTAACTCGCCTCAACTGGTCGCGGGCCGTGCTACCGGTCCTGTTTCTGGCCCTAGCGGCTTGCGCCAGCAGTGGCCGGACCAACGTCACGAGTGGTGCAAAACCAACCGTAGCGGCTCAGGCCGACCTGCCGCAAGCGCCGCAATCGGTGCCGAGCATGGCGGTAACTCAAGTTCCGCTCGGCCCACCCGGCACGCCCCCCGTCCAGACTGGTCCGCTTAAAGTCGGTCTGCTGCTGCCGCTGACCGGAAACGGCAGCAATATTGGCCCGGATATGCTCAACGCCGCCCAGATGGCCCTTTTCGACCTAGGCGAGGACCGCTTCGAGCTGCTGCCGCGCGACACCAAGGGAGCACCGGCGGAAGCCGCAGCCAGCGCCAATCAACTGGTCGCCGATGGTGTCAGGCTAATCCTGGGACCGCTATTCACCAACGAAGTCGCGGCGGTCAAGTCGGCGGTTCGGGGCGCACCGGTCAGTTTTCTCGCCTTCACCAACGACTGGCAGCGCGCTGGCGACGGCACCTTCGTTATGGGCCTAGTCCCGGCCGATCAGGTGGTGCGGGTGGTCAGCTATGCGCAAATGCGGGGTGTGCAGCGCCTCGCCGTGCTGGCGCCGCGTGACCCGTTCGGTGACGCAGTGACGGCCGCAGCGCGCGACTCCGCTCAGACTAAAGGTCTGGTCATCGTCCGCGAGGAGCGCTATGGCACCGACAATTCCGACATGGCTGCGGCGGTGGCCCGACTCGCTAGCAACGGTAGCCGTCCGGCCGCCTTTGAGGCGCGCAAGCGCGATCTGGCTGGCCGTACCGATGAGGCTTCTCGCGCGGCCTTGGCCCGCCTCCAAGTCGAAGAGACCCAGGGTGCAAGCGGCTTCGGCTTTGATGCCTTGTTAATCGCCCAGGGTGGCGACCGCCTGCGTGCGTTACTGCCGATGCTGGCCAACAACCGCATCGATACCGGCCGGGTACGTCTGCTCGGCACCAGCCAGTGGGGGGACGATCCCACGCTCGCCAACCTGCCCGGACTGGCCGGGGCCTGGTACGCCGCCTCCGCCCCTCAGACTCGTGCGGACTTTGAAAGTCGATTCGGTGCAAATTATCACCATAAGCCGCAGCGACTAGCCGCTCTGGCCTATGATGCCACCGCGCTGGCCGCCGTTTTGGCCCGCACGCCCGCGACCTCTCGCTTCGACACCGCCAGCCTGACCAATCCCAGCGGTTTTGCCGGGGTTGACGGCATTTTCCGCCTGCGTGGAGATGGGCTGGTCGAACGCGGACTGGCGGTTATCGAAATCGCCCCCGAGGGTTCACGAGTTATAGATGACGCCCCCACTTCATTTCAGGCCCTGACCAACTGATATCAGGGACAGATACCGAGCAGTCATCGTGCGCCGGTTAGCGAAAGGAAATAACCATGGCCAGCCACCATCCATTTCGCCCACCCTCCCAGCGCCAACTTCGGGTGGGAGAGGAGATCCGACATGTGCTAGCGGATTTATTCCGCCGCAGCGATTTCCGTGATCCGGCGTTGCAGGGCATTAATGTCACTGTCACCCAGGTACGGACTAGCCCGGATCTACGCAACGCCACCGCATACATCACGCCGCTGGGTGGTGGCGATATCGGCGAAACCGTCAAGGCGCTGCGCCATGCTGCCAGTTTTCTGCGCGGCAGGGTTGCTCATGAGATGAAACTTCGCTTCGCCCCGGCCCTTAGTTTTGAGCCCGACACCACGTTCGATCAAGCCACCAGGATAGAACAATTGCTGCATTTACCGGAAGTTGCGCGCGACCTCGCCCCTCATGTCAAGTTGGGTGATACAATCGATACGGGAGAGGATGCCGAAGATGGCGCGTAAGAAGCGCGGCCGCCCGATTAATGGCTGGCTGGTTGTTGATAAGCCGGAGGGGATGACCTCGACCCAGCTGTTGAGCAAGGTCCGCTGGTTGACCGGAGCCGAAAAGGCCGGCCACGGCGGCACTCTCGACCCCCTGGCGACCGGCGTGCTGCCTATTGCCTTCGGTCAGGCGACCAAGACGGTTTCCTATGTCATGGACGGCACCAAGCATTACCGCTTCCGAGCGCGCTGGGGCGAAGAGCGCACCACCGATGATAGGGAAGGCACTATAACCGCCACCTCCGACCAACGTCCCTGCGAGGCAGAAATTCGGGACGCCCTGCCCCGTTTTACCGGCACGGTCGAACAGATGCCGCCGCAGTTCTCGGCGCTGAAGGTAAATGGCGAGCGAGCCTATAATCTGGCCCGGGCCGGCGAGGTTGTGGCGCTGGAACCCCGCTTGGTCCGCATCGACCGCCTGACCCTGCTTGATTGTCCCGACCCCGATCACGCCGATTTGGAAGTCATTTGCGGCAAGGGCACCTATATGCGTTCGCTGGCCCGCGATATCGGCAAGGCGCTTGGCTGCTATGGTCATGTCGCTGCCTTGCGACGGCTTGCAGTCGGCCGCTTTACCCTGGAGCAAGCGATTTCACTGGACGAGATTGAAGCACTCGGGCAAGGTCCCGGAATCGACGATCATCTGCTGCCGGTGGCAACCGCGCTGGACGACATCCCGGCGTTGGCTCTAACGGTCGCGGAAGCGCATCAACTAAGACAAGGGCAGCCCGTGGCGCTGTTGCGTCGCCAAGATCTCGAACGGCTCGAAAAGCTGGCCGAGGCTTGTACCGGAAGCAACTTTATACTGCTGGCCACCAACGTTGGACGGCCGGTGGCTTTGGCCCGACTCGAGGGGGCGGACATCTGCCCGGTGCGTATTTTTAACCAATAACCAATAAGCAATGGAGGCCCCGATGTCGATTTCCGCCGAGCGCAAGACTGTGCTCATCGG
>JBAXKX010000296.1:0-3523 GCA_037135115.1 Rhodospirillaceae bacterium
TACAAGCCATGGGGTTAAAATAGGGAAATTGTCGATATGATCGCCCCAAGGCTTATAATAGCAGTCGCTACAGACATGCCGACCGTCGCCCATCCTACGGTTGCCGGTCACCGTCTCCCTAAGGGGGATACTGCAATCAGCACACACCGCGACACCCGCAGGAGCCACATTATTCTTGAGCTTTTCCCGATCTGACTTGACGACCTGCTTGAATTCTTGATAGTTCAAGGCCATGGCGCTGAACTCCTCAGGTAAAGGACAATTAACCAACCGACGCTAAACCAAGCAGCACCCGCCCAGCCACTACGATCCCGTAGCCATCCGGCTCTTCTTGCAGAATTGTCTATTACCGTAGCCGCCACATGTCAAGCCGAATTTGCAAAATTATCATAACGCCCAGTTCAGCACTAAACCAGCCAATCGGGCATACAATCCTGACCCAACATCGCCTCAAAGCTCGGTCGGGAGCGAATAATCGCGTAGTTGCCGCCGCGCACCAGTACTTCTGGAATTAGCGGGCGGCTATTATAGGTTGAGGACATGCTGGCACCATAGGCACCGGCGGAGAGGATAGCCATCAGGTCGCCGGGCTTGGGCGGCACGAGCGGACGTTGAATGGCAAAGGTGTCACCAGTTTCGCAAATCGGACCAACCACGTCGAAATGCTCGGCAAGGCGGCCGGGAGCGGGCTCGTTTACCGGAATAATGCCGTGCCACGCCTCATAGAGCGACGGCCGGATCAAGTCGTTCATGGCCGCATCGAGGATGACAAAACGCCGGTGAATGCCATTTTTTACGTAAAGGACTCGAGTCACCAGCAACCCGGCATTACCGACCAGGGCACGACCTGGCTCAATCAATACATGGCAGCCAAGTTCACGAGTGACTTCGTTGACCAACGCCGCGTATTCACCTACCGATGGTGGCATTTCATCATGATAGACGATGCCAAGGCCGCCGCCAAGATCAAGTTGGGAAATTGCGTGACCGTCAGCACGCAACGCAGCGACCAAGCTGGCCGCCTTATGAAAAGCGGCACGGAACGGGGCCAAACTAGTCAACTGCGAGCCGATGTGAATGGCTAGGCCCACAATAACGATGCCCGGCAACCCGGCCGCATGGGCGTAAGCTTGGCGAGCATGTTCATGGTCGATCCCGAACTTGTTCTCCCTGCGGCCGGTAGAGATTTTGTGGTGGGTGCAGGCGTCCACGTCGGGATTGACACGAAAAGCTATCGGGGCCGAAACCGCCATGTCGGTCGCAATAGCGCTCAGTGCCTCCAGTTCAGGCAGCGACTCGACATTGATCTGAGCGATACCGGCCGCTAGCGCCGCCGTCAGGTCGCCGGGGCTCTTGCCGACTCCAGAAAAGACAATGCGGTCGGGGGGGATACCCGCCGCAATAGCCCGACGCAGCTCACCCTCAGACACCACATCAGCCCCGGCGCCAAGCCGTGCCAACGTGCGCACCACCGCCAGATTGGGATTCGCCTTGAGGGCATAGTGGATACCAACATCCTGGCCGTTGAAGGCATCGGCGAAAGTCCGATAGCTCTGAGCCAACGCTGTAGCGGAATAGCAATAAAACGGCGTTCCCACCGCTGCGGCCAACTCATCAAGCGCGATCGAGTCGGCATGAAGAACACCGTCAGTATAGGCAAAATTCTTCATTGGGCTCTCGTCATTGGGCTCTCGGGGAACCCGGCCAGGACGGTGTACCACCTCCCCGCCCCGGTAAAGAAAGCGCCGAGGTCGGCGTCAAATCATCAGGCCGGATAATCCGAGGATAGCTCTGAGTCGGCACCATCGGCGGCAGCTCGGCCGGGGCTGCGGTGCCGTGAGGGCCAGCAGTGCCAGCAGTGCCAGCGGGGCCAGCAGTGCCGGGGGCCGCGACCTGCGCGCCGCCCCTAGGCTGCGGATCGTACTTGGTATTAGGATAAACGCGAGGAAAATACTTAGAGTCCGGCCCGGCATCCTCGGGAGGGTCGACATGACCCGGCTTCTTGCCGCATCCACCCAGTCCAGTAGCAACAAGAACCAGCACAGCCAGCGCTATAACGGCTTCAAGCCGGGGGCGGCCAAGCCGTCGGAGAATCATGGCCGCGCTCACAGGAAACGCTCCGCCGCGATGCGTGCCGCCACCAGCACCCGTTCGGGAGCCGTACCACCAAAACTGCGCCGACTAGCCACCGAAGCCTCCAGGGTTAGAACCTCATAAACAGCCGGGGTAATCAACGGCTCGACCGTGCGCAGAGTAGCGAGGTCCAGTTCGGCCAGCCCCAGCCCCCGCTCTTCAGCCAGTTTGACCAACCGACCGGTAACATGATGGGCTTGGCGAAACGGCAGTCCAAGTTCGCGCACTAGCCAGTCGGCAAGATCGGTGGCAGTCAAAAAGCCGCGTTCAGCGGCTCGGCGCATGGCGACCGGGTCGGCGACCATGTCGCGCACCATGCCAGCGGTTGCCGCAAGGCACAGCGCCAGCGTTTCCTCAGTCTCGAACACCGGTTCCTTGTCCTCCTGCATGTCCTTGGAATAAGCGAGCGGCAGACCCTTAAGCGCAACTAGCAGGCCGGTAAGTGCCCCGATGACCCTTCCGGCCTTGGCTCGAACCAGCTCGGCTGCATCCGGGTTGCGCTTTTGCGGCATAATCGAGCTGCCCGAGGTGAAGGCGTCCGACAGCTTGATGAAACCGAACTGGGCCGTACACCACAGCACGATCTCCTCAGCAAAGCGCGACAGATGCACACTGGCGATTGCACATACTGCCAGATACTCGAGCGCAAAGTCGCGGTCGGATACCGCATCAAGCGAGTTGGCAGCCGGGCGATCGAACCCCAACGCGCGAGCGGTGTACTCGCGATCGATCGGGTGGGGAGTACCGGCCAGCGCAGCCGCACCGAGCGGGCACTCGTTGAGCCGCACTCGAGCATCCCTTACCCGCGAGCGGTCACGTCCGAACATCTCGACATAGGCCAGCAAGTGGTGCCCGAAAGTCACAGGCTGGGCCGGCTGGAGGTGAGTGAAGCCAGGCATCACCGTTTCGGCGTGGCGTTCGGCCTGTTCGATCAGCGCCGCTTGCAGGTCGCGCAAGCCCCCCTCGAGTCGGTCCAGCGCCTCGCGTACCCATAACTTGAAATCCGTGGCGACCTGATCATTGCGCGAGCGTGCAGTGTGAAGCCGTTTGGCCGGCTCACCGATCAATTCGGCCAGCCTAGCCTCGATATTCATATGAATGTCTTCCAGCGCCACCTGAAAGGGAAAGACCCCGGCGGTAATTTCCTGTAATATCTGGTCCAGACCCTCGTCGATGCGCCGGGCATCGTCAGCAGTTACAATGCCCTGGCAAGCAAGCATGGCGGCGTGGGCCTTGGAGCCAGAGATATCCTGGGCCGCCAGCTTACGATCGAAACCGATCGAAGCGTTAATGCGTTCCATGATTGAGGCGGGTCCGGCGGCAAAACGTCCGCCCCACAACTGGTTGGCACCAGCGACAGGTCGGGCTGAAGTCGGCATCGGGGACTGGG
>JBAXKX010000297.1:0-3521 GCA_037135115.1 Rhodospirillaceae bacterium
TTGCGCCCGGCGGTCGACTCAACAACTCGGCCCTGAATGGCCAGGCTTCTCGCGCAAGAATCAGGTGAAGCGACGGCCAAGGCCGGAAGCAAAGGCAAGGCAAGAGGCTCACCAGGGCAGGCATAACCGAGCCACCCTTAGCCCCATGCCGACTGATAATCACCCCGACCCGCTCGGTAAAAACTGCGGCGGATTTTTGTCACGAACCGCCGACGGCTGAACGGGCGAAAAAAAGATACCATAAACCCAATTTTTATATTGCGCTAGCCAGCCCGGTTTTGTAGGATGTTTCACGCACCCAGGAGGTCGCCATGCCGGAAGATGAAAAATTGTTCACAGACGCCGAAGTCACTTACGCGACTGGCTTGCATGTTGAAAACATTCGGAAGCTTATCAACTGGGGCGCTGTTTCACCAGCAAAAGGTGGGAAAGGACGCGGAAATGTTAGGCTTTGGGATGAACTGCGTTGTAGTTACATTGCAAGGATTGCCGCCATGTATAATAATGGGTTTAGCCTTCGCATGGCTCACACAATCTCTATTATGGAAAAATCATTCAATGCCACATTCAATATTACAAATGAAAACAAATACGATAATATTAGTCTCATGATTATTAACGGAGATACAATCTATATCAAGTGTGTTGACACGACAAAAAGCAACCATGAGGAAAATATTATTTTACTTGGAAAGCTAAACTCAAGTAGGACAACTTTATTGTACTTTTCTGATCTACTTGCTTATGTTAACGAAGAAGTTAATGAAGACGTAAAGTCAAATAATAATATAATGAGAGTTAGCCCTGCTTCAATAGCATCTGAATTCTACGAAGATACTGACTTCATCATCAGAGCTAAATTGGGGATAATAAATATATCTATATGGTCAAAACTTGAAATTAACCTAACCAAATATGAGGCAATGGTGGAAACAAAACTTCGTGAAAACTCTAAACTTGCCTGAATAATAAAGCTTATTAACTTATGTATTGCTACCACCGCGCGAGTAATTTCGCGAGACGCTAAAGTTTTGTCAAAAAGAAAGGAATGAGATCATGGCCGGAATGATATAATCAACAATAGTAAAATTTGCTCTGGCTGGCCTTATTTCGCGTGCACTCGCAACATTTGTTGTGAGTTCATACCTGAGAGGTGCTTGAAAAATGCTTACCGCTGCAGAAATATCAGCCCATCTTCGCGCCAGCCGGGCAAACTGGCTTCCGCGTGTCTTCCCTGCCGGCCGCATTCGTGCCGGCATGTTCTTGTTAGGCAACGCTGACGGAGACCCGGGAGAAAGCCTGTCAATACCACTCAGCGGCCGGGCAAAATGCGTGGCCGATTTCGGCGGAAATTTCCGAGGCGACGACCTTGATCTTTACGCACAGGGCACGGGGCAGCCGCTCGCCAACGCAATCAAGGCGGCCGGAGCTATGTTAGGCCAGGATATCCCGCCCAAGCCCATAAACGTTACCAAGAAGTTTTCCCTGCAAATCCTCGAGCCCTTTCCGACTGGCATCGCGATCCCCGATCATCCGCAGCTCGGAAAACCTGATGGCGTTTGGTTGTACCGCCGGCCTGACGGCCGCACGCAACTGGCGCACCTCCGCTTCGATGCACGGGACTCCACGGGTAAGCTCAAGAAACAATTTCGCCCGGTAATCTGGCGAGATGGTCGCTTCCGGTGGGAATGGCCGGCAACACGCCAGCTTTATGGCTTACCAGAGCTTGATGAGCGCCCGAATGCTCTGGTGTTAATTGTTGAAGGGGAAAAAACTGCCGACGCGGCCCGCCTAATGCTTCCTGGAATGGTGGTGCTGACGTGGCCCCAAGGCACAAGCGGCGCTGTAAAAGCCGATTGGACCCCGCTCAAAGGACGTCAAGTCGTCGTCTGGCCAGATGCTGATGAACCCGGCGTTAAGGCGGCCGGGATCGTTGCCGAGCTAGTACGCAAGGCCGAGGCCTCGTCGGTGCGGATGGTGAAATTGCCGGATAGTTTGCCCAAGGGTTGGGATCTGGCCGACCCGCTGCATATCGGTTGGTCCGTCGATACAATTGCCAGCATGATCAGCGAAGCGCCCGCAGTGGCCGAGCCTGTGATTGATCACGGCCCGCTCGGAGATGAACCACCCGCATGGGAGAATTATGATAGCCATAGTTCGGCCGAACCGCCGCAGCGTGATGCTGACGTGAAGACAACGAAAGGTAGTGGAAGGCTTAAGCTTGTTCGTTTTAATGATATCAAAGCGGTTATTGGTAGCAACACAATTATAAAAAACCTGTTGGGCGAAGGCCAAGCAAGCTGTGTTTATGGCGAAAGTAATTGCGGCAAGTCATTTGTAGTTTTAGATATTGCTCTTCATATCGCCTCTGGCCGTTCGTGGCGCGGTCGCCGCGTTAAACAAGGTGGCGTTATCTATGTGGCTGCCGAGGGCGGGTTCGGTATATCCAATCGGATCGCCGCGTTTAAGCAGGTAAACCCGCACCTCGCCGATATCCCGTTCGCCATTGTCCCTTGTGCCGTCAATCTTTGCAACCCGGACACCGATACTGTCAGCTTGATTAATCTCATCAAGTCAGAGGCCGAAAGCTTGAGCCTACCAATCGTACTTGTAGTGATTGACACGCTGTCTCGCGCCATGGCCGGTGCTAATGAAAACAGTCCTGACGGCATGGGGGCATACGTGATGAATACCGACCGCATTCGCCAAGAAACCGGAGCGCATTGTCTAAGCGTTCATCATAGCGGCAAAGACGCGGCACGTGGCGCACGTGGGCACAGTCTCTTGAGGGCAGCTCTCGACACCGAAGTTGAGATTACCAGAGACCCAGTAACCAAAATCGGTGTGGCTCGCATTGTCAAACAGCGCGACCTTCCGACTGATGGCGAGTTCGCCTTTACCCTGACCGTCGTCGAACTTGGCGAAGATGAAGACGGAGACGCTATTACCAGTTGCGTTGTTGAGGAAGTTGACGAGGCGCCAGTGAAGACTAAGGCCATGTCAGCCGGGCATAAACTCGCAATGAATAAATTATATGACGCCGTGATCACCGAAGGCATTCATGCGTCACACCGTGACATTCCCCCCAACGTCACGGTTGTCACGGTTAATAACTGGAAGAACCTTCTTTATCAAGCTGGGATCGTCGAGCGCGGGGGCGCGGGGCGGCAAAAGTTCAAAAGGCTTAAAGATAATCTTTTGGAAGCTCGTCATATCGCAATTTGCGACACCGGCACAGCCACTTTCGTTTGGCCCGTAAAGGCTAACCATAGCGTGACGGGCGTGACATGACCGTGACTGTCACACCTTGTCACGCCGGTCCCAAAGCGTGACGGTCGTGACACACCCCTATAGGGGTGTCACAACCGTCACGGTCCCCGACCTCTTTTCGACCGCGCCTGCTTCAATTCGAAGACCGGAAAGCTGCGACAAGAGTTTTCCCTGACATCCTCCTCGTCCTTCAGGGCGAGGAGGATGTCAGTTCCTCCGAGTTCGGAGTACAATGGCTGGGTATTTCGTGA
>JBAXKX010000298.1:0-3475 GCA_037135115.1 Rhodospirillaceae bacterium
CGTCCGGCGCAGACGCGGCCAGCACGCCAGCGCGCCGGCTGAACCGCAGCGCGTCGAGCAACTGGAACGCGAACTGGCCTATGCCCGGGAGAGCCAGCAGGCGACCACCGAGGAACAGCAGGGGTTCAACGAAGAACTCAAATCCACCAACGAAGAATTGCAGTCCACCAACGAGGAGCTGCAATCCTCCAACGAAGAGCTGGAGACCGCCAAGGAAGAGCTGCAATCGCTGAATGAAGAAATGGTCACGGTTAACTCCGAGCTGAATGCCAAGATCGAGCAGATGAGCGACATTCAGAACGATGTCAAAAACCTGATGGACAGCAGTAGTACCGGCACCCTGTTCATCGACCACCACCTGACCGTCCGGCGCTATACGCCAGCGGCGGTGAAGGTTTACCCCCTGATCGCTTCCGACATCGGCCGCCCGCTGGCTGACATCAAGTCGAACATCGCGGGTAACGACCTGCTGACCGAGCTACAGACCGTGCTCGATACCCTGATCCCCATGGAACGTGAAGTGCACACCACGGACGGGGCCTGGTATCTGGCGCGCATCCAGCCCTACCGGACGCTGGACAACGTGATCGCGGGCGTGGTGCTGACCTTCACCACGGTGACCGACTACAAGCTCGTCAGCGAGGCCGCCCAACGAGCGCAGAAACTGGCCGAAGGCATCATCGATACGGTCAGCGAGCCACTGCTGGTGCTCGACAGCGCCTTGCAGGTGATCTCCGCCAGCCGTTCGTTCTACCAGCATTTTCAGGTCACGCCGGAAGACACGGTGGGGCGCAAGATTTACGAGCTGGGCAATGGTCAGTGGGCCATCCCGGCCTTGCGCCAACTGCTGGAAGACATCCTGCCACAGCAGAAAGTGCTGGAGGGCTATATAGTGGAACATGACTTCCCCGGCCTCGGCCCGCGCCGCATGGTGCTCAACGCACGGCGTATTGTGACCGCGCTGGGCAATACCGAAATGATCCTGCTGGCGATGGTGGCGATTGAGCCCGTGGAAAAACCATGATCACTTCCGACGACCAAAAGAAAATGCGCGCCGCTGCCGAGGCGCAACTGGCCAACGCGCCACAGACCGACGCGCGCCCCGCCGCAGAGCTGCTGTACGAATTGCAGGTGCACCAGATCGAGCTGGAAATGCAAAACGAGGCCTTGCGCGAGGCACAGAACGCCCTTGAGGCCTCGCGTGACCGCTACGTCGATCTGTATGAATTCGCCCCGGTCGGTTATCTCACGCTCGACGCCGATGGCTTGATCGCGGAGATCAACCTCACCGCCATCAATCTGCTGGGCGTCGAGCGCCAGAACCTGCTGCAAAAGCGCTTCGCCGCGCGGGTGATGCCTGACGACCTGGAGCGCTGGAAACGGTTTTTCCTGAACGTGAAAACACCCGGCGGCAAGGGCAGCATGGAACTTGCCATGCAGCGCGGCGATGACACGGTGTTGCAGGCACAGCTTGACTGCGCGCCGCAAAAAGTCGGCGCTGGCGGTACGGCGGTTCGTATTGCCCTGACCGACATCAGCGAGCTCACACGAAGTCACGCACTCAACGAGACCTTGCTCAAGACCATCCCCTTTCCCATGGATATTGTGGACACGCAAGGCAAGGTCCTGTACATGAGTCCCTCCATGGAACAAGCCCTCGGCAGGCCCGGCGCGGGGGAGCGCTGTTGGCTGTTGTACCGGGACGATAAAATGCAGTGCCATGACTGCCCGCTCAGGCAGCCGATTCAGGTCGGCAAGACCGTCGTGATGGAGGTTTCCGGCGTATTTGGCGGGAGAGTTTTCGAGATTCAGCATACCGGGATGATCTACCAGGGCAGTGAAGCCATCCTGGAAATCTTCCAGGACATCACCGAGAAGCAGCGGATTGCCATCGAACTGGATCAGCATCGGCATCATCTGGAAGAGCTGGTGGCGAAGCGTACCAGCGAACTGGTCGCCGCCCGCATCCAGGCCGAAACCGCCAACATTGCCAAGAGCGCCTTCCTTGCCAACATGAGTCACGAGATCCGCACGCCGATGAACGGCATCATCGGCATGGCCAACGTCCTGCGCCGCGAAGGCGTGTCGCCCCAGCAGGGAAAACGCCTCGACACCATCGACGCCTCCGCCCAGCACCTGCTGTCGGTCATTAATGACGTTCTCGACATCTCGAAGATCGAAGCTGGAAAGTTGACCCTGGAGGAAGCTCCGGTTGTCGTCAGCAGCCTGCTGGCCAATGTCGAGTCGATTCTTGCCGAGCGCGTCAAGGCCAAGGGCCTCCACCTGCTGATCGAAACCGGACACTTGCCGCATCAACTCCTGGGCGACCCGACGCGTTTGCAACAGGCTTTGCTCAACTACGCCACCAACGCCGTCAAGTTCACCGAAACAGGCACGGTAACCTTGCGTGCGTTCATGCAGGAGGAAACCACCGCATCGGTCATGCTGCGCTTCGAGGTGCAGGATACCGGCATCGGTATTACTCCTGAAGCCATGTCGCGGCTGTTCAGCGCCTTCGAGCAGGCCGATAACTCGATGAACCGCAAGTACGGAGGCACCGGCCTCGGACTGGCGATCACCCAGCGCCTTGCTGATCTGATGGGCGGAAAAGTCGGCGCTGACAGCACGGCAGGCGTGGGCAGCACCTTCTGGTTTACCGTGAAGCTGAAGAAGGGCGCCGAGGTGGTAGCAGCACCGACGGCAACGGAAGTCGATGCCGAAGCGGCGATCCGGCAACGCTACGCCGGCCAGCGCATTCTGGTCGTTGACGACGAGCCGATCAACCGCGAAGTCACAATGATACAACTTGACGGTCTCGATCTGCTCACGGACACGGCAGAGGATGGCGCCGAGGCCGTCGCAATGGCACAGAAGAACAGCTACGCGGCCATCTTCATGGACATGCAGATGCCAAAACTGAACGGGGTGGAGGCGACGCGGCAGATACGCGAGCTTCCCGGGTATCGGGACACGCCGATCATCGCCATGACCGCCAATGCCTTTGCCGAGGACAAGGCGCAGTGCCTGGCGGCGGGGATGAACGACTTTCTGATCAAGCCCGTCAACCCCGACCAGTTGTTTGCGATCTTGCTGCGGGCGTTGAGTCGGCGGGATGTTTAGCCGAGATCGCGCCGCTGCCTGAATGACCGCAGTAGGAGTGTTGAGCGGCCGGTGGCTATGCATATATCCTGTGTCGCGTTTGGGCACGGAAGAGTCGGTGAGGTTTTTGGAAGCAGCCGCTCAAATACAAAAACGCTGAACTTTTCTTCGGCAAACCTCGAACGGCGGCTTCACCTTCAACTCCGGACGCTGGTGTCGGCAGTGCCGTCGTTGCGGAGAAAGTGGAAAGCAGCCGCTCAAAAGTTCATCGTTTTAGGGGCGCCAATGACGGCTGATGGCCGATAGGGTGAGTAGGCGTCCGCGCCAGTAAGCCGACGCTCACGGATACCCAGGTTTTCCCAATGGCAGCAATGTG
>JBAXKX010000299.1:0-3460 GCA_037135115.1 Rhodospirillaceae bacterium
TTCGGAGTTTGAGACTCTGGATGGTGTCTTACGCTGTCAGACCCTGCCTCCCCTAATCGCGCGTATTACCCTTGAGTGAGTGGACGGCATGTCACGAATCGTGCCTGATGTCTTCGCATTGATATTTGGTGTCGCTCTTGGTGCGCTGTTTGCTGTGCCGGTTTTGGCTGCCGATTCGGCTAAACTTACCCCGCGTCCGGCCGAGACTGCGGTGGTGCCAAGTTGGACGGTGGTACAACCGTCTACGCCAACCGTCCGTCCATTGCCAAAAGTTGTCGGCTTGCCAGCGCCGCGCCGGCTGGCTCCGCCGATGTCGCCGCCCCTTGCCGGCATGTCCGAAGGCGGGGGGGGGGTCGTGATGGTGCCCCCGGTAGTTGCGAGGCAACCGGAAGCTTCCGCTGTCGAAACGGTGATTCGTTATGCTGCCACCGAGATTAATCTCAGGACTCGGCCCGATGGGAGTGCGCCTCGAATCGACGTGATCGACGAGGGCACCCGACTTGAGGTCATCGGCCCGGTGGTTAATAATGAGTGGGTCAAGGTGTCGCGTCGCGGCCGAGTGTTGGGTTATGTCGCGGTGGGTTTTTTGTTACCTCGCCCGCCCAAGCCACGTTAGGCGACGATCATTGTCATGGGAAGCTGAGAGTGCATTTTCATGCCCATACTGCATTAATCCGCCGTTCTAATCAAAAAACCTAGCGCCGTGCTCTGGCCATGGCCGAGAGTTGAAACAGCACGCGGGCGCACAGCGTTTCGTCTGGCATATTGGTGCGCTTGCACTCTATTTCGGCGTCGGTGAGCCGGTCGAGGGCCTGGCGCAGTTGTGACGGCGACCACTGGCGCAGTTGCGACACGAAAGTGTTGCGCATCTTATAGAAGGGCGGAGGTTTGAGCGCGCTGGTGGCGCCATCGGAGGTGGCACCGGCTTCGACTTCGGACTGGACCCAGTGCAGGCGCTGGAAGTGGCGTTGCGTGGCGCGCAGTATCGCAACCGGGGCTGTGCTTTCGGAAAACAAACGGACGAGTGCGCGGTCCAGGCCAGGGAAGTCGCCGCTGGCCGCAGCCCAGGCGGGATCGTCGAGGGATAGCTGTGAGGCACCATCGCCAACGGCCGCGCGCGCCTCGTCGAGACTGACCAGAACCCCGTTGCGACCTTTTGGCTTGTCCACGTAAAGTGCCAGCTTTTCGATCTCGCTGCGGGCCACCAGCCGGTTGCCGACCAGATTGGTGGCCAGAAAATCCTGCGCGTCGGTATCAAGCATCATGCCATAGGCTGCGGCCAGTTCGGTCAGCACCCGGCGCAAGGTTGCCTCATCCTCGATGTAGCAGGGCATTGCGGCGCCGATCGTCGCGGACTCGAAGGTCACACGCAACTTGGAGCGGGCACCAAGGTCGCCCGCTTCGACCACCACCAAACTGTCGCTCAGAGCCGGGGCCGCGAATAGGGCGGTAAAGGCGGCACTAACCGAGTCGTCGCCATCGCGCAGCCTGATCAGGCGGCGACCGCCGATCAGAGACTGGGCCGCAACCTCATCGATCAGCAGTGAAGTGGCGCTCGCGACCGCCCGCAGCGACAACTCCGCCACTCGAAAAGCGTCGGTAAGGTCGGGCACGACGCTTCGCGCCAGGGTATCAGCTCGGTCTCGCACCAAGCCGGCGTCGGGGCCATAGACAAGCACTGCACGAATTTTACGGTCGGGCCGGGCCAGGAACGCCTCGATTGCCTTGCCCTGCAGCTTCACCGGCCGGCAACGGGTGCGATTGGCTTCGGCTCGGCCTTTTCAGGTGGCTTGGCCGAACCGCCGTCACCTATGGTTTTTGGCATGGTAATTGGGTTGGTTATTGGGTTGGTTTTTAGTTGTTGATCAGGATCGCGGGCGAAGTATAGCGCGACTCGGTTATTGATCTCATCCGAGATGTAATCGATACCACGCTCGAGGGCGTTTTCTTCGGACACAAACGAAGCATACTGGACAAAGGTGCTATTGTAACCGGGGACCGCGCGGCTGCTTCCTGTCATCAATACTTGGCCGCTGGCGATATGAAGCATTCGATAGCTAGCGGAGACCGTCCATTGTCCACGGGAAACCGATGCATCTCTCTGAACTGCAAGAGCTTCTTCACCGGTTACGAGGATGATGTCGAGCTGGTATTCGGGCTTGACCGGGCGCTCGTTGTGATAGAAACGGTCGATCAGCTTGTTGCGCAGCATCTGGCCGGAGTGGTCCTTGATGTTGCTGATCTTGATTTGGGCTAGGCGTGCGGCGACCTCGGGCTGATCGCTTTGGGTGCCCATCATCGGCTTGAAGCCGCAGGCCCCGAGCAGCAGGATCAGGCCGAGCGCTGCGGTAGGGCCTCCCATCGGCCGTCCTCCTTCTTTTTTAGGCGACAATATTCACCACCCGGTTGGTAACGACGATAATTTTACGTGGTTGCCTGCCATCGAGCACCCGCATAATTGCCGGTTCGGCCAGCGCCGCCGCTTGGGCTGCGGAGTCGGCCAAGTCGCGAGCCAGTGTCAGGGTTGCGCGCAGCTTGCCGTTGACTTGCACCGCCACCGTCACCACGTCGTCGGCGGCCAAGTCCGGGTCGAATGTTGGCCATGGCTGGTCGGCAAGCAGGGTGTCATGGCCCAGTTGCAGCCACAGCTCCTCGGCCAAATGCGGAACAATGGGATTGATCAGCGAGCTTACCGCATCCAGCCCCTCTCGCAAGGCCCACGACTCGCCACCGCCCGAGCCGTCAAGCTCGGCCATGGTATTGGTTAGTTCACGAATCCGCGCTACCGCTTTGTTGAAATGGAAGGTCTCAAGGTCCTTGGTGACGGCGGCGATGGTCTTGTGAATGGCCTTGCGCGCTTGGATTGCCTTGGCCGACTGGATGTCCGGCGGGTCGTCCAACAGAGCGTCCGGCAGCGGCACCGGTGGTTCAGTGGCTAAGCGCCACAGCCGGTTTAGAAAGCGCCAAGCGCCGTCAATGCCGGCATCGGTCCATTCGAGGTCGCGTTCGGGCGGGCTGTCAGACATCAGCAGCAGACGGGCGGTATCGGCACCATAGGCGTCCGCTACCTTTTCCAGTCCGACCACGTTTTTCTTGGACTTGCTCATCTTTTCGAGTCGGCCGATGGTAACCGGGCCGCCACCGTCTACCTTCACCGGCAGACCGTCTCGGGTTTCGACGTCGCTGGGATAGAGCCAGTGTCCGTTTTCGTCCCGATAGGTTTGGTGGGTGACCATCCCCTGTGTCATCAGCCCGGCAAAAGGCTCCTCCACTGCAAGGTAACCGCACTGTTTAAGTGCCCGGGTGAAAAAGCGCGAATAGAGCAGGTGCAGCACCGCGTGTTCGATTCCGCCGATGTATTGGTCTACCGGCAGCCAATAGTCGGCGGCTTTGTGATCGAAGCCTCGGGTCGTTTCACCGGGTGAGGTGAAGCGGGCGAAATACCAAGACGACTCGAAGA
>JBAXKX010000300.1:0-3438 GCA_037135115.1 Rhodospirillaceae bacterium
GCTAACTGAGTGCGCATGGGAAGTTGCCTAGAAATGGGCGCGCGGTGCAAATGGTGGGCCAACTGTAATTCCACATTCTTACTATGTTACGGCATATGTAGTTGAGGGAGGCATTGAGATTGGCAACGAATGGGCCGAAAATAAATCGGAACCTTGGCTATTAAATCTCATGTACTCTGTGCGATGCCAGTTTGATGTTAGAATGCGACCAAAGTCTACACTCGATGACGTTGTAAAATGGCTGACTGTGAACAGCGATTTGGAAGAAACCTATAAGGTTACGATCCAGTACCCGAGAAACAAAAAGATGCGACTCAGTACCAATATATATGGTAGGCAGCCACCAAAATCAAATGGATCGCACCGCTATACGAACTAAGCTTTAAGGAAACCACCGCTAAATGCCTCCGACATTCCAGTATTGTCGGGGGCTTTTTCATTAGTAATAACGAGCCATCACCGTATCTTCGACATTCCTTTCCATCGTCCTATTGTGCAGGAGCACCGGTTGGTAAACCTTTCCATCGAACCCAACCCATTAAACCTCCGGCATGATAGGGCATCTCTGCAACACCTCGGTGGGAAACACCAGATTTCGCCACGCAACTTGTCGCGAGGTACATGCACTGGTATATGGGCCTCAAAGATCGATTCCAACATGGGGGCACGGACATGACCAACGGCGCACAGCCTGATCTGACGGAACTGACGACCACGATCGTCGCCGCCTATGTCGGGCGGAATTCCATCCAGATTGCCGACCTTCCCACGCTCATCACCACCGTCCGTCAGGCATTGGCGAGCCTTGGGCAGTCGGTGGAACAGGCTGAAGCCGTCGAGTTGAAGCCCGCCGTCGCCATCAAGAAGTCCGTGACCCCGGAATACATCATCTGCCTGGAGGACGGAAAGAAGCTGAAGATGCTCAAGAGGCATCTGAACACCAGCTACAACATGACCCCCGATGAATACCGGGCCAAATGGAACCTGCCAGCCGATTATCCGATGGTCGCTCCCAATTATGCCAAGCAACGGTCTGATCTTGCCCTGAAACTTGGTCTTGGTCGCAGGCAAGCTGATTGATAGTGGCATTGGCTGATTGGTATTGCTCGATTTCCTCAACGTAGCCGCCCTGTTCGCACGAAGGATCAACGATGAACAAGTCCGATCTGATCAGCCATATTGCCGACACCACCAGCCAGACCAAGGCTGATGTCACAAAGACGGTTGACGCGGCGCTGGTCACGATCTCGGAGGCCTTGGCGCGCGGTGAGGAAGTCGTTCTGACCGGCTTCGGATCGTTCTCCGTTACCGATCGACCGGCACGGCAAGGGCGAAATCCCAGGACCGGTGAGGCGAAGGAGATTCCTGCCAGCAAGGCACCCAAGTTCAAGGCCGGGAAGAAGCTGAAGGATGCGGTGAACGGCTGAGGATGGTTGTCGGCACGTAGCGAATTCGCCGCGATACCTCCCTCTGCCAGAATTCTGACCTGTTACGTCATCCAACAGGTGACCAAAAACCCTACATTCAGCAGGATATCGGTAGCACAACCTAAGAAAAGGACTGCTCCGATGTCCCTGCTAGAAAAGTTAACATTTGCAACAACAACCAAGAAGGCTGAATGCAGCCAGAAGAACTTGGTGCTCAGGCGCAAGATGCTTATCGCCCTTGAGGATCAATTGGCTGGTGCACAGGCTGAACTGGCCGGACAGCCGTTTGTTAAGCAACGTGAACGTTGGATGCCAGTTGAATGAGGCGGCAAAGAGCGCAGAGTTGTATCGTCAAATCTGCGTCGATTTTGGTTTCGCGACTCCCAAAATCGCGTACTTCTGGAGGTCCGCTTCGGTAATAAACCAATTGCTATTGCGGGCAAGCCATCTATATTGGTAGGAGAGATGGAGAAACTTCCCGAGATTATTTCTCTATTGATAGATGCCCTGTTGGCCGGGGAGCTTGACGAAGTGTTGGCCGCCGCCTCCGACCAACGCCGTGGTGGCCGCAAAGTGAAGAAGGATGGCCGCCCGTTTGGTAATGGCACCCTGACGCTCAACGGCAATGGCAATGGCAACGCTGGCGCGAACGCGAAGGCATTGTGTGCTGCGCGGAACGGAAAGTAGGCGACGACCAGATCCCCTGAGGGGATCTGGGTTCATCTCAAGTAGCAGCCGGTCGCCTCGAACGACCGGCTGTCGCATGACCAAGACATTGGCCCACCGGCTTTGTGCCCAGGTCGGCCATCGCATGACTGGAGTCGAGGAACGGCTAAGCGCCATAGATCGACGGCCAGGGCATTGGACCGTTGGGGCTACGCTCATAGCGGGCAAACAGTCCGGAGCGATAGCTGGGCACGATAAAGGCAGGATGGGTATGCCATCGGCGATCAGCATGACGGATGGAAATGCAGCATCTCTTTGATCGTGGTTAAAGCCTCATCAAGCGAAAGGCGTTCGAATAGACGGTGCCATTGGTCCGTGTGCCGCATATACGAAAGGCCAAAGCAATTCCTTGAAACATATTCGAGGCGCGTGAACGGAGCGTCAAATTCTGGTGAGATGGCATCGAGGCGATCTGAGCGATAGCGAGTGATAAAACGATACATCTTGCCATGCCATTTGCCATAGATGGCGACAGGATAATTGAACTCAGTTGGACGGATTTCTGGCAGGAACTTCGGGAGGAAGAAGGTATTGATTAAATTCTCGCAAGCGAAAGTGATTTCCTGCTTCTCGGACTGAGAAGGCCCTTTCCCTGCCTTTGCCCCGACATAGACCCATTGTTTCGCTGCCACGTGTTCGCTCCGATCAATGTCACCGCTGAACGGCCAAGCCCCAGAGATCGACGGCCATGGGGTTGGACTGTAGGGGCTACGCAGACAGCAGGGCAAGCCCGGAGGGGCATGGCTGAGCACGGCAGGGGCAGGACGAGCATACCGCCGGAATTGGGCAGAACCCTCGCCACTATCCATCAAGATCGCCATCCGCCGCATTCTCCCGCGCCTGCCTCAACCGCTCTCTCTCGGCGGTACTGATCTGCGTCAATTCATTCGCTGCCATCTCTGGTCTAAGGTGGCCGTAGTGAGATTGGATGACGCCAACGCTCGTACCGAGATTCTCGGCCAAGGTATAGATACTGACGCCAGCCAATAACCGCTCCGTTGCGTAATAATGCCTCAAACAATATGCGTCACGGGTCTTGCCCTTATCGTCAACATACAGCTCAGCTTCTTTCATCAGGTTGGCAAAGCCTCGTGAGAAACTACCAATCTCCTCGCCGCGATATTCGTAAAATACCGGTGACGGATCATCCCAATCGATATTCCCGATCTGCTGTTCGGGTGGCAAGTCCTTGTTCTTGAGTTCGAGTTGGTATTCGATTAACTCGTTAATGTAGACGCCAACGCCGTCCAATGGGATCAGGAACCGTTCACGATCACCGCCTTTG
>JBAXKX010000301.1:0-3430 GCA_037135115.1 Rhodospirillaceae bacterium
CAGGACTCTCTCTTAACTCCGCCCCATAGCTGTCTAGACAGCGGGGTCCACCTCAGTGATCACCCTTTGCACCGTGCCGGCTAGGTTGTTGATACCCTCGCTCATGGTCCGATGGAAGCCATCCTTGTCGTCGAGATTGAGACGTTGCGCCAGATCGCCCTTGGAGACCGCCTCGATCAGAGTGGCAATCTCCTTGCCGATCGCCACTTCGCGCTGGCGACGCTCCGACTCGGAATGTGTCAATGACTTTGAGACACGTAAAGGCTAGATTTTTAAGAAAAACGTCGAATATGCGCGCCGAAATATGGCAGTGTCAAGGTGAAAGTTTGAAGCTAATCGACCGGCGCAAATGAGGCCCTGCCGTGCCCAGCCTTTCGCCCCGACTTGAGTCTTGCTGTTCGGGTCGCTCATGATGAGTGTTACCCTATCCTGACGCTGGAAACCACCAGTCGTCAAATTATCGGGAAAGCAAATTGTTAACGACTTCGAGTAGCATATCCGGATCGACGGGCTTGGCGACGAAAGCGTTGCAACCTGCTTGAGAGGCGGCGTCGCGGTCTGCCAAAGTATCGCGCCCGGTCACTGCGATAATCGGCAGCGATAGCGTCGCCGGTCTGGCTCTGAGTGTTCGGGCGACCGCATAGCCATCAATCCTTGGCATGTTCATATCCAGAATTACCATGGCTGGGCATTTACGGTCGATTTCGTCGAGGGCCTCCTGACCACCGAGAGCGGTTCTCACCTCGTGGCCATCGTCAAGGAGAGGATCGGAGATCAACTCGATCATCAGATCGTCGTCATCGACTACGAGAATGTCGGCCATACTCTACCTGTCCCCCTCACGCGACGCTGCCTGCACAAACCCGGTTCCGACCGCCTGACTTGGCGGCGTATAGCTGTTCGTCGGCCAGCGCAAGAATGTTCAGGGATGACCGCCCCGGAACGCATCGGGTGGTAATCACGCCAAGGCTGACCGTCACATGATCAGCTGCACTGGAGCCCCTGTGGGGTACGGCAAGGGCAGCGACGCTTTCACGGATATTTTCCGCGATCCGGGCCGCGCCTTTCTGGTCGGTCATTGGCAGCAGACAGACAAACTCCTCGCCGCCGTACCGCGCGGCCAAATCGGTCACCCGCGTCACCACGTTGCCGACCGCCCGCGCCACCTGCCGCAGACAATCATCACCGCTGACGTGGCCGTAGGTGTCGTTGAACAATTTGAAGTGATCGACATCCAGTAAGATCAGAGATAGCTCGCCACCAGATCGGGCGTGGCGGGCATATTCGTGGGCGATGACCTCATCGAAGTGGCGGCGATTGGCGAGTCCGGTCAGTCCGTCGGTGGTCGCAAGGCGTGCCAACTGGTCCTGCGTCTTTTTCAGCGCGATCTGGTTGGTCAGCCGAGCCCTGACCGCCGCTGGGCTTATCGGCTTGGTCACGTAATCGGCGGCACCTAATTCCAGCCCCCGCGTTTCCGCCGCCACATCGCCAAGGCCAGTGATAAAGATGACCGGAATGTTGGCGGTCAATGGCTCGGCTTTGAGCCTTCGGCAAACTTCATAGCCATCAATGCCCGGCATCATGACATCAAGCAGGATAACATCGGGTTTGGTGCTGGCGGCGATTTCCAAGGCGACCATACCGTCGCTGGCGGTCAGGATTTCATGGGCATCGCCGCAAATCTCGGCGAGCAGTTCGATATTCGCCGTTTCGTCATCGACCACCAGAACACGTGGGCGTGGCGTCCCTGCGGGGTATGTCTTGACCGCCCGCTTCGGCGGTTCTGGCAAAGCGGCCTGTGGCGCCTCCAGCGATGCAGCCGCAGCGATGGCGGGGGCAAGTTCCCGCTCGACCGCCTTGATGAGTGGCGCGAGGTTTTCCGTGTGACCGGCTCTAAAGGCGTGTTCGAGAAACGCGGCGGCGGCGGCTAGGTCTTTGGCTTCCAGCGTGGCGGCAATGCCTTTCAGCGAGTGCGCCAGCCGTTCGGCCTCCTCGATCCGTCCTTCTGCCAGATGCTTCCACAATTCGGCCCCGGCATTGGCATATTTGGCCGCAAAGCCAACCAGCATCTTTCGCAGCAGCTTGGGCTTGCCGTTGGTCCGCGCCAGGGCTGGCTCAAGGTCGAACGGCGGCAATTGATCGGGCAACACCGTTGGCTGCGGCGGTGCTGGCGGCTGCGACGTTGGTTCTGGCGTGGGTGGGTTGGCGCGCTCAGCCCGCCGATGCGGCATCCAGCGGATCAACGTTTCAGTCAGTGTAGAGGGATTAATCGGCTTGGTGATGTGATCGTTCATCCCGGCGTTGAGACTCTTCTCGCGGTCGCCGCTCATGGCGTGAGCAGTCATGGCGATGATGGGAAGGGCACGGAAACGCGCGTCGGCGCGGATGAACCGCGTTGCCGTCAGGCCGTCCATCACCGGCATCTGGATATCCATCAGCACCATATCGAAAGGCTCGGCCATCACGCGCTCGACACCCTCCTGACCGGTCTCGGCGACGGTCACCGCGATTCCGAGATCACCCAAAAGTTCGACCGCGAGTTCGCTGTTGATCTCATGGTCTTCGACCAACAACACCCGCCGCCCGTTCAGTTCGGCAGCCGTGGCTTTGCCGGAGGAATGCGGTTGCTCGCAAGCGGGAGCGGCGGCTTCACCACCGAACATCCGGGCGATGGTGTCGATAAGGTGCGATTCATTGACCGGCTTGATCAAAAAGCCATCGAGGGCAGCGCCGCCCTCGGCATTGATCATTTCTTCGCGGCCGAACGCCGAAACCATCAAAACTGAGGGCGTACGGGCAAGCGTGGTATCGGCTTTGATGCGGCGGGAAGCTTCTATTCCGTCGATGCCAGGCATCCTCCAGTCCATAAGCACCAGATCAAACGGTGCTCCGGCCTGGGAGGCATCGGCCAGCGTGGTAAGAGCCTCTTCACCGGATTGAACGGCTTCGGCAGACAAACTGTTGGCGCAAAGCATGGCCGACAGCACATCCCGCGCATTCTCGCTGTCGTCGACGATCAAAATCCGCTTTTTTAACAGATCGTCCAACCGTGCCCGCGCCGTCAGCGACGGACCTTGGGAGGCAATACCGAAACAGGCGGAGAAATGGAAGGTGCTACCCGTGCCAAGTTCACTCTCGACACAGATGGTCCCGCCCATCAACTCGCAGAGTTGCTTGCTGATGGCAAGCCCAAGCCCGGTACCACCATATTTGCGGGTCACCGATGTATCGGCCTGATTGAAGGACTCGAAGAGATTGCTAACCTGATCCGGAGACATGCCGATGCCGGAATCGCGAACCGAGAACAGGATACGCCCCCCATCCATTTCCACCACGGTGACGATGATTTCGCCTCGCTCGGTGAACTTGATGGCATTGCCAACCAGATTGATCAAAATCTGGCCGAGCCGCAGTGGATCACCGAGCAGAT
>JBAXKX010000302.1:0-3430 GCA_037135115.1 Rhodospirillaceae bacterium
GGCATGTTGCCAACGTTTTTGCGGTTTTCCGAGAGAATTTCCAGCAGAGTGCTATCGCTCCCCAGTTCAACCTTGGAAGGGTAGTCCATTTCTTTCCGGCACTCGTGGAAGGCGTATTTGAAATACCGCTCCAATGCCAGTGGGTGCAGCAGGCTGCCGCCCAAACTGGCCGGATCGGCGGCGAAGTCACGCAGGACACAGGCCGCCGCCTCCTTGCCCCGCACGATATCAGGCAGACGGGAGAGATTCTCCTGCTCCGGCGCGACGATGTGAACCCGTCCCGCTTCCGGGGAGGCGTTTCGGTTACAGCGGCCCGCCGCCTGGGCGATCGAATCCAGCCCGGCAAGGAAGCGGATCACGACGCGGAAATCGATGTCCACCCCGGCTTCGATCAACTGGGTGCTGACGCATAAGGTAGGTTGTTGCTCCGCAAGTCGTTTCTTGATCACGTTCAGAACCGTCATGCGGTGTTCGGCGCACATGTCGGTACTGAGGTGAAAGACTTGGCCCGGACGTTCCCGCTTCAAGGCAAGGTAAAGTTTCATCGCCGATTTCTTGGTGTTGACAACGATCAAGCAGTTGCCGAAACAATCGCTTTCCTTCAGCGCCAGGGCCGCGATTTCAACCGGGGGCATCTCGCGGCCGCCGGAGGTATGGTCGATCACCTCGACGCGCTCCAGAGAACGGAACAGGTCGTCAAGATTCCCCATCATCTCCTGCGGGGCTTCGATTCGCCCTTTGGTTGCGTCCACTGCGGTCAGGAGCGGCTGGGTCGCGGTGCTGAGGACGACGCTGGAGCCGCATTCCCGGACCAGAAAGTTCACAACATTGCAGAACAGATGGACACAACGGATGGGCAGGGTCTGCGCTTCATCGAAGACGATGACGGCACCGCTCAGCCGGTGCAATCGCCGCACACCGCGCGTGCCGCCTCCGAAGGCCGCCTCCAGAAACTGCACCATGGTGGTGTAGATCACCGGTGCATCCCAGGTCTCCCCCTGGTGCTTGCTGATCCAAGTGTCGCGTTCCGGCTCCAAATTGGAGTGATGTTCCAGGACGATGCGGCCGGTGTCGCTCCCGGTTTCCAGGACGTTCCGCGCCGCCCGGGCGTTCTGGTCGATGATCGAGGTGTAGGGGATAACGTGGATAATTCGCTTCAGGCCGTGCTTGTGCGCGTGATGCAGAGCAAAACGCAGTCCCGCGTAGGTTTTGCCACCACCGGTCGGCACGGTTAAGGTGAAAATGCCTCGTTCGTCGTCCGCCCGTTTACGGCAATGGTCGGAGATTTGCCGGCGCAGGCGGTTGATCTCGGTCTCGGCCGGAAAACCGTTCAGGGCGGTTTCCATGCGCCCGATCAGGAGTTCCCAGTCCGGTATGTCGTTGCTGCGTAATCCGAGCAAGGAGGTATCCTCGAACGCCGCACTGTCGAAGCGGTCGGCGTCGATCAGACAGCTAAAAAGGAAGCGAAGCAGCAAACCGTGGTCGAAAGCGGCCAATCCGAGGGTACCGCAGGTCTCGTGGTGTTTGGCGATTGCCGCAAATCGCGCATACAGTTCCTTCATTGCCGGAAGCGTCGATGCCTCGGCCCTGGCGACAATTTCGGGCAGGTTGGCAAGCGCTTCGTCAAGATGGGTTTCCGTCTTCAGCTTGTTCATGCGGCGAGAAAAAATGTCGTCGCCCTTGGGGGAGAGACAGTCGATCAGTCCCGAATGGTGGGAGGCTAGGCATAGCGCCAGCGCTTGTATGGCGATGGCCGCGTTGCTCCCTTGGGTGCGCGCCCGGTCCCACAGCCATTGCGCCGCTGCCGTCGAATGATCGATTTTTCCCTTCAAACGGCGGGCATCGACATAGCCCTCAGAGTCCTGATCCAGCAGTCCCGCAGCGGAACGCAGATAGTCACGGAATGGCGGACACGCCTTGCCCCAGTCGTGCAGCAACCCGAGCAGATGCGCCGCATTTGGCAGACCCAGAGACGCGGCGTTCGCTTCGGCTAGGCAGGCGACGCCCGCACAATGGGCGGCGACGCTTTGTTCGGCCCGGTCGCTTTTGCGCACGTGGGCGGGAAAGCCATTGTTTCCCCTAAATGTCGCCGTTGTCGATCTCGTCCATTACGGTCTCCCGAACCGATAGCACGCATGTATGCACGGAAAAGCACAGCATCTTCCCAATCGAAGCGTTCAAGATCGGCGAAATCTACGCCGATAACTGTTGATATGTGTATACACTTATCAGTTTTTCTGACGCTTGATCAACGGCGAAGCCGGATAGGATAATCACGATTGGCGAACTCTTGAAATAAACCGCTCCACCTCCAGCGACAGTTTTTCTGACTGAGTGCCAAGATCGTTTGCAGCCGACAGTGTCTCGTTCGCTCCGCGTCCCGTCTCGTTTGCCGCTTTGGAAACACCTGAGATATTTGACGATACCTCCTGGGTGCCCTTTGAAGCCTCGCTCACATTGCGGGCAATCTCGCGAGTTGCAGCGCCTTGCTCTTCAACAGCAGTTGCAATGGTAGTGGAAATCTCGCTCATACGCAGGATTGTCGCGGTGATGCTCTTGATGACACACACTGTCGTTTCGGTCACACTCTGCATCTGGGCGACCTGCGCCTGAATGTCCTCGGTTGCTTTGGCGGTCTGGTTGGCGAGATTTTTGACCTCACTGGCGACAACAGCAAAGCCTTTTCCCGCGTCGCCGGCACGCGCGGCTTCGATCGTGGCGTTCAGCGCAAGCAGGTTCGTCTGCCCAGCGATCTCATTGATTAAATTGACGACGGCGCCAATCTTCTGTGCGGCCTCGGCCAACCCGTTTACAGTCAAGTTGGCTCGGTTGGCCTCTTCGACTGCCATGGACCCGATCCTTGTGGACTCAGAGACTTGGCGGGATATCTCACTGATTGAACTGGTAAGTTCCTCGGTGGCTGAGGCCACCGTCTCGACATTAGCCGATGCCTGCTCAGCAGCCGCCGCCACCATGATGCTCTGTTGGTTCGTCTGGTCGGCGTTGGTAGACATGGTCTGGGCGTTGCGCTGCAACTGATTTGCCGCCGAGGAAACAGCAGAGACAACATTCTTGACGCTGGACTCAAACGTGTCGGCCAACCTGCCCATCGCGCGCTTATTTTCCTCGCGGGCGTGCCGCTCTTGATGGTCGTGCTCGATTTTCAGGCGTTCGACTTGTTCGGCGTTTTCTTTGAAGACTGCTACCGCTTTCGCCATTTCGCCAATTTCGTCGCTGCGGTCCCGATACGGCACTTCCGCAGTCAGATGACCGGCGGCAAAATCACGCATAACCTGAGCAATCCGTTGCACCGGTTTGGCTAGAGATCTACCGATAAGGATGCTGATTACCAGACCAATAATGATGGTAAGGAAAACGAATATCGCGAGCGTCCGTAAACCATCGGCAAGGGTTTGTCCCAATTTTTGAT
>JBAXKX010000303.1:0-3423 GCA_037135115.1 Rhodospirillaceae bacterium
GCCGAGCAACTGCGCAATCCCCTCGAATCCCTGCGCTACCAGAAGACCTTGCTGGAGAATCTGCGTCAGCTCGAAACCATCCGCGAAGACCTCAACACGGCGCGGGCGGAACTGGCGGCGCTGGTTAACTTGCCGCTAGGCAGCACCCTGCGTCTGGCACCGCCGCGCCTCGAAGACCTTGCCTTGCCGAACTGGGCCATGCCGGTGGCGGAGATGGAGGAGGCTGCCTTCGTCAATAATCCCGATCTGCGCGAACAGGTCTACGAGGGGCGGATCGCGGTCGATGAAACCCGCAACAACGATCACTGGGTGAACGTGATGCTCGGGGTCGTGGATGGCTGCATCCAGGCCGGACGGGCGCTGGAGACCAGCATCTGCATCGCCGCCGAGGCCGGGCTTTATGGCGGCGATTGATTCCTCAAGTTCATCCGCTCGCCGATCGGAACCTTCGGCATGGTGGTGGTGTTCGTCGACATCACCAAACAGGTGCGCAGCGAGCATGATCTTAATGTGGCGCGGGATCGCACCCACGCCTTGCTCGACAATTCGGGGCAGGGCTTCCTCTCCTTCGGCGCCGACCTCGTGGTCCATAACGAATGCAGCCGGGCCTGCGAAGCCATGCTGGGTCTTGCTCCGGCGGGTGCGACGCGAGGACCGTGTGCTCAAGGCCGAATACAAGCTTGTGGAGAATGACGACGTGATGGTGGTTCTCACCGACGTCACAGATGAAATACGGCAGGAGGATAAGGTCCGGAGCGAGCGCCAGCGCCTGGAAATGGTGGCGGCGGTGACCGAGAGCCGGGATTTCTTCGATACTGTCAAGGATTTCCGGAGTTTCACCCTCTTCGACCTACCGGCTATTCTCCAGTCGGTGGTGGATGCTCAGGTGATCGTCAAGACCATCTATCGGGAAATCCATACCTTCAAAGGGCTGTTGAACCAGTTCGCGCTATTCCGACCGGGCCATGCTCTCAATTTCCTCCGCAATATTTTTGAGGTCGGCCGTACTCAGGTTCCCGGCACGGAGCAGCCTGGCTTGTTCATTGGCCCAAGCATAAAAGTCGCTTTCGTAAGTCGCGATCATGGCATAGCCTCCAATCTCAATCGTGCCCTTGCGCGAACTTGTTGACTTGTCCGTGGTGCGTTCCGGCGCGGGATACTAGGTGCGCATGGCCGGAAAAATCCGGCGACATTCTCGGGCATCCTACGTACCTCACCGACAGACGGCAGACTGGGGCCGTAGGTTACGCCCGCCTACGATGCGTCGGCGAATGCGCTTCGGTGTCGGCCATGTGGTCACCTAACATGCTGGCTACCTGATCAATCCGGCCGATCACCTTGAAGTGGTTGGCGCTGGTGACGCGCTGGAGTTGTTCTACCCTGGCGTCAACGGCCTTGATCTCGGACGATAGTGCGTCCCTCACAGCCTTGATCTCGGACGATAGTGCGTCCCTCACAGCCTTGATCTCGGACGATAAAGCGTCCTGTTTTTCCAGAAGTTTCGTAAGTAGTAATTTCAGTTCGTCATCCATGGCTCGACACCTCTTAATTTCATGATGTACCCAACATCGACAAAAGTCAACGCTGCTGGCGGCAGACCGGGGTAGCTATGATTCAGGCCAAAAGCTGGCATCCATAATTTGATTAAATGACCAGAGACACTCAACCGGAAAACTTTCCTCGTCAAGTCCGGTCTCAGCGGTTGCTTCACGGCACGCATATCGGAAAGCTGTTACCACTGCTTCTGGAATACTGGATTTGAGGCTAGGGTTGTCCTTCAGGTGATCAGATAACTGGTCTCGCGTGTTTCGGATCGACGCACGCCATGAAGCCCCCCGCCGTTCTGGCTGATACTGCCACTTAAGTAAGTGCAGAAGCAGAATCACAAGACGGTTCACCAGTTCGCGCTTTTCCGACCGGCCCATGCTCTCAATTTCCTCCGCGATATTGTCTATGTCGGCAGCATCAATATTTCTGGCACGCAACAGCGCCGCTTGTTCAATAGCCCAAGCGTAAAAATCCTGGTCATAAAGGCTCATCCTTTCAATCCTTTCAATTCCCTCAGCAGTGTTTACTGTAGCGAGTGCATAAACACCAAAAATTACAGATAGTCGTCATGTAACATGTCGCTTTAAAACTGTCTTTGAAATTGTGGTAATCAATACCATTGCATGCTCGTGGCTGTCGATGACAAACAGTTGCGTCGCTAATTTCGTTCCTACTTTAGACTTTGAGGCCTTTGTCGTCAAGGCTAATCGCGTCCCATGACGTGGTGTAAGAGCGGGCGACCATGTGGGGCACCACCGGCTCTGGCTGCTGATTGTCACACTGCGGCGATTGCCGACAGGGCGTCATGATTATCGCTCATCGGGACGATGGTTTCCAGGGTCATGTAGCGGCGCTGGATGATCCATTCGTCAGTTTGTTCCAAGAGTATGGCTCCAACTAGGTGCGGATTCCAATGTGATTACCGGCACGAGAGTAACCGCTCACCCCCCGAATTTCAAACGGCTTTGGGGATGGGTTGATGGTTGATGCCCTGACGGGCGCGGGCGAGGGTGTCGGCGATGTATGACCAGGGATCGAGTTTCCGGCGGCGACAGGTTTCGACCACGGATAGGGTTGCAGCATAGGCGGCGCGAATCATGGATAGAAGGGAAACCATTTCAGTCCCAAACGCAAGCATTTTCGGCTACCCACTGAATCGGGGTATAAATAAATGATCCAGAAGAAAAAGTTTTAAGTTCAATGGGTTCGGCACCCCTGGGACGAGATTTGATGTAATGATATGCGCCACGACCCATTACTTGAGGCAGACCCTGCGCCCGGCGAATAGTATCCGACAGACTTTCGAGCAAACAGGAAGCCAGCGGTGAACACATGTCAAGCAGGCGATGAAACTTGGATCCGTTCAGCTCCTGGCAAGTTACTTCCCTCAGCGCCTGCACTGTAGCACTACGGGGACCGCCGTCGATCAGAGCCATTTCGCCTACGATAGCTCCCTCGCCGACGGTGGCAATCAGGGTGTCATGTACCGTGATGGATACGTTGCCGCTTTCGACAAGCCATGCACGATCACCCTTTTCGCCTTCCTGCGTAATAATGTGACCCTTGGGAAAAATCTTGCGGGGTTGCTGGACGGTTTTTGCGATATCCTTGCGGTACATGACGGGCCTTTCTTGTCCATACTCCCATGATAGCAGATCACGTTGGCCGCTGTCTATGATGGCCGCCACAACGCGGTGGGAGTCTCGCTACCTATGGAGCCTCTTGCAAAACTCCACGGCCAAATGAATTTCTCCGCTGCCTCAGCGGAATCTTGAAGTATACTCCCCAGTCTGATAAAAATAGCGCAGCAACGAGCGCAACGCGCAAAGACTGAAGATGGGCGACAATGTCACTTCGGGACTCATTATCCTCATA
>JBAXKX010000304.1:0-3412 GCA_037135115.1 Rhodospirillaceae bacterium
CCGAAACCCTGGGGTCCGTCATAGAGATCGTGTATCGCGCAGATATTAGCATGACGGAGTCTGCGCGATATATTTACCTCATTTCGTAAACTCTGCATCATCATTTCGCGATTGGCTACATTATGCAGAATCTCCGGCTTTAATACCTTGATTGCAACCTCGCATTTCAACCCAGTGTCGTATGCCCTATAAACGAGGGCGGTCCCCCCCTTCCCAAGGATGCTCCAATTGGTGTATCGCTGCTGCGATTCAGCCGCCCAAGCTTCCATGCCCGGCACCATGGTACCTTACTCCCGTAGATACTCTATAAAGCCGACATTATCCGCCGTTATTATAAGAAACCAACACACGCGCACCCTCCGGTGACTGACCGTACCTGTATTCCATCCTGACGTAGTTCTTGACTGCGGGAGCATACCACCAGCGTTCGAATCCAGTCCAATTACTGGTTAGGCTACGGGTCCGCATAACAATAACAAAGGTGTCATAGGTGCCGGCCGGCACAGTGATTGTTTCCTTGCTCTCAACCACCCAAGAAGTCTGGTGCCGCATCATCTTCTTGTCGCGCAGATATTCACGAACAAAAACAACTGATTCACCAGGGGCCGCTGTAAAGAAACGCTCGGGGTTCTCCGACCTGAAAACGGTTTGGCGAAATGCAGAAGCAGACTGGCTTTTTTCCCTAAAAAAGCCATTGCTAGTGTACCACTGGGAACTATCATCCAGACGTTGGAAGCGCGTCAGCTTAGGCCCAACCTCTTCCACACGCATTCCATAACCATCACTGTATTTCCAGGATTCACCCTCATTCCATTTTGGCTTGGTCAAAACCATGGACTCGAGTGAAGAGGGGACGGCCTTGCCAGAAACCAATGAGGTCGGATCCATACCCACGCCCTGTGAGGACGTTGAATCCGTCGGAACGGCACATCCCCCGACGGCCAGCGAAACCCCAAGTACAATGCAACGAGATAAACTACGCATCCGCCACCCCCACTGAATGAGCCGGAACGGCCCACCGTTTATCTGGACATCGAATTTGATTAGAAACCGGCCAGAGCCAACAGGCCAGCCTTCCGCCCCGACAATTTCAGCCACTCGCCACCGACCGTATACTGATCTTCAGAAGGCAGATCCTCAACCTGGGCAGCCTTGTAGACATACATAAGCATCGGCAAACGTCCGCTGCCCTGGGCGGACTGCGACGTAATCGACCTGACTACCAAAACATTAGATTCATCGCCGTAAACCTCGTAGCTGAAATTATCATTGGAAAGCGGCGGGTTAAGCTTCAACTCTCGTTGCAAAGCGTCCAACTGATTGTAACGGAAATATGCCAAGCTCGTACGGCCATGATCAAATAACCTCCTCTCCGCGACGACTATCCGACCGACCGCGTTTTCCAGCTCGGCCTTACTTGTTTGAACTTGCATTTCCCGATAGAAGGGCAGCAGAATTGCAACCCCAATCGCCAGAGTTCCAACCAGCCAATTAAGCGACGTGAGCAACCGCAATCCCATAACCGCCACTCCCCTCAGCCGTCATTCGTCTTCTTCGAGGCTTTTCATATCCAGATTCAAGAGTTTGCTGTGCTCGTGTAGCTCGTCACTGGTCTGTTCGAGATCGGCGCGTAACGTTTGAAGATAACGTTTGTGAGCAACATCTTTAACGTAGAGGTCAGCTCGTGGTACAATGCGAGGCGTGATAAAGAACAATGCCTGGGTGAGCTTGTGCCTGGAATCCCGGTTCTTAAACAATTCGCCCAACAGTGGTATCGCCTGCAGAAAGGGTATGCCTTCCTGTTTTTCTGAACGATCATCACTCAACATGCTACCCAAAACGAATGTTGATCCCTCCGGAATGACCACCTGAGTTTGAACCACGTTTCCGCTCTTCGCAGCTCCAAGCTCACCGAGGTCGACCGAGGTATTCTCGGCTTCAAGCAACAACCTGATCAGGTTGTCATCACCGAGATCGTCGCGACGGAGCACCGACGGCGTAATTTTTAATGTAAGCCCGGCGGGAATTTGGCTGAGAGTCGAAACAGCACCTGCGGCAAGGCCCTGCGACCGGACAAAGACTGTGCGATCGTTAGTGATCTTGGCGGCAAGGTTGTCAAGAGTAACCACCCGTGGCGCACTGAGAGTTTCCGCCAAGTTGTCCTGGGAAAGGGCATTGATTTTCGCGGCAAGCGCGGTTCTTCCGCCACGATACAGGAAGCTCGCCATGGTGCCACTACTGGCGGCATTCATCAATGATATAGGCGAAACTAGGCCTACTGGCTTTACAAACGCATCGGAGCCGCCAGTCAGGGCACCAACGAATTGATTTGGTGTACTTGCACCACCCGTGGCACTTCCGACACCGACGCCGCCGGGCCCACCGAGCGCGCCACCGACCTGACCGCCTGACGATGAGGCATCGACGACCTCAGAGAGTATATTGACACCCAGCTGTTCAGAAGCCTCTTTCGAGGCGAAGACTATCATAACCTCGATTTCAATTTGCGCGGTCTCGCGATCAAGCTTGGCGACGAGGTCGATTACTTGCTGTATTTCATGAGGAGAGCCGCGTACTATCACCGAATTGGTGCGTGAATCGGCTGATATGGAACCATGAAAGGCATTGGCCTCACGCCGGACCAACACCGTGTTCGACCGATCCTGCTGATTGCTGGCACCTCCGCCCATCATAACGGGGTTAAGCGCGCCTGGCTGAACAGTCGGCGTTCCGTCCGAGTTGAGCGCTGAGAGGTTATATGAATTGTTTGACGAACCGCCACCTGCCGACTGGCCGGCACCCGCGCCCGCCGAAGCGACACCGAGCAAAACATTGAGCGAGTCGATTAGGCCAGGTATAGTTACATCTTCACCCTGAAACTTAATACGCATCGGCCCGACGCTGGCGTAGCGAACAGGAATGACCTTGACGGTAATCTGTTCAATCTCGAGTCGCTGTTGGCGCATGAGCTGGAGCTGCTCATCACGTTGCCTCGCCTCGGCTGAAATCCTCTCAGCTTCCGCAGCCTTGCGCTGCGCATCCGCCATTGTATTGGTTGTATTTGCCTCGTTCTTTTGATGCTCTTCTTCCGCCTTGCGTCGGTCTCCCTCGCTACTTTCAAGAAGAGCAATCACCTCCTTAAGCTTGGAAACTTGATCGGGGTCGCCGCGCAATTGAACAGCACCCTCATGATAGACAACCTCTCCTCCAAGCACGAATTTAGACTTCGCCGCGTCTATCCGATTTTTATCAATATATTTCATCGCTATAAACTCAGTCCTGACTTGGCCCTTTGGCGAAATCGTGACCGTGCGGATATCAGAACTATACTCAAAATCAAGACCAAAGTCTGACATTAACTTGTTAAAAGCACCCTGTAGCGGCATATCAGTAAACTGAAATGTAACCGCAC
>JBAXKX010000305.1:0-3393 GCA_037135115.1 Rhodospirillaceae bacterium
GACCGGCCCCCAAACTGCGGCGCCACGCACTTCAAATAACTGAGTGATATCAGGCAGCGTACGTACAACTTCAGCCCACGGACGGGGAGGACTATGCAGGGCTACCGATCCGTAAAGAGAAATGAAGGGAAGCAAGGAAAAGACGAAGGCCGCCCCGACCCGGATGATCGACCAGCGTTGCGCCACCACCCAACCGCCGACCAGACCGGGGAACAAAACGACCGTCAGCCCACCAGCAACGATCATCTGAACGCAGATAAACCAGCCGACATAAAAGGACGTACACAGGATAAGGGACAGCATCAATGCCGCCACCGCACCCCATCCGGCCCGACCAGACCGCAAATAGAGCAGGCCCAGAGCTGCGAACCACGGCAACGCTTCAATCGCCATCATCTGGACATGGCCGGCGGTCAACGACTGATACAGACCACTTGCGGTAGCAAATCCGGCCGCTCCGGCCAACACCGCCGGCCAAGCCAGCGACAACAAGCCCCGCAGTACCACCACCATGCCGGCAAACCCCAACGCCGAGGCGGAAATCTGGGCCAGTCCCAAGGACGCCACCGCCCCCAAACCCAATAGCCGGGCCGCAACATAAGGCGGTGCCAACAAAACTAAGGCGTCACTGTAACCAAGTACGCCAGTTACGGGGTAATACCAGTTGGGAGAAGACCACGACTCGGCGACCGTGACCACCCGTCGCCAGTGCTCCAAAACCGCAAGATTATAAAGGCCATCACCAATCGCGCCCGGCACAGCGTCGAAGCCGGACAGCAGGAAAACACGGTGAAAGACCAACACATTAGCAACCGCAATTATCATCACGGCGGTAACGACGCATAATTTCCGGGAAGAAAGCATGAACATAGCTCTCAGGCGAGCAAATCACGGAAATAGCGAATAGTCCGACCAAGCCCCTCCTCCAAAGGCACCTGAGGTTCCCAGTCGAGCAAGCGCTTGGCCTTAGTAATATCAGGGCGGCGCTGGAGCGGGTCGTCCTCGGGCAGCGGCATATAAACGATAGTGGAGGACGACTTGGTCATGCGCAGCACCATTTCGGCTAGTTCGCCCATGGTAAACTCACCGGGATTACCAAGATTGATCGGGCCTGGGACATCCCCGGAAAGCGCCATGTAGCGGACAAAGCCTTCAATCAGATCATCGACATAGCAAAATGAACGGGTCTGGCTGCCATCCCCATAGATAGTGATCGGCTGATTAGTCAGTGCCTGAACTATAAAATTCGACACTACCCTGCCGTCATTAGGATGCATCCGTGGGCCGTAGGTATTGAAGATGCGTACCACCCTAATCGGCAGCTTAAACTGACGATAATAGTCAAAAAACAGGGTCTCGGCGCAGCGCTTTCCCTCATCATAACATGCGCGCGGGCCGATCGGGTTGACGTTGCCCCAGTACTCCTCAGTCTGGGGATGGACGATCGGGTTGCCGTAAACCTCGCTGGTTGAAGCCTGTAAGATGCGGGCGTTCAAACGCTTGGCCAGCCCCAGCATGTTAATAGCACCGTGAACGCTAGTTTTGGTAGTCTGCACCGGATCATATTGGTAGTGAATCGGTGAGGCGGGACAGGCGAGATTGTAGATTTGGTCAACCTCAACAAATAACGGGAAAGTCACGTCATGGCGCATGACCTCAAAATTTGGATTTGTTAATATGTGGGCAATGTTATCCCGACGCCCGGTGAAGTAATTGTCTACACACAAAACATCAGCGCCATCGGTCAAAAGGCGCTCACACAAGTGAGAGCCCAAGAACCCGGCTCCTCCAGTTACAAGAATGCGAGAACGAGTGTTGCGCACAATTTCAGCCCTTCTGGAAAGTATACTTGACTATGGCGTACAGTGCTCGGAAGGCGTCCTTAAGCCCGATCTTTTTGCCTTCTTCATAGGTTCGGCCGGAATAAGATATCCCAACCTCATAAAAAACGTAATGCTTGCGCGATAATTTAACCGTCATCTCGGGTTCAATTCCGAACCGCTCCTCCTCCAGCTTGATCGACTGGATCACCGGGCGCCGAAATACCTTATAACAAGTCTCCATATCTGTTAAGTTGAGGTCAGTGAAGATATTCGACAGCAATGTTAATATGCGATTAGCAACCATGTGCCAGAAATAAACAACACGGTGTGCCTCACCACCCGAAAAGCGCGATCCGTATACCACATCTGCGCCCTTGTGCAGAATTGGCGCGACCAAACGTGGGTACTCATTGGGGTCGTACTCAAGATCCGCGTCCTGAACAATTACAATGTCGCCGGTGGCCGCCGCGAACCCGGTGCGCAATGCGGCACCCTTACCACGATTACAAGGATGGTAAAGCACCTGTGATACCAGGGGGGCTATTTCGCGTTCGAGAATTTCACGGGTTCCATCCGTAGAAAAATCATCGATAACAATGATTTCTTTGCACGCAATAGGTGAATTGCGAACAGCATCCACAATCTTGCGGATCGTCGCGGCTTCGTTAAAACACGGGATTACGACGCTGAGAACATAGTTTCCCGGATCGATTTTACCCGACGGTATTACCAAATTAGCCGGAGCAGCTTGAACTTCTGGCATATCACGATCCAAAAACATTTCAACATTTACAAAAATCTACACCATCCCACGCTCGACATTCAAGTTGTCAATTAGGGCGGCGAGACCAGTCGGGTGGAGATACCGGCGCACTTCCGAGACGCAATGGCTAGATAACCACAAAATTGTCGAATAATGAAACGAAAGGCTTGCTGACGGCAATAAGCGGTGCTAGGTTCAAATCGTTGGCGCGGACGATTGATCGCCCGTTGTCAGTGGGGGTGTAGCTCAGCGGTAGAGCACTACGTTGACATCGTAGGGGTCACAGGTTCAATCCCTGTCGCTCCCACCATATGTTTCAGTGGCTTAACAAGCATCATCGGTAGAATCGGCTTGGCATTCTGGACGCCTTCAGTATGATAGCTTGGCACTATTGAATCTCATACAAAACATTATGCCGATCACGGGTCGATTGAAGGAGTGGCGTGAGCACCTTGACCCGTAACCTGTGAACCAAGGGCCGCGCTTGATCCTCACCCATAGCCTTGTTACCGTTTGGGCGCTACTTCAAGAGTTTTACAAGTGGGGTCAACTTGATGGGTGCTAATGTGGTATGATGCTTTATGCGTTACGCAGGCGACCTTAAGTTCCGCTTATGTGGCTTCTCTTTTGGGGTGAGGCGATGATGATGTGTTGTAATAATTCATTTCGAGCGCTCGCCGCGCGCCTAATAATACATTTCTCGTTGTGTACATGCGTCTGGTTTGGCATATTAGTTGCAGTGATAAATCATGCAAGAGCGGATATTTTGACGCCAGAAGAGCGGTTATGGCTCGTTCAGAACGAAGC
>JBAXKX010000306.1:0-3345 GCA_037135115.1 Rhodospirillaceae bacterium
TGAGAGACAATCCGCTGCGCTCTCGAAACAAGGCAGCCGCGCGGTCTGATGTTTCAACAGCTTGCCTCAGCTCGCCCAGACGGACCTGGAGCCACTGAATCGCGCGCTTATTGGCATCAAATTTAGCGTCGAGTTGGTCAACAATATAAAGATTTGCAATTGTATTCGCAATCTTCGCCGCGTTTGCGGGTTCCTTGGACCGAACCGCCAAGGAAATCACATAGGAGCGCCCCAGAGGCGAAATCGTCAACCGAGCCAGAAGGGCGTCAACCACTGAGTCAGGGTTGACACCCACCGCTTTGGGCGTGCCTTCGCCAAATATCTTTGAAAACACGCCCTTAATTCGGGACATGCCCCCCGATACCCAACTCGGCGAGGGTACGAATTCGGGATATTTCTCCAGTCCGAGTGTATCGCCGACCTTGCCAAGTAACGACCTGGAACGCAATATTTCAATCTCAGTCTGAAGTGTTCCAATGTCCGTGGGAAGGCCAGACAGCACGGCCTCAACATTTGTTACTTTAGACTTTCGCGAGTCCAGCATTACCGCCGCCGAAGCGGTGTACTCAGGCTCAATTTGTGATAGGATAGCACCAGTGAGTAATACCGTTAACAACGTAATGGTCACTAGCTCCCATTTTCGCCGCTGAATAAGTAGAAAAAGTTGACGATATTCGAAGCCCGAAGCGCGAGGTATTCTATGGAGCGTGTTCGGCGCTTCAAGGGTTTTTTCAACAGGAGCGCCGACCATTTCCATATTGTATCACCTGCTCGCAAGGCTCTCGCCACCTGCCAAAAGATTTAGGGTCAGTCCGCTCGATACCTAAAACCTGGACTTTAAAACCAGCGCTCCGGCACCCGGATAATGTCCCCGGGGTTAACAGTTGCATCTTCCTCAACAATCTGCTCGCTGCCGGATGGCTCACCAGCGCGTTGAATGGTTATCCGCGACTTGGACGCTCTATAAGTGTACCCACCAGCAATAGCCACTGCCTGTACTACGGTCAAGCCATTGACGTAAGGGTACGAGCCTCTTTTCTCTACCTCGCCAAGAATAAAAAAAGGGCGAAAGTAAATTATTTCAATGCTAACTTGAGGGTCCTTGATATAACCCTTTATTCGGTACGTCTCCGCCAGCAGCTTCTCGACATCGGCAACAGCCAAGCCCTGAACTGTCACATGCCCAATAAGCTTGGCTGAAATCGCACCTGTAGAGTCGACTTCGAATTCGCCAGAGACATCATCGTCACCGTAGACTAGTATTTTAATCTTGTCACCGACCCCAAGCTTATACACTTGCTGCGTATTTCCGGTTGCCGCGTATGAACCAACAGCGATGGTCCTCCAGAACATTAAAGCATCGGCTACGATAAACAAGACCAACAGCCAAGCGAGCCGTCGTCTGATATTGCACAACATTTCACCAACCTCCGCCTCACTGAAAGCGCCGCCACTAATACACAAACAGACATATTATTCTAGAACGTTGCTCCAGTAATTATCAAGCCCCGATTTCGAATGAAGTCCGAAGCGCCTGTGTTTGAGGTGCGTTCCATACGATGAAAACTTGGGCCAACATAAAAGCTCTCTGAGAACCAATATTTCGCACCAATTCCGAGATCAAATGTTGCATCAGAGCGGAAAGAAGCGCCCGGTACCGAAGCGGCTGTGTAGTCATTCATTGAGTAGCTTGTTCGGGCGTTAAAGCTGATGTGTGGGACGGGCTTGAACTCGATGCTAACTCCAGGTGTTGTCGCCACGTACCCAACTTGTGTAGGTGATACTGAATCCTCAATAGAGCGCTGGAGAAAGGGTTTGATCACTAAGGGCACAATTGGGTTCCACATTCCCGACATGCCAAACATTGGTCCAGATATAGCTCCAAAGCGCTGGTCACGATATGATTGTTCAGCAAATCCACCGAACAATTCAAGCCTTGTAATACCACCAAAATCGAGACTGGCACCACATGTTACTTCAATCCCATTTGAGCTACGATTAAATCCAGCGCTATCACGCGAGCGCTGGTAGGATCGTTGGTTAACCCCTGCCCGGATCCATGCCTCGTTATCGTCGATGAATTCATACGCAATCTTCACATCTTGACGGACTTCGAGCCGGTCCCTATCTGGGTTGGTTGAGGACTGACCTGGCGGATTCGAACTATTGTCGTCGTATGTGAAATTATCAGCCCGAAATTGGCTCCCATAGCTCATACGGTTCAACTTAAAGAAACCGCTTACTTCCCCATGCGCTTGGTCATACTCCGTCGGTTTTGCCCTACTTGTTGAATCCGGGGACCCGCGTTCCTCATGGCGATGACTGAATGTGGCACCGCCTGCGAAATTCCAATTTCTAAGAATATCGACACGACCGTTAGTTCCCACCGAATAGTCTTCAAAATTTTCCGCCGAGTGGCTCTTGTAAAGACCTGCGGCGCCGATCGCTGAGAAATTCAACATATGATTATTCCAGTCAGATCTCATGTCTATACTAGGAATCAGTGACGTAATATAGTCCGCCTTCGTATCTACCTTGCTGGCATAAATATTATCGTCATACATCGCTTTAATTTCGGTGCCCGGAAAGAGCCTGAAGGAACCGACCGCAATACCAACCGGCTCATACTGTCCCGCCTCATCTTTGTGCAGGGGACGGGGTTGAGGTCCTTGACGTTGGTCATGGACTGGCTCGGGCAGGCCAGCCGGATTAGGGTTCTGCAGTGAATGGACCGGCCCGCCAATAAATGGCTGAACAATCGCCTCGGCGGCAGCGTGATCCCATGGGGCTCCAACCACTGCGCCTAGGATCAGCGACCGAACCAAAAACTCACGGGCTCGCTTGCACCTACACACCATCGGGAGCCTCTCAGTACCGCCGGGGCACTTGCCTGTGAGAGGCACTTCTCGCGCCGTCACACGATAAACAATTTACCCTATAAATCAACGGTTTCAATCAATAAAATAATGTATTAGATTAGTTTCTGGCGTATGTGTCCATAATGCCACCATCCAGCGCCAACAAGATCAGCGATTCAATTTCCGAGCCTAAGCCTACGCGATGGACCACGCCTGCGCGCCCCGCCCCATCCAGTTCGAATATCGAAAAGTCATTAACGCCTCTTCCATTGGTGCGCCCCTGAACAATGAGGCCCCCCGCCGGAACAAGCCTAGCCCTCAAATTGCGAGCCATGAGGCGCAACTCGGGTTCAGAAAATGAAATTCTATTCATGACGTTCGCAACACGAATAACGTCGAACCGGCCTCTCAACGACTGCACATCTCCGAACAAGGGCGCGTCGTCAACTAAGGTCAGGGCTTCCGCCCGATGACTGACTAAGCGCAC
>JBAXKX010000307.1:0-3344 GCA_037135115.1 Rhodospirillaceae bacterium
GATAATTTTCAAAGGCGCCATTGACGGTGGCCTGGACCTTGTCGCTGACCACGGCACCGAAGCCCTGGCTGGCGGCTAGGTCACGCAGAACGTCCGCAAGGCTCTGGTTGCGTGCGAAATGCGTATAAGGCTTAGATGTCCAAATTGGTCCAGCCGAGCCCACCGGATGACCGGGGTCAGCATCGGGCGCCTTGATCAGCGGCACCGCCGGTATGCCTGAGGGTGCTTCGGGGGTAGGTTGGACGATCCCGACTGTGCCCAGTCCATGCTCCATGTCTTGCATAAACTCGGCACGACTGATGGGCTGGAGATCAAGCACGAACCGGACCCCCTCCGCCTTATCGGCACCTGGCATAAAAATCGCCTGACGTACCCGCACCGGCCCAGCAAGATCAAGCACTACGCGAGTAACGCCGTCGTCGCCAAGCTCCGCTCGTTGAAGTTTAACTATGCCAACGCCATGAACAGGAGCCGCAATATCTGATGGAGCGAGGCCGGGAAACTCGGCGATCACTCTATACGGTGACTCCTGGTTCAAGACCTGGAAATTAACCTGATGCGTCATGTCGGCGACCAAGCGCACCATGTCGGGATGGGCTCCCAGCCGAGTTCTCAGCATCTTCGGCCCAGCCGGCTGGTCGCTGGCACAGCCGGCCAGCACAGCGCTTAACGGGAGCAGGCAGGCCAAGACGTGCCAGCAACGTATCAGCCAGCGGTTTACTTTTTCATTGGCCTGCGGTGTTACCATCAAGCGTCTCATCAAATAGGTAAATTTCATAAATATTGCCCGAAAGTGGTACCCAATGGTACTAATTTTTCTTGAGGGTGGAAAGACCTTAACCCTCGCTGGTGAAAATAAAATGGACTTGCAAACGGGAAGATGCTGGTGGCATTATCGGGAGGCTATGGAGGCAGTTGCATGGGTGCGAGGTCACTGCAACATATCGTACTCACCGGAGAAAACGATGTTAGATAACCAGAACACCTCACTCACGCCCTTCCAGCACTGGGTCTTGCAGGCCGCACGCAACGTCGGCGCTGCGGCATCGGTCGATCCTGACCCGCTCGGTCTCGAATTCGAGGCCGTGGGTAACATCCACCATAGATTTGCTACAACCAGGACATCCCCAGTGTGGTCCCGGACGCGGCGGGCTGGGCGTTGATTGGGCATCGAAGGTTTGGATAGGCCATTTTGGAGGGGTTAACCGTGGATCGCACCCAAGCTCAGGCACTGCTGTCGGAATTTGGCACGTTAACCGGCCTCCCGGACGTCGAGCTTGACGAGGCCGGGATTGGCACGTTTGTGGTCGATGATAATATTTTGGTCTCGGTTGGTTTCGACGATCTCGCCGGGCGTTTGGTGCTGATGGCCACGCTCGACCAATGCGAGACCGGTCCGGCCCAGATGACGGCGATGCTGCAGGCCAATTTTCTTTGGCGCGGTGCCGGTGGCGCCAGTTTTGCCTTGACTCCGAATGGCGATACGGCGGTGTTACTTTTTCCGGTTCCGGTTGATGCCAATGCGATCGCTCTGAGCGTGATCGTTCAATCTTTTATAGATGTGATTGAAACTTGGCAAAAGCGGCTGGCTGCGATTGATGTGGGTTCGGAGCCCGCAGTCGTCCCGCTAGCGTCAGCAGTGTGGGGGTGAACTATGCCGGTCAACTTTGACACTTTCGTCCGTGTTGCCAACCTCAAGGGCGCCGGTGAACTTACGGTTCGCGACAGCGGTCGAAGCCTGCGCAACGAAGCAACCCTCGGTAGCCGCGTGCTGAGCTTCTGTCGCGGCTTTGCGGAAGCGTTTGGATTCGTTAAGTTCGGACCGAACCAAGCCAAGCGTCAAGAGGCTGCCCACGGGGCGTTCCGGGACGCCTTGACGGCCCGCTACGGCGAGGAGCTTGCGAATTTTGCGTTTAAGGCCATCGACACCAGCCAGGCTTTAACCGGAGAGCGCGCGCTCGAGGCGATTCAGCTGACCACCCGTGTCGGTCAGCGGGAGTTGGCCGGTATCAAAAAGCTTCAGATGGCTGAGAATGGCGCTAAGGATGACCACATACAGGCTTTCGTTTCCAATGAAAGCGTGAAGTATGGAGTAATGCCAACAGATGATGGCAATGCTTACTATTTCTTCCAAGACCCCGGGAAAGATCCGAGTGATAAGCTTGGCGGGTTGACCTTCGGCGACGAGAGTAACAGACCATCCTATGCCACCAAGATTGATAACGATTTTGAAAAGTTGACGCAATTAGAGAATGTTGACTCCAAGCTGTTCCGTGGTAACGCGTTCCAAGGCTTCAATAAGATGACTGAGCTGTACCGCAACAAGATTGAAGACGCGATCCATGTCGAGAGTAAAGGCGGCCAGGATGTAATCTCCAAGGATCGCATGATAGACCTCGCCCGTGAAACGCTGAGATCTATGAGCAAACTGACGAATGACGTCGACGCCGAAAAGGTCTTGAACGCGCGATTGCAGCTGACGGACCTGACCCGCGATTTCATTGATCTGGTGATGAATAACGAATCTAAGAGCACTAACCCGGCTCGGGCGGATAAATTGGGCCGAAATCTGATAGAGATCAACAATCAGATTAAGGATATGCTGACCACCATGGGGCTCGAGGGGAATGCCAGCGATAAGAATAAGGCGCTGCTCTCTGCCTCCAGTTATGCCGTGCGCGGGAATCCAGCCAGTGAAAATTTGGCAGAGCGGTTTCGCACCGACCCCGACCTGAATGCGTTGAAAGCCGGCGGGGGAGCTATGGAGGGCAGTGGCCTTGAGTTGACGCAGTTGGAGGCGGCACTGCAGGCAGCGCTATCGATCAGGGAGCCGGGTGATCAAGCAAGGCTCTGATCGCTTTCTTTGTTGCCCCCCGTGCCAATAATTATGAGACAGCGCCATTAAAAGAGTTTAAGGAAGGTGGCGTACGGGAGATGACACATGGTAATGCCAAATTTAGCGGATCAAGCACCCGCCACGGCCGCCGGAGCGGGCACGGAGGGAGGCCGTAGGCCGACCGTAGTGCCAGCCCCGGCGGCGGCGAATCCAGAACTTACCATTCAGGGATTTGTTTGAATACAGATGCAAGCGACCGCTTTGCATCCTCGCGGATTGGATCATATTTACTTGTATTGTCACGCCACTGCAAGTAAGCTTCACGATGCTGAGCACGGAGGGCGCGAATAGCTCTAGCCCTTAGCTGGCGTTCTGTCAGCGGGGCCTTCTGAATATTGCGACGATGGCCACGCCCCCCAGAGCCACCGTGAAAACGACAGACTGCCCGCCCCCTAACGGCAACGGTGCCGCACTTCAGGCCGCTGTATTTGGCGGTCGCAGTGCAGCA
>JBAXKX010000308.1:0-3316 GCA_037135115.1 Rhodospirillaceae bacterium
ATATTGGCTGACTATAAGCTCCGAACCACCCAGCACGTTTTGAAAGCGCAGTTTTGTTACGATGACGCCGAAAACCTGATTCAGGTCATACTGCCCTGAGAGGCTGAAAAGGCATCAGGGTCCGGGTACAGGGGCCAGGGGCCTTAAGGCCCCTAACATTAATTTCGGGCTCTGATCTGGGGTGCCACCGTGCAGTTGTGACCCTTGATCTTGACCTTGGCGCAAACGAGGCGAGCGGTTTTTTCGTTTTTGAAGCCCGTCAAGCCGGCGCGAAATACCTGAGAGCGTTGGTGCTTTGCCTTGTGCAATGACGTGCCAATGCGACCGACTCCGGCCGGCATATGGTGGCTGGCTTGGTTGATGGCGTGACTAGCGGCGGCCTTGGTCTTAAAGGTCCCGAGTTGCACGTTCCATGCGCCGTGACCGGCTGCCTTGGTCATGGCGGCACCTGCCTTGGCGGAAACTTTAATCGGTTGGGCCGACGGCTGATCATGTTCGTCGTCTCTGTCTCCGGCGGTATCGTTATTACCGACAAACGAGTTATTACCGACAACTGGGCCGGCATCAGCCAGCGCCTCCGGTGCCGGGGCGGGGTTGACACGGGGGATGGCCGCTTCCTGACCAGCCTTGCCACTATCGATGCGGCGAAAGGTGGTGTCCAGCAGCGATGCCATATAGTTGTCGCGCGCCCGCGCCGATGGGCCGCCCATCACCACCGCGACCAAGCGGCGACCATTGCGCACGACGGATGCGGCGAGATTAAAGCCTGACTTGTTGATGAAACCGGTCTTGATACCGTCCATGCCTGGATAACGGGACATGAGGTGGTTGTGGTTGGCCATGGTGTGACCATTGTATGAAAACGTGGTCCGACTGAAATACCGATAAAATTGAGGCCAGTCATGGATCAGCGCTAGGCTCAGCGTCGACAAGTCACGCGCGGTAGTTACTTGCTGGTCATTGGGCAAGCCTGACGCATTGCGAAACTGGGTGTGGGACATGCCTAGGCTGCGCGCCTTCGCGGTCATCAGGACGGCGAATGCCGCTTCACTGCCGCCCAGAGCTTCGGCCAGAACCACCGCCATGTCGTTGGCCGACTTGGTCACCACGGCCAGGACGGCATGCTCGACCTTGATAGTGTCGCCATTGCGCAGGCCAAGCTTGCTCGGTGCCTGTTTCTCAGCATGGCGCGACACCGGTAGCTCCTGGTCAAGTTTAAGTTTTTTGGAATCCAAAGCCTCAAAGGTCAGGTATAGGGTCATCATCTTAGTCAATGATGCTGGATAGTTGCGTACGTCCGCGCCATCATTGTGGAGAACGGCTCCGCTTCCGGCATCAAGCACGATTGAAGTGTAATGCGCCGCCTCAGCTGGGCCGGTAACCATGAATGCCGCGAGCAGCGCAACTGCAAAGGGGGCGAGCGGGCCAGCCAGCTTACACAGCCGCAAGGGCACCTGACGGGTAACAAACCGACAGAACGAAATAAATACCAAGGAGATCATATGATTCACGGTGGAAGGATACACGGTAGCGGTACTCCCCTGCGACCTTAACGCGCCCCGACTCGTTGCTCGGCCCCGACTCGTTGTAAACTCCTAGCCATAATTGGAATCTGTGTCCAGGGTCTTATCGATGAACCGAAGATAATTATGGTGTCGAATTTTCCGATAGGTCCTTCATTGTTTTTACTCCTCGTATGAGGATTTGCTATCATATTCAGGCAATGATTAAATTGGACAATATACGTACCGTGCGCGGAGCTGCGACCGGCTTGGTGCTGGCCTTGGTGCTCTGTGGTTGCGTCACGCCCGGCCAGCTGGGTGGGCGTGGCCGCGAGGAAGCGTGGCTGGCTTATTTTGGTGCCGACGAGCTTCACCGTCAGTGCGACGCTGGTGCCGCCGATCGGTTTAGACTGGTTTACCAGCGGCAGGGGCAGGATGACTTCCGTATTATCGACGTGGTCGGCGACGGAGCCGGCGGAGCGGCGATGGACTATCACAACATTAATTCTTCGCTTATCGACAGCGCGGACCCGCCGCTCTCAGGTGATCATGGCAACAGCTTGGCACTCGGTTCGCGCGGCCTTGGCATGATGCTCGCATGGATGGACTGGATGAATATGTTTTCTCCCGATCCGGGGTACATTCAGCCCCCGGCCAACCCTTTGTCGTGGCTGATAACTGGTTGTCTGGACGGCCCGTGGTTTTTTAACATCTTTGTGTTACCGCCGGACGATGAGCAGGGTGTGAGAGTAAACTTTCCTCCCCCGTTCTCACGGGAGAGGAAATAGTGACAGCATTAATTACCAGCTAGCCATTTCCTTCTTAAGATTCTCGTCAAGCTTGTCCAGGAACTCGCGAGTGGTCAGCCAGGGCTGAGCGGGACCGATCAAGATGGCGAGATCCTTGGTCATAGAACCCGACTCGACGGTATCGACGCAGACCTTCTCCAAAGTGGCACCAAAGCGCGACACATCAGGGGTTCTGTCGAAGCGGCCACGATAGGTCAGCCCCTGGGTCCAGGCGAAGATGGAGGCGATTGGATTTGTCGAAGTTTCGCGGCCCTTCTGATAGTCGCGATAGTGGCGGGTCACCGTGCCGTGGGCCGCCTCTGCCTCGACAGTCTTGCCGTCGGGGGTGATAAGTACCGAGGTCATCAAACCAAGTGAACCGAAGCCCTGAGCAACAACGTCCGACTGTACGTCGCCGTCGTAGTTCTTGCAGGCCCAAAGGAAGCCGCCTTCCCACTTGATTGCTGAGGCGACCATATCATCGATTAGGCGGTGTTCATAAACCAAACGCGCGGCCGAGTACCGAGCCTTGTACTCACTTTCGAATATTTGCTGGAAAATATCCTTGAAGCGCCCATCATAGGCCTTGAGGATGGTGTTCTTGGTCGATAGGTAGACAGAAAAGCCGCGATCCAGGCCGTAAAGAAAGCATGCGTGAGCGAAGCCAGAGATTGAATCGTCAAGATTGTACATTGCCTGCGCAATGCCGGCTGCTGGAAAGTCGAAAACCTCATGTTCAATCGGTGCGCCACCATCATTGGGAGTCCACTTGATGGTCAGCTTGCCGGGGCCAGGCACGATAAAATCGGTTGCCCTATATTGGTCACCGAAGGCGTGGCGGCCAATGATTATCGGCTTGGTCCAGCCTGGGACATAACGCGGTACGTTGCGGCAAATGATCGGTTCACGAAAAACCGTGCCACCAAGAATATTTCGGATGGTACCGTTAGGCGACTTCCACATTTTCGTGAGATTGAATTCCGTCACCCGCTCTTCATCGGGAGTAATGGTCGCGCACTTAACGCC
>JBAXKX010000309.1:0-3286 GCA_037135115.1 Rhodospirillaceae bacterium
GGCTGGACGGGGTCAACACGGTTGGCATTTCGGCAGGCGCCTCGGCACCGGAGGATCTGGTTCAGGAACTGGTGAAACGCCTTGCCGAATATCGGCCGATCACGGTGGAGGTTCTCGATGGCATCGAGGAAAACGTACACTTCAAGTTGCCAGAAGAACTCGAAGACGTGGGCTCGTTAATCTGAATCACGGCCACAGGCGTTTTGGAGAGCACCCATGGGAGTTCCGTTGAGGCAACAGGCCGCCATCGGCGCTTATATCGTTAAACAGCGGCTGATCGGCCGCAAGCGCTACCCGCTGGTGCTGATGCTGGAGCCTTTGTTCCGCTGTAACTTGGCCTGCGCCGGTTGCGGCAAGATCGACTATCCCGACGCGGTACTTAATCAACGACTTAGCGTCCAGGAGTGTCTGGATGCCGCCGTCGAGTGTGGCGCTCCGGTGGTTTCGATTCCCGGTGGCGAGCCATTGTTACACCGCGAGATTGGTGAAATTGTCGCGGGCCTAGTCGAACAGCGCCGTTATATCTATTTATGCACCAACGCGCTGTTGCTTGAGAAGAAGCTCGACTTGTTCACCCCCAGCCCCTACCTGTCATTCTCGGTCCATCTTGACGGATTGAAGGAGCATCATGACCGTTCGGTGTGCCAGGATGGTGTTTTTGAGCGTGCCGTAGCGGGAATCAGGGCGGCGCTGGTTAGGGGTTTCCGCGTCAATTGCGCCGCCACTTTCTATGATGGCGTCCCGGCCGCCGACATCGCGGCCTTTTTTGATTTTGTGAGTGAGTTGGGGGTGGAGGGTGTAACCATCGCTCCGGGCTATGCCTATGAGCGGGCACCAGATCAGCAGCATTTTCTCAACCGCCGCAAGACTAAGGAGTTGTTCCGTGATGTCTTTCGGATGGGCGTCGGGCGGATGGGCGTCGGGCGCAAGTGGCGGATAACTCATTCCAGTCTGTATCTGGACTTCCTGGCCGGAAATCAAGCCTATCGCTGCACGCCGTGGGGCAGCCCTACCCGAAATATCTTTGGCTGGCAGCGGCCCTGTTACCTGATCAATGAAGGATATGCCAAGAGCTTTCAGGATTTGATGGAGGGCACGGACTGGGACAGTTTCGGCACCGGTCGTTATGAGAAATGTGCTAACTGCATGGCCCATTGCGGTTATGAGCCAACCGCCGCCATTGATGCCGCAGCCCACCCGCTCAAAGCTGCCTTGGTGGCGTTGCGCGGTCCTCGTACCGATGGCGAGATGGTCCCGGAAATCCCCCTTGATGGTCAGCGCCCGGCCGAGCATCTGTTCGAGCAGGTGGTATCCCATGCCGTCACCGAACTAGCCAAGCCATAAGTCGTTGGTATTACTTGATTAAAAACGCCCCGGCAAAAAAGCCGCCGGTCCCAGCAGGCGGACCGCTTCGGTGAGGGATTTCAAACCAGCTCGGCTGTCAATCGCCAGTCTCAGCAAGGCGGGCAGGGTCCATGGCGCTGTCAGCAGCCTCAGCGCCACCGCACCCGCCGTGGTTTCACCGTCCGGGCCCAGTCCAACCAGGGCAGGTGCCGGGATTGCCCGTTTGGCCGGATCGGCTATGGCCCGCAGCACCAGAAACGGCACTCCGCGTTCGCTGGCAACTGCGGCGACGATATGACTTTCCATGTCGACCGCGTCGGCGCCTGTGGTCTGCGCCAGTGCATTTTTGTCCTTGACGCAGGTAATTGCGGCGTCGCTGCCGGCTATGGTCAAGTCAGGCATCAGTTTCAGCCCGGACATGACAGCCAGCTGCAACACCCGGTCATGCCAAACTGCATCAACCATCCATTTCATTCCCGGACCCATTCCCGGCATCACCACGGCTTTGGGCAGCAGTAAGGTGCCGGGAGTAAAGTCGGGGCTTAGTGCGCCAGCGATACCGAAACTGAGCAAACCTGTTGCCCCGGCGTCAAGCAGCGCCTCGGCGCGGATGCGGGCCAGGGCGGGGCGAGCGCCGGAGCAGGCAATGAGAAGCGATGGTCCGAGCGGCGCCAAGCATGCCGCCTCGGAGGCCATGCCGACGATTACGCCCGCTTTTCCCAACCGGCCCGCCTTTTTCTGCTACCGCCGCTGCCGTTTCTGCCATTATGCATTACTTCGGCGCGATGAAGCGATCGTCTTCCCAGCGTGAAGGAAGTATCCAGTCGTATATTTCCACCCGATCCCTTTCCGGATCCCATGCCACGATAAAATCCTTGAACTTTTCATCGCGAAAGACCGACGAGCACTGAGCCGGTGCAGAATTGCATGACAAGCACAGCAAGTTTTCGTCGATGCTATACTGGCAAAGCGTGCTGTAGCTGTGGCCGCCACCAATGAAATTTAGCCAACGCCCCCTGTTGTCATTGTCGAAGGCCAGCAACCGTTGGTGCTCAGCGCCGTCCTTGCCGGAGATGTCGGCGCTGCTCCAGGACTTGCCCCGTAGCAATGCATCGATCTCGGTGCCGGAAAGTTTGATCAGGGATGCGGGAAGTTTGCCATTGTCGCGCAGGTACTTGATGGCCACCGCGCCACGGTTCATCGAGGGTCTTGAAACTGGAGTGCAGCCGTTGCACTGGGTCTGCCCGCCCATACTCTCCCGTACCACCATTCGGCGGTTGTCCACCTCTATTTCCATGGTTTTTGGCTGGTACTCGATCACCTTGGGGTCCGGTTTGACCAGCACTGCCCTACCGTTGTCGACCGGGGTTACATTCTCGGGTGAGGGCGGCGGGGCCTCCGTCTTATCGCGTGGACTGACCATAATCCGGCCATTGTCCGCCGGAATATCTTGGGCTTGAAGTGAAGACGCTCCGGCCCATAACGTCGCAATAAGTATGGCTGCTCCTGAAATAAAGCATTTGTTCATTGTATCTTTTCCCCTCCTACCGTGCGGCGCCGTCCCCGCAATCCCACCAAGGGTCGGGGGCATTTGGAAATTACTTTTGTTAGCTCAGCGTCGGCCGATCCAAATCAAGGTCAGGTCGTCGCGTAGTGGTTGCTCCACTTGTTCCAGGAACGGCTTCACTATCACTTGCACCGGGTCGGGGGCATGTTCAGTTGCCGCCTTACCGACCAGCTCCATCACAGCCGACTGTCCGAACTGCTCGCCGTTAGCGGCATTTCGGCACTCGGTCAGGGCGTCGCTGTAGAGCAGCAAAAAGCCGCCAGGCGGCAAGGAAACCTGTTGATTGTGGTATTTGGCATTACGCGAAATCCCCAGTAGCACGCCAGACGAATCGAGCAATGTCAGACCGCCGTTCTTGTCGCCCAGCATCGGGTT
>JBAXKX010000310.1:0-3283 GCA_037135115.1 Rhodospirillaceae bacterium
AAGATGGAGTATACTACAATGCAGTTTCGTGTAATTATTTCTAGCAAGGGCGGCCTTGCTCCTCGTATGCTGGGTATTGCCGGCGTTGATTCTTCAAATAAGCTCTTCCCGGTTTCAGCTGAAACCACTGATGATCAATTTCGATTGGAACGGGCGGTTCGTGTGCTCAACAGCATGGATGCACTTCCTGGGGAGATCAGTGATATTGACGATCCGGATCAACCATTTCGATCACTCACAAAAATAATTGATCGAGATCAACCGGAATTCATCGACGCCCTCGTTAGTTACGCGCAAGAGAATTTCGGGATCATTCTCAATCGTGTTTCCTGACCGTTCGCGACGGGCCGGGGAGCAAGGCAGGCGACGCGTCACGTCTCATACCAAAGGACGTTGGTATCAATCGCCATGGAAAATCTTGTGGCCGTTGACAAGTCTCGCGTAGTCGCGCTAGTTCTCCGTATGTTTGCCTATTTGCGGTTTATTTTTTGGAGCCTGCCCATTGAAATGGCCCGTGTTTTTGCGTCCCGACAGTCTCCGTCTGGTAGTGGCTTTGGTGGCTTTAGCGCTGCCGATCGGGATTGACGACCGAACAGCTTGGGCGTTTGATTTTTTCGGTCTGCTTGGCGAGGATGAGGAGCCGCCTGAGCCGAGGACTGACGCCTTGCCTTACCAAATGACGGTGTCCTCCGATGAGCAGGTGCCCGAAGACGACGCCGATCTAGTTCGGATCATTCAAGATGTCTCCGCTACCTGGAAGCTGCGCCTCGTCCCGCCAGCTAATGCAGAAACGCTGATCCGGCGGATCGATGCCGACCTTGGGCCGATGCTCGACACGTTGTGGGCATCTGGCTACTACAATGCACAGCTGGTTGCGACAGTGGCCGGCGTGCGGGTGGAAGCTGGGACCGTGCCGAGGCAAGCCATGGCGGCGGCTGAGGCGCTGCGCGGGAACAAGGTGATTCCAGTAACGTTTTCGGCCAAGCTTGGGCCGCTATTTCACGTCCGCAGCATCTCCGTGACCGGGCCCGGCGGCGCAAATCTGGCCGAAATAACTGAAAAGCAGGTGGTGCTTAAGCCGGGGGATGCCGCGCGCGCCGCCGACATTCGAGCGGCTGCAGCCCGGGTGGTGGATTTTTACCGCATTCGCTCCCATCCCATGGCAAAGAACACCGCAATTGATGTGATGGTGGATCATGTCGCAGCGGCTTTGGACACGACACTGGTAATCGATGCCAGTCCCTTGGCCGGCTTGGGCGCGATTGCCATCACCGGAACCAGGGACGTGCCGCCGGAGGTAGTCCGGTCGTTCGTCTACCGTGAGATTGGGGAACCATATTCGCCAAAAATACTGAACGAAACCAGGAAAGCGGTGGCGCAAATTCCCGCTCTGGGTGGGGTCAGAGTCAGGGAAGCTGCGGAACTCGACGCAGAGGGCAATCTACCGTTGACAATCGAGGTGATTGAGCGGGCTCCCCATCTGGTGGGCTTTGATGCGCTTTATTCAAGCATCGACGGCCCGTCGCTGGCGGGCCACTGGCGGGATAATAATTTGTTCGGGGGCGCCGAACAATTGCGGCTGGATGCTAAAATATTCAGCGCGCCTTCGCTGGGCAAGGCGGGCGGCAGCGGCCTTTCCAACCTAGAAGCCTCTGACCTTGGCGGTCGCTTCAGCGCTAGTTTCGTAAAGCCCGCGCTTTGGGCCGGTCGCGATGATCTGCTGATAGATGTCTCGGTTGATCATGAACGGGTCGGGCAACAGGCTCTTGACGGTTACACCAGTAGTGACGCCAGTTTTAGCGCGGCTATTCGCCATCGCTGGTCCGAGCGGTTTTCGGCCCAGGGCGGGATCAAAGCCGATCGCATTGGATCCACCGATGTGCTGGGCAACCTTGACGCAACCCTGGTCGAGGCACCGCTTTCGGTGGCGTATGACACCAGTGATGACTTGCTCAATCCTACTAGCGGGGTGCGGGTTAAGGGATCACTGGCGCCGATTTGGTCTTCGACCGGTTCAGGAGCAACTATGGTATCGTCCCAGGTCTCGACATCCGGCTATTACTCCCTGAACGCGGACGCGGCGCATGTGCTTGCGGTGAGAATCGGTCTTGGCTCCATTGTCGGGGCTGGCCTGGCGGATATTCCCCCGAACGAGCGTTTTTATGCTGGCGGCGGCGCCTCAGTTCGTGGTTACGGTTACCGGACCCTCAGTCCAACCCGTAACGGCCGGCTGACAGGAGGGCGCAGCCTGATTGAAGGCTCCGTGGAGGCGCGCGTCCGGTTGACCGAGGCCATCAGTTTGGTCCCATTCCTCGATTTTGGCGATAGCTTTGCTGACTCCGTGCCGGATTTTACCAATGGAACACTTGGAATCGGCTCAGGAATCGGGTTGCGCTACCTGACGCCAGTCGGACCGCTGCGCCTGGATGTCGCAAAAGCACTTATAAGCCGGCCCGGCGTGGCTGGCGCTGCTTTATATATCGGCATCGGGCAGGCATTTTAATGACCAAGCCGCGTTCTCCCACCACCAGGGCCGTCCTCCTGCTCCTCGTCGGCCTCGGCTTTGCCGGGGCGGGGGCCGAACGCTTCGCCGATGCGAGCACCGCAGACCAAGGGTATCTCGCGGCACTGATCTCCAGCCTGCTGTCCAGCGGCAATGCCAAGGTCTCGATTGGCGAGGTGGAAGGCGCGTTGTCCTCAGTTATCACCGTGCGCAACGTTGTGATCGCGGATAGTCAAGGACAGTGGTTCCATCTCGATCGGGTTCGTTTGGTCTGGAATAGTGGTGCGTTGTTTTCACGGCGACTGGAAGTCGAATCACTAGAAATTGGCAATGTCGAACTGACGCGCAAACCCATGTCGCCACTACCGGCGGCGAGTTCCCCGGTGGCGCCAGCCGGAGTGGTCCCGGCCGTGTCCGCCACTTCAGTGCAGACTTTGAGACTACCCTTGCCGGAGTTGCCGTTTACGGTTGTGGTCAAAGAGTTTTCACTGGCTAAACTGGATTTGGACGAAGCGGTTTTAGGGGTGGCTGCGCTGCTGTCTGCCACAGGCAGCGTTTTGCTGGGCAAGTATTCGGACGAACTGCAGCTTGAACTTGTGGCCCGAAGACAGGACTCTCCGGGCGAGTTGGCCGTGCGTCTATCGTTTGTGCCCGAGAAACATGCCCTGGATTTAGTGGCCAAGCTCGACGAACCGTCTGGCGGTTTTTTGGCCAAGCTGGCCAAGCTGCCGGATACTCCGCCTGTTCATCTCGATCTTGTCGGGACCGGGAGCCTTGACG
>JBAXKX010000311.1:0-3281 GCA_037135115.1 Rhodospirillaceae bacterium
GTCACCGATAAAGTCATAAAAGCGATTGCGGTCGAGATTCTTTCGATAGACCTCGACAATGTGGTTCAGCTTCTTGCGTTCCAGCGCATTACGCAGCGTGACCTTGAGGCGGGCCGCGTTAAACGGCTTGACGATGAAATCAAATGCGCCCTGGCGCATGGCCTCAACCGCAGTGTTGACCGAGCCGTGAGCCGTAATTACCACCACCGAGGTATCTGGTGTCTGCTCACGCAAGTGCTTGAGAATGATTAGACCGTCCACATCCGGCAGCTCGAGATCAAGCACAACTGCGTCTGGAACAATAGTCGCCAGCGCCGCAAACGCCGCCGCACCGGTTTCAACATGAATGACCCGGTACGAATCGTCACGCATATACTCACTGTAAATCCCAGCCAGCGGTACCGCGTCCTCGATCAGCAAAATCGTTTTAGTCTCAACCATGCTCATCCACTGGTTCCGATACGAAAGAGCCTCCCCAGATCACGACATGCGTCGATAATAGGTCATTTGGCCTTCGACTTGAAGCAAATTTCATGGGCCACCATCACACAGCCCCCCAGCGCTCAACAGCCCCAGCACTCAACAGCCCCAGCGCGATGGGCCACGAGGCTTGCCGCCAACCTGACCAGCCAAGCATCGCTGGCCAGCCTATCCGCAGCCACATGGCCGCGCCGTCTCGCCAAACCCTGCCGCGCCTCGGCCGCCAGACGCTGGTGCAGGGCCGTAAGCCCAGAACCGCAGCAGCCGGCACCGACCATTACACCAGCCAGTTCCTCTACAGGCATCGGGCCATCATACCGGGACTCAAGTACGAAAAGTTCTTTCAGCTGAGAATGTCGCGACGGTTGCGAATGTCGCGACGGCTGCGAAGGAATATCAAACATGGCCAACCTCACACCAAAGATGCATAGGCCGGCTCCATATCAGGAAAATCATCCTTTTTCAAGCGCAAAGCAAAAGCCCTACTGGCTCGCCCAAATGATTCTGGCAACCCAGATAATATCATCTTTAAGGAAAATGCGATCCGGGTAGGCGTTATTAATCGATTTAAGCTCTATGCGAGTAGCAGTTTCGCGCACCAATTGCTTTGCCAGCACCTCGTCTTCACGGCTTTTAACCACCACCCGATCTCCGCGACGAAATGAGGCACCCGGCGAGACGATGATTCGATCACCGTCGCGGTAAACCGGCTCCATACTATCGCCGCTGATCTCTAATGCATAAGCATGAGGATCGCCGACATTGGGGAACAAAAGCTCATCCCAGCCGCTACCTGCAGGAAAGCCAGCATCATCGAAAAATCCGGAATTGCCGGCCTGGGCATAGCCGATCACCGGAATGCGCTGCACCGATCCCAAACTCTGCGACTCGCCGAGCAGGCCGACGAACTCACCGAGCGAAATACCGGTCGCGTCCAGTACCTTGGCAAGGCTTTCGGTCGATGGCCAGCGCAGCTTTCCGTCGTCACCGGACCGCTTGCTGCGGTTAAAGGTGGTGGGATCAAGGCCAGCGGTCTTCGCCAGTCCCGATGCCGACAGGCCCTTGACCTGCGCTAAGCGGTCGATAGCCCGCCATATGTCTCCGTGTTTCAACATGGGATGATCTTCTCATATGACGACAGCTTTGTACCTAGGATCATATTCAAAATTTATCTTGACACAGGAATTCTTTCACAGCACATTAGGAAACAAGGCCGACAGCAAAGGCCCCCAAGCCTAAACACAAATTAACATCATAGGAGCACATCCCCAATGTCCCGCGAGCATTTTGCTCCCCGCCCTCTACCCGAGACCATCGGCGTGCCTTTCGATTGTGCCGAAGATGCGTGGTTCTGGTTCGTCCAGGCTCACGACGCCCGCGCCGCCGGAGCCAGAGTGACCGCCGCTCAAGGACTGGTGTCACGGCCTTGTGAGCCAGTGGACGTGATGAAGGTGGTAGACCGGCTTTATCGCCAGCGCCGCCTAGTTCGAGACCACCTGTGCGTGCTGGTCCATTACGGCCGCAGACTGATGGCACCGGACCCCAGTCGCAGCCTGGAGAAACGCGCCGCTACGTTGTGGCAAGAAGCGCTGAAACTAATTGCTCCGGTGCTGCAAACCAAGGGCATCATCCAATGAGCGGCCTTGGAGCCCACTTCGCCACCACTGCGGCACCGCTAGGCTGGGTAGTGTTTTGCGACAATCTGGAGCTGAAGTGGCTCAGAATACTACGGCCGGGCTTCCGGCACTGCTTCGTGGTGCTCAATGATGGCCGGCACTGGATCGCCATCGACCCGCTGGCGCCGCTATTGGAAGTAACGGTGCCGCCGGTACCAGCCAGTTACGATTTACCGGGCTGGTTTGCCTCTCAGGAATACACGGTGGTGGCGGCCCCGGTGCGCCGCAGCCTGCGCCAGCCTGCGCCCTGGGGACCGTTTACCTGCGTTGAGACCTGCAAGCGCGTGCTTGGGCTCCACGACTGCCTCCTGGTTACTCCGTGGCAGTTGTTCCGCCATCTCACAAGGGCCGGTGAAAACAAAGTTACGAACACCCCGCCCCTGCCCTTAACGGCTTGACCACCCCCAGCTTTTAATGACCCCGACTTACTAGATAACCCCCACTTTCCTAATTAAAGGAGACCGCCGATGTCCAGCTTGTTATCTGCTCCCAAGGCGCCAGCACCGCCGCCGCCACCACCCCCTCCACCTCCGCCGCCACCGCCTCCTCCGCCGCCCCCTCCGCCGTTCCCTCCGCCCCCGCCTCCTCCGCCTCCACCACCGCCTCCTCCGCCCCCATTGCCGCCGCCGGTAAGGCCGCTTCCGGAACCGACGCTCGCACCGATTGTGGCACCTCCCGGCACAATGGACCCGGCAACCGTTGCCGAACAAGCGCTGGCCCGACGCAGTCGGGGCATCATGGGCACCATCGCAACCGGGTTTTCAGGAGTTGCGCACCCGGCGTATGCACTAAATCCCGAAGGACGGGCAATCGGGCCGTTAGAACCCAATGCGCTGCTGCCCCAGCGCAAGACCCTTCTGGGAGAGTAGGACAATGACCGCACCTATAAGCATTCACCAATACAGTTCAAGCGGGCACAGTTCTGGCGTAAACAGTTCCGGCGAACCAGATGTCAACTCCGCCAAAAGCGTGCTCGAACGCTATGCCGCAGCTAAGGGGCGCCGCAGTTATTGGGAAAGTTACTGGCAGGAATGCTATGACTATGCCCTTCCGCTCGGCCAGTCAGTAACTGCGAATTCCGATTCAATCCGGCCACCCATTCCGACATGAAAGCGGCCACCCATT
>JBAXKX010000312.1:0-3276 GCA_037135115.1 Rhodospirillaceae bacterium
ACACACACGACAGCCGACCTGCTGATAGTTGCCAGGTGCTGTGTTTCCCTTGTTCCATGCCTATCCGGTTAGCACATACACCCACCATATGTGGTGTGCGAAATTTAAGCTAAACGGCGGGTTAGCTCAGATTCTCCCCCGTCGTCAACTCGACCCATAGTAGGTGTATGTGTTAACCGGATAGACATGGATCAAACTAGAAATACTCTTGCTCTTAAACGCCGAGTGAGTTATTAAATTACTGTGTCAGTTTTTGAAATTGAACCCGGTATGGGATTTAGTTAACAATGAAGAAATCGAATTTTGTTTTAGCTCATAATTCTCATCTAATATCTGACGCCTCATTATTGAATGGTCGCAATATCCTGGCCTTTTGGGGCAAGGCAAGGCCATCTGAGTTGGCATCGGAGCGCTGGCATCCCCTCGTATTTCACTCACTAGATGTCGCTGCGTGCGGATTGGAGTTGCTTGAAAGGCGCTGTTTGCCGTTTCAACTGTTAAATTTGTTTGGAGAAAGCTGGCAAGGTTGCCTCGGTTTCTTGTTGGCACTTCATGATATCGGCAAATTATCTAAGCCGTTCCTTGCCCAAAGCCCGGAGCACTGGCCCAAAGCGATACTAGGTCCCTACACTCCGCCATCGGCCGGGTTCAGGCACGATGCCATGGGTCTTGTTTTGTTGAAAATTCTACTGGATCCTGATGGTGAGCGGAAGCATCCACTCAAGGACTTGCCGTGGAATCTTGCCACAATCCTTCTTACTCCTTTTGTCGGTCACCATGGGCGGCCGGTTGTTTATGGAGATATCGACAGTAATGATATATTCGGCCCCAAGTTGATTGAAGCAGGCCATGATTTTCTTGATTTGATTGAAAAATTATTTAAGCCACTTTTCCCATCCCCTCCAAACTTTAAGGCTCAGCGCAGAAATATAGAAAAAAATACTTGGGCGCTTGCCGGGCTGACCGTGCTTGCCGACTGGATCGGTTCTAACCAAAATTGGTTTCCCTATCGTTCGGATATGGCCGATCCGGTGAAATATTGGAATGAATATGCTGTGCTGCAGGCTCAGTATGCGATAGAACAGGCTGGTTTGATTTCCTCAAAACCTAGTTTTGTTACTGGCTATCGGGCTTTGACGGGTAAGGATCACGTGCTCAGCCCGGTGCAGCTTTGGGCGGAAGAAGTCAAGTTGCCGGCCGGCCCGGTGCTGGTGATCATTGAAGATATGACCGGGAGTGGTAAGACCGAAGCTGGGCTCATTCTGGCTCATCGTTTGATTGCCGAAGTTCGGGCACGGGGTCTGTACGTCGCTCTGCCAACCATGGCGACCGCGAACGCGATGTATACCCGTCTGGCCAACTGTTACCGACGTTTGTTCGATCCGACTAGCAGGCCGTGGTTGGTTTTGGCCCATGGAGCGACGGCACTGCACCAAGGTTTTAGGGATAGCGTGGTGGTTCCAGACTCGTCAGATACTGCGCATGACCATTCGGATATGGATACGGATGAACTCGGTGAGGATGAGGCCGGGGCATCTTGTGCCGCGTGGCTTGCTGACAGTAGGCGTAAAGCTTTTTTGGCCGATGTCGGCGTCGGCACCATCGATCAAGCGTTGTTGGCGGTACTGCCGGCAAAATATCAGTCGCTTCGCTTGTTCGGGCTGAGTAATCAAGTCTTGGTAATTGACGAGGCCCATGCCTACGACCGATATATGCTTACAGAACTTGAAGTTTTGTTGGAGTTCCAGGCAGCGCTTGGTGGTAGTGCTATCGTCCTGTCAGCCACACTGCCTATCACCAAGAGGCAATCCATGGCCGCAGCTTTCTCACGCGGGCTCAGGGATGGCAAGTCTTCGGTGCGCCTGACCGACTATCCATTGACTACGCTGGTTGCCGCCGGAGTTGTGTCTGAGCACGCATGTGCCACCCGCCATGGTTTGGCGCGAGAACTTTCGGTGTCCAGATTGGCAGACGCGGGGGAGGCCGTATTCCGGATTGTTGAGGCGGTGCGTGCCGGTGCGGCAGTGGCTTGGGTCCGGAACACGGTCGATGAGTCAATCGCGGCGGTGGAGTTGTTGCGAGCCGAGGATGTACCGGCCGAACTTTTCCATGCGCGCTATGCCATGGGCGACCGGTTGGAAATAGAAGACAGGGTGGTCAGGCGCTTCGGCAAGGACGGTGATCCTTTTGGGCGGCCCGGTGTTTTGGTTGCTACTCAAGTTGTTGAGCAATCACTGGACCTGGATTTCGACCTGATGGTATCGGATTTGGCGCCGATCGATCTGTTGCTTCAGCGAGCCGGCCGACTGTGGCGGCATGAGCGTGGCGCGCGGCCGGTTGGGGGACCGCATTTGCTGGTACTGTCGCCCGATCCGGCCGGAAAAATCGAAAGTAACTGGTGCCGAACGTCAATGCCGGGCACGTCTTTCGTCTATGACGACCATGGCTTGTTATGGCGCTCCGCAGAAGTTCTATTCAGGCAGTCGTCATGGCGCATTCCCGAAGACGTTCGAATGTTGGTCGAGGCGGTTTATGATCCGGCGACCGCCAAGCCCATTCCCCCGGGCCTAGAGCGTAAAAGCGCTGAGGCGAGCGGCAAGGATCGGGCCGGAGCCTGTTTTGCCGATGCCAATCTTTTGAAAGTTGACGCCGGATATCACGGCACGCATACGGGGTGGGCTGAAGACACGCGCGTTCCGACCCGGTTGGGTGAGGCAACTACGACGCTCCGACTTGCCCGATGGAGCAATGGTGATCTTGCCCCCTGGTGCGCGGATGGTAACCCGCACCAAGCTTGGTCGTTGTCGGAGGTTTCTGTTCGCTCCTTTCGCGCCGGGGCCACGCCGGCATTACGAAAGGTTCAAGCGGCTGCGGCCAAACGGGTGCGTGTCTCCTGGACCCGGCATGACGAGGAAAAGCTGTTAGTGCCGCTGGTTGAGGCAGGCGAGGGGGTTTGGGCTGGGAAGGTAATTGACAAAAAGGGACAAGTCTCAAAGCTTAGTTACACAAAACTGATGGGTTTACAGTTTGATATGGGTTTGGTATGATAGCCACGTTCCCGTCGGCGGCGGGATGGACCGTGTTTGTGTGATTTGCGCGAGCAGTCCAGCACCCTGTTCCCTGCGTTAGCGGGGACTTCAAAGGACGAAGTCTTTATGTGATTAGCGAGAGCAATTTTCTTCATTGACACTTCACCAAATATGCCTTAATCATAAAAGACCAAGGCTTAATTCGCGTTAGGTCGGCATAGCCCTATAAGATACTGAAATCATGGGA
>JBAXKX010000313.1:0-3265 GCA_037135115.1 Rhodospirillaceae bacterium
TGATGGCGGAAACCGGCCGTGATGGCGTTGTTATCGAAACCAGGGCGGGGCGGCTGGAAGCGAGCAGGCGAGCCGATGGCAGGATTACGGTGAACATGGGGCTGGCGCGGTCGGACTGGCGGGAGATTCCGTTAGCCGTACCGGCCGATACCTATTGCCTGGAGGTGGCCCACGGGTCGCTTTCCGGGCCGGTGGCGGTCAGTATGGGCAACCCGCACGCGGTATTCTTCGTGGCTGACGTGGACACTGTGTTGCTTGCCGAAGTCGGGCCGGTTTTGGAGCATCATCCGTTGTTTCCCGAGCGCACCAATGTTGAGGTGGTTCAGGTGCTGGGGTCGGGGCGGTTGCGTATGCGGGTCTGGGAGCGCGGAGCCGGCATCACCAGCGCTTGCGGTACCGGGGCCTGTGCCGCGCTGGTGGCGGCGGTTCGGCGAGGGTTATGCGGTCGCTCGGCCGAAGTCGTACTTGACGGCGGCGTGCTAGAGGTGGCTTGGCATCCAGATGGTCACGTCTTCATGACTGGGCCGGTGGCCACCAGCTTTTCGGGCCGATTGGCGCCGGGTTTACTATCAACTTGAGCGGGGCGTCATGAGCGGGGAGGGGGTTCAGGTTATATCCTTTGGTTGTCGGCTTAACGCTTACGAGTCGGAGGTGATGCGCGGTCATGCCGTGGCGGCGGGGCTGGGGCGGGCCGTCCTGGTCAACACCTGCGCCGTGACCGCCGAGGCAGAGCGGCAAGCCCGGCAGGCCATCCGTAAGGCTAGGCGCGAGAATCCCAACGCCCGCATTATCGTTACTGGTTGCGCCGCCCAGCTCAATCCTGGCCGGTTCGCCGCGATGCCCGAGGTTGATCAGGTGCTGGGCAACATCGAGAAGCTCGATGCCGGTCGCTTCCTGCCTACAGTGAGCACGCGAGTCGAGGTTAATGATATCATGGCGGTGTGCGAGACCGCTGGCCATATGATCGCGGGTTTTGAGGGCCGTAGCCGCGCCTTTGTCCAGGTTCAGCAGGGCTGCGACCATCGTTGCACCTTCTGTGTCATCCCGTTCGCTCGTGGCCCTTCGCGCTCGGTTCAGCCGGGCGGGGTGTTGGAGCAGGTCAAGGCGCTGGTCGCTGGCGGTTATCGTGAGGTGGTCTTAAGCGGAGTCGATATTGCTTCTTATGGCGCTGATCTGCCGGATCGTCCAAGCTTGGGCGATTTGGCGTGCTTGCTGCTTTCACAGGTGCCGGAACTGCTGCGGTTGCGGCTGTCGTCCTTGGATCCGGCCGGCATTGACGAGCAATTGTGGCGGCTTATTGCCGACGATCGGCGTCTGATGCCGCACTTGCATCTTAGCCTTCAGGCCGGCGATGATCTGATCTTGAAGCGGATGAGGCGGCGGCACAGTCGCGCCGAGGCACTCGCTTTGGTTCGCCGTGCCCTTGCCATGCGCCCGGAAATGGTGTTCGGCGCCGATCTTATCGCCGGATTTCCTACTGAGACTGAGGAAATGTTCCGTAACACGCTTGATCTGGTTGACGAGTGCGGCTTGACTTGGCTGCATGTCTTCCCCTATTCGCCGCGCCCCGGCACGCCTGCTGCGAGTATGCCCCAGGTACCAAAAGAGGAACGTGTGAGCCGGGCGGCTCGGCTGCGCGCTTTGGGGGAGGTTGCGGTCGCCCGCTTACTCGCTTCAAGGGTGGGGGGCGAGGAACTGGTCCTGGTCGAGCGGGAGGCGCTTGGTCGGACCGAGCAATTCGCCGAGGTTCGATTAGACCTTCCGGCTCGGCCTGGCACTCTGGTTCAAGTCCGAGTTACCGGCAGCGACGGCCGGTATTTGCTCGGAACCTCGATGCGGGAGGCGGCATGATCAGGCTGTGGGGTAGTAAACCGGTGCCTGCGCCGGTGCCAGTGCAAGAAACGCCTGTGCCTGTGCCTGTGCCTGCTCTAGTACAAGCGGCGGTGGTGGTAGAAAATATCGGTTCAGGCGGCTGGCTTTCGCGCTTGCGTCAGGGGTTGGCCAAGTCGTCGGGAAAGCTCACCGATGGTATTTCCGGGATATTTACCAAGCGCAAGCTTGATCACGCTACGCTGGAGGAACTGGAGGACTTGCTGATCGGTGCCGATCTTGGACCGACGACGGCGGCGCGGCTGACGGGGGACTTGGCGCGGAACCGCTTCGGCAAGGAAATTTCCGGTGAGGATGTCCGCAAAATTTTGGCCGAGGCTATCGCCGCCCTGCTGGCACCGGTGGCGCTGCCGTTGGAGCCCGACTCGAGCTTAAAACCCCATGTGGTTTTGGTGGTCGGGGTGAATGGTACCGGCAAGACCACCACAATTGGCAAACTGGCTCGGCTGTGGCGCGAGCAGGGCCGCTCGGTGATGCTGGTGGCTGGCGACACTTTCCGCGCTGCCGCCGTGGCCCAGCTTAAAATCTGGGGGGAGCGCAGCGGTTGTGTGGTGGTGTCAAAGGAGACCGGGGCCGATGCGGCGGGGCTGGCCTATGAGGCGCTCGAACGGGCTCGGCGGGAGGGAGTCGATCTGCTGCTGATTGATACTGCCGGCCGCCTCCACAACAAGGTCGACCTGATGGCCGAGTTGCAAAAGGTGGTGCGGGTTATCCGCAAGCTCGACCCGACCGCCCCACATACGGTGTTGCTGACCCTTGACGCTACCACCGGCCAGAATGCCCACGCTCAGGTTGAGGTGTTTCAGGACATGGTTGGGGTGACCGGGCTGATTGTGACCAAGCTTGATGGTTCGGCTCGGGGCGGGGTGCTGGTGGCCTTGGCCGAGCGCTTTGGTTTGCCGGTTCATGCCATCGGCGTCGGCGAGGGTGTCGGCGACCTGCGACCGTTCGAGCCGGCGGCATTCGCTCGGGCGCTGATGGGATTGGGCTGATTTGGTCATTGAGAATTAAGGGAACCATTGATTATAGCGGCGGGCTCGACTATTAATCTATGATGAACGCACCTCAGCCTGTGGGCGTGCGCAACTTTGCTCCGGACCGCAGCCGATGCTTGATATCTTTGCCACCATCCTGTCAGCCGGCGTCGTCATTTCGGTGGTTACGCTGGTGGTTCACGAACCGTTACTGCTGGCCGCTGGCATTTCGACCGTGCTTGGTCTGATGTTTGTGTTGCTGCCGGTTTTTGCGTCGATGGTACCTGTGCTTAGCTATCTTTTGGTCTTTACGGGCTTTGTTTTGCTTGGTTACGGTGTGCTTAGTACCCGGTCATGGGTCAATACGCTTTATGCTAGGCGGGCGGCCATGCTCGAACGCA
>JBAXKX010000314.1:0-3243 GCA_037135115.1 Rhodospirillaceae bacterium
CGGACCGCCGGCGATGCCGATGACCCGGCACCCGGCGATCTTGGCGATCTGGGCCGGGGTCAGACGGATGCCTTCGTAAACCACCTCAAACCCAGCGTCGCGGGCCCGAACCGCGATCTGTTCGGCGCCGTTGGAATGGCCGTCGAGTCCAGGCTTGCCGACCAGTATCTTAATGCGGCGGCCGAGCTGGGCCGAGATCGTTTCGACTCGCTCGCGGATTTTGGCCAGCCCTTCATTGCCGCCAAATACGGCCGCTTTGGCGACTCCGGTTGGCGCCCTGAACTCTCCGAAGATTTCGCGCAGCGTGCCGGCCCATTCACCATTAGTGACGCCAGCATGGGCGCAGGCAATTGAAGCCGGCATGACGGTGCGATCCTCCTTGGCGGCGGCGGCAAGACCGGCTAGCGCAGCCTTGACCGCGTGAGCGTCACGTTGGGACCGCCAGGCTTGGAGTCGGGCGATCTGCTCAAGCTCGGCCTTGGGATCCACGGAGAGGAAGCCGCCATCCTCGCCTGCGGTTAGTGGCGATGGCGCGCTTTCCATGAACTTGTTGACACCGACGACAATAATTTCGCCCGACTCGATGGCGTACAAACGCTTGCTGTTGGATTCGACCAGTCGTTGCTTGAGATACGACGACTCGACAGCCGCCACCGCGCCGCCCATGGCGTCGATGCGGGCCAATTCCGCCCGAGCTTCGGCCGCCAGTTCTTCGACTTTGGCCTCAATTACGGGGTTGCCGTTGAAAAGATCACCATATTCCAGCAGATCAGTCTCATAGGCGATGATTTGCTGGAGACGCAGACTCCATTGCTGGTCCCAGGGGCGCGGCAAGCCCAGTGCCTCGTTCCAGGCTGGCAACTGCACGGCGCGGGCGCGGGCATCCTTGGACAGTACCACCGCCAGCATTTCCAAAAGAATGCGGTACACGTTGTTTTCGGGCTGGGGCTCAGTCAGGCCCAGCGAGTTGACCTGCACGCCGTAACGGAAACGCCGCAGTTTTTCGTCTGTAACGCCAAAGCGATCACGGGCGATTTCATCCCACAGCCGACCGAACGCTCGCATCTTGCAAAGCTCGGTGACGAATCTGATACCGGCATTGACGAAGAAACTGATGCGGCCGACCACTTCGGGAAAGTCTGCGGGGGCAACCTGCCCCGACGTTTTCACCGCGTCAAGAACCGCTATCGCTGTTGCCAGGGCATAGGCCAGCTCCTGCACTGGTGTCGCCCCCGCCTCCTGCAAGTGATAGGAACAGACGTTGGTGGGATTCCATTTGGGTACTTCACGAACGGTAAAGGCGATTACGTCGGCGGTCAGGCGCAGTGACGGCCCCGGCGGAAATATGTAGGTCCCTCGTGAAAGGTACTCTTTAATAATGTCGTTCTGAGTCGTACCGTTGAGTTGCGAGCGTGTCGCCCCTTGGCGCTCAGCTGCCGCGATATAAAGCGACAATTGCCATGCTGCAGTTGCGTTGATGGTCATCGAGGTGTTCATCTCGGCCAGCGGGATGCCCGCGAACAGGGTCTCCATATCGCCTAGATGGCACACCGGCACGCCAACCTTGCCGACTTCGCCCCGGGCTAGTGGGTGATCGGAGTCGTAGCCGGTTTGAGTTGGCAGATCGAACGCTACGGAAAGACCGGTCTGACCGCGCGCTAGATTCGTGCGGTAGAGCCGGTTCGAGGCTTCAGCCGTCGAGTGGCCGGAATATGTACGTATCAGCCAGGGCTTTTCACGAACGTTCATGGTATCCCTCGATTCAGACAGATCATTGCCGCATTGCAAACCGGCAAGCAATTTGTTTAATGTGGTCCATTCAGTCGGTCCACAGGATTTCGACCGACACACCAATTTGCCGGGGCGCGCCCCCCGGTCCAGGCCGGGCGCCCTTCAGGTTTCCGGGACAACCAAGGAACATCGAGGAACATCTAGGCATGACCCAGTCCGCCGCAACGGCCCAGCTGAAGGACCTCTACGAGGTTGGAGAAATTCCGCCGCTCGGCCATGTGCCAAAGCAAATGTACGCATGGGCGATTCGTCGCGAACGTCATGGCGAGCCGGAGACGGCCATGCAGGTCGAGGTCGTTGAGACCCCGACGATTGGCCCCGACGAGATTCTGATTCTGGTCATGGCCGCTGGCGTTAACTATAATGGCGTCTGGGCCTGCCTTGGCAAGCCGATTTCGCCATTTGACTATCATAAAGCCCCCTACCACATCGCCGGCTCTGACGCAGCCGGAGTCGTGTGGGCGATTGGCGTCAAGGTCAAGCGCTTCAAAGTCGGCGACGAAGTCGTTGTTCATTGCAATCAAGATGACGGCGACGATGAGGAGTGCAATGGCGGCGATCCGATGAATTCGCCGTCACAACGTATCTGGGGCTATGAGACTGCCGACGGTTCGTTTGGCCAGTTCACTCGGGTCCAGGCGCGTCAAGTCATGCACCGCCCGCGCCACCTGTCATGGGAAGAGAGCGCTTGCTATACCCTGACCTTGGCTACTGCCTACCGCATGTTGTTTGGCCATCGCCCGCATATCCTGCGGCCGGGCCAGAATGTGCTGGTGTGGGGTGCCTCTGGCGGCCTGGGTTCAATGGCCGTTCAGCTGATCTCGACCGCTGGCGCCAACGCCATTGGTGTAATTTCCGACGAGTCGAAGCGCGACTTTGTCATGCAGTTGGGCGCAAAGGGCGTGGTCAACCGCAACAAGTTCGATTGCTGGGGCCAGCTGCCCGACGTGGACGATGCCGCCGCCTATAATGACTACCTGAAGAAGGTGCGCGCCTTCGGCAAGGCAATCTGGGACATCACCGGCAAGGGCAATGACGTCGACTTCGTTTTTGAGCATCCGGGCGAAGCCACCTTCCCGGTGTCGTGCTTCATCGTCAAGCGCGGCGGAATGGTCGTGTTCTGCGCTGGTACCACCGGATATAACCTGACCTTTGACGCCCGCTTCGTGTGGATGCGCCAAAAACGGCTCCAGGGCAGCCACTTCGCCAATTTGCTACAGGCGAGCCAGGCTAATCAGCTGGTGATTGAGCGTCGCATCGATCCTTGCATGAGTGAAGTCTTCTCTTGGGCCGACATCCCGCGCGCTCACACCAAAATGTTGAGGAATCAGCATAAGCCCGGAAATATGGCTGTGTTGATCAGTGCTAAGCGCCCAGGTCTCCATACCCTGGAGGACGCCGCAGAAGCGTGATCCGAGTCGATGGTTCGAAGAAGGGGGGGCAGGTGGCCCC
>JBAXKX010000315.1:0-3243 GCA_037135115.1 Rhodospirillaceae bacterium
AATGCCGCCAGCATCTGGCAAGTTTGGAGCACATGGGCCGTCTCGTTCTCCATGACCATATTATTGGCCACAATAACCGAAACGGCGGCATGGGCGGTATTCGCGCTCATCGATCAGTACCTAGGCAGCAACTTGGCATCGTCTACACCATCAACCAGCCATGGCACGCAAGCGCAGCCGTAAAGCGTTCAACTTGATGAAACCTTCCGCATCACGCTGATCATAAACGCTGTCGGCCTCAAAGGTCACGTAATCGAGTCTGTACAGCGAATTCGGCGACTTGCGCCCGACCACCGCGACCGTACCCTTGAACAGCTTGAGCCGGACCACGCCGCTGACCCGTTGCTGGGTCTGGTCGATCAGCGCCTGCAACGCCTCTCGTTCGGGGCTGAACCAAAAGCCATTGTAAATCAACTCGGCATAGCGTGGCATCAACTCGTCCTTGAGGTGCATGGCGCCGCGATCAAGGGTCAGGCTTTCGATGCCGCGATGGGCAGCGATCAGGATGGTACCGCCCGGAGTTTCATAAACCCCGCGGCTCTTCATGCCGACATAACGGTTTTCAACCAGATCAAGCCGGCCTATGCCGTTGGCGCCGCCCAAATCGTTCAACCGGGTCAGCAGCTTGGCCGGTGACAACGTCACGTCGTCAACGGCGACCGCATCGCCCTTGTCAAAGGCAACCTCAACATAGGTCGGCTGGTCGGGAGCCTTTTCGGGCGAGACGGTGCGAGTGAACATATCCTCGTCGGGCTCAACCCAAGGATCCTCCAGCGCCTTGCCCTCATAGGAGATGTGCAGCAGATTGGCGTCGGTCGAATAGGGTGCCGCACCGCGCTTGTCCTTGGCGATCGGTATCTGGTGCTTTTCAGCGAATTCCAGTAGCTTGGTCCTGGAGTTAAGCTCCCACTCGCGCCATGGGGCAATGACCTTGATGTTTGGCATGAGGGCATAATAGCCCAGTTCAAACCTTACCTGATCGTTACCCTTGCCGGTCGCACCATGAGAGACTGCATCGGCACCGACCAATCGGGCAATCTCGATCTGGCGCTTAGCGATCAGCGGTCGGGCGATTGAAGTTCCAAGCAGATAGACGCCCTCGTAAAGCGTATTCGCCCGGAACATCGGGAACACAAAGTCCCGTACGAATTCTTCACGCAAATCCTCAATGTATATATTTTCGGGCTTGATCCCCAGCAGTTCAGCCTTGCGCCGGGCCGGTTCAACCTCATCGCCCTGGCCAAGATCGGCGGTGAATGTCACGATCTCGCAGCGGTAGGTCTCGGCTAGCCAGCGCAGAATCACAGAAGTATCAAGGCCGCCGGAATAGGCCAGCACTACTTTCTTTACGTTAGAAGGCGCACGGACAGACATTTATAGAACCTGCATCCAGGGGGTGGGGGAAAAGAGGCGGTCCAGGGAGACACTAGTGCGATTGCGGGTTCCCCGCAAGGCGGTTAGGAGTGTTGGTTTCGGCAGGCCCCACCGGGCAGCGCCCGGCTTCGGCAGGCCAACTAGCCCAGGCGAACAGCCAAATCGCGCCGAGGTCGAGCCATGGAACTAACAGCGCCAGTATCCACAGCGGACTTCGCCCGGTGCGCGCCAGTACCCAGCCGCCCAGACCCATTTTCGTCGCGATCAATACCCCAACGATAAGGTGGCCTGCCAGTGGGTCGAGATGAATCAGAACTTGGTAGGGTAGGATATATAGGTCAAATAAAAAACTCATGCTGCTACCCTCCGTTTCTTGGAAACAGGATTAGGCTGGCGTGGCAGCAACGGCCAGCGGCAGATAGCGAGAATTGCCACGATCATTAATAGCCCCACCACAGGAACGAACACCAGCAACGCAAACCAAGGCGATTTACCGACACGCCGGAAAATTACAAACAGCGGTCTTAATGCTAAAAAATTGAATGCCAGAACTCCAAGTCCCGGTCCCATCGCAAAATCCTGCATCTGATCTACCTTTTCTTGTTGAAGAGATGGCGCCGCAACCGGTCCCAAAGATTCTGCAGCGCCGATGTGCGGTACCTAAACATTTGGGGTTGACAATCAGCTCCCTTAGGGGCATATACTTAAGGGTGCCGGGTGGGCTAGAATAATAAAATAATGGGGAGTGGGGAACATGGGACTGGTAAATGCAACCGAGAGCACTGCGGACGTGACTAATATCCATCATGGGGCGCAACATCACGAGGGAATTTCCTCCGGATCCGCGCGCGGCGCGACCAGCCCGCTGATCGGCGACGCCAACGAGCGCACGACTTCGCGTTCGGCCAGCGGACGCACCAACTTTGCAACAGCTGGCGGTTGGGTCGTTTGCCTGTGACAATTTGACACTGTGACAATTTGACACTGTGACGATTTGCTACTTGTAGCGGGGGCATCAAGCGTCCCGGCACTGTATGCTTGCTGGCACATTGCGGGTACAAAGTCCTGATCAGCAGGCGCCGCGACCAGATACCAGTGCCGGGATGGTTTTGAATAGAATCGCCACGTCGTGCCAAAAGGTCCAATTCTTCACATACCAGCAATCGAGTCGAACCCTGGTCGGATAATCGACATCATTGCGCCCGCTGACTTGCCACAGCCCGGTGATACCCGGTCGAACCTGATAATAATAGGCGATATCAGCACCGTAACGCTCGATTTCAGCTGGCACGATCGGCCGCGGGCCGACCAGACTCATTTCACCACGCATGACGTTAAGCAGTTGAGGCAGCTCATCAAGGCTGGTTTTACGGAGAAAATTCCCAACCGCCGTGATGCGCGGGTCGTGTCGCAGCTTGACGTCGCGCTGGCTGCGCACCGGGTCCCTGCCGAAGAGCGGCGACACGTGCCTGATCTGCCAGGTGTCGCTGCGTAGGCCCGAGTCGTCGGTCAGGCAGAGGAACGGGATCTCCGACTGCAGGGCGGTCGCCTGCTCGTTCAGTCGCTCGTAGCCGCCGGTCAGCAAGGTGTACACGCAGCGGCGCGGCGTCCGCCGCTCCTCGCCTTCGCGCGCCGCTGCCGCCGCGCCTTTCCGCAGCCCCGCGATCACGCGGCCGGCTCTTTCTCCAGCCAGGTCTGCAGCCGGGTGAGCATGGTCACATTGCCGCGGAAGTTGAACGAGAGGGTGCCGTCCGTCGTGCCGCTCTCGGCTCGCTCGATCTGCGCCCGCAGCTTGCCGCGGTCGATGACCTCGGCGATGGCCGGGTGCAGGACACCCGAGTGCGCCCGTCAAGAACCTCGCCAGCGTGG
>JBAXKX010000316.1:0-3243 GCA_037135115.1 Rhodospirillaceae bacterium
GCCAGAACCAGCCCCGCCAGAACCAGCCCCGCCAGAACCAGCCCCGCCAGAACCACCACCGCAACCATTGCTGGCCGAAGTTGAAGAGCCACTCCTCCTTATGCCGGCGCGCAAACCATTGGTTCCACGTGTTGCCTTACCGCCCAAACGGCCACCCCATAGACCATCCCACAAACCACAATTCCCCACCGCAACCGTGACCCCCACAACGCCCAACCAACAGTAATGCTGTAAATACCCCCCCTGCCTCACAAGATGACTCACATGCCACACCGCAGTTGCGTGGCACCTCCGTTTATGAGGTCGTGCAAGCGTTTAGCCTGCCAGGAACGCTCCGGGGCAACCGGGAGGCCGATAGGATCCCATACCGCCCATGCAGCGGCCCTGGCGTCAGCATCGGCCTCGGCCGCAGCAGCGGCGGCATTGGTCGCAGCGCGCGAGGCACGTGCCGCCCAAGCTGCGCCACCCTCCAAGGCCGAGACCGGGACAGGACTGGTGAAAGCGCCGGCCCGCCCAGCCCCACCCCCAGCCCCACCACTGGACTGAACCCTGGACTGAACCACGGACTGAACCACGGACTGAACCTCGGAGCGTGCGGCGGCGCTGGCTGCAAGCGCTGAAGCGGCGGCAGCGCGGGCGGCGGCCGCAACGGCACGGGCTGCGGCTCGGGCGGCTCGGGCGGCTCGGGCTGAACGGGCTGCCCGCGACGTTTTGATGCCAGTAAGCAGCCTAGCATCGGTGCGAGTCGCCATAACATTTTCGTCCAGCCAACCTTCCTCAAAATCAACCGCTGCGTCAGGGGGATCGATCAATATTTCATCGGCGGCCGCATAGGCACCGGCGGCAAAACGGATCGCATGTGGGTCATTTCGAGCTGCTTGAATGGCAAGTCGCGGCCTGTTGTCATCAGGAAAGGCGGCTTCAAAAATAGGCAGTACCCGCTCCGCACAGTCGGCGGCAAACCGTGAAGCAGAGTAAAGGGTCCATGAATCGATTCGCCGTATAAGGCGAGCCTCGGCAGCCAAAACCTTGCTGTCCAGGGCCACAACTTCGCCCCGTGCCTCGGCCTCATACAAGGTCGCGCCAAGAGACAAAGCCAAGTCCTCCTCCCGGCATAACTGATAGCCACCTGTTCCATGATCTGAAATAGGGAAGAACGGCATCCATTGCCCGGGAGAGCTAGCGCTCGGAAGCGACCACTGCGAAGCTGTGCCCCGGCCCACACTGCATGTCGCCCCACCAAGGTTTAAGAACTTGAAGTAACGCATCAGCTTGACCCCCGACCGGACTGATTATTAAGCGGCTTTCGCCGTTTCCACGTTGCTCGCCCCTAAACCGGCAGGCATTTTTAGCCATTTTGCTAAAATTGTCCGGACCACCCAGACCCCGCCCCGACGCAGTTAATATATTCCAGATAGCGTTGCAAAGTCAATTCAGTACCATGCATTTCTTACACTACGCGTTAAGTGTAACCGTGGGTGCTGCAAATTTACCCAGTGGGTATTTGTCCGGCTCACCGGCCTGCCATACCGGGGCTAGAAGCTGCCTAAAATAATCATCTAGCCAAAAAAGTTAGCGAGAGGAACAAAGCGTACTTGATACAACACCACTGGCGTCGTAGGGTCGAATGGTTAACGCATTAGCTCAAAGGCGCTGAAAATTTGTCTTATCAATCAGCAGAAAGCGCCCTTGGCATAATGAATTATTATTTAACATATGTTGAATTGGGCCTTAACCGCCCGATGCTTAACGTGCAAAGGATTACACTGACAACGAGAAGGGACCGCCAACCGTGACTGACTTTCCGCTGGTTATCAGTATTGCAAACCGCAAAGGGGGAACCGGCAAAACTACAACTGCCGTAAATTTGGCGGCTGAAATGGCCGCGTTGAGCATCAGGACACTGTTAATTGACATTGACACACAAAATCACGCCAGCTTGGGACTTGGCCTAGCACAGGCGGATTTCAATGCTCCAACCGCCCACTCCGTCCTTCGCTCCGGCGATGCGACAATTGAATCCGCGATCAGGGAGACACCATGGCGAAATCTGGCTTTCGTTCCGCCGGACCCGCTCTTTGATGATCGCGATGCACTTGATGACTTCGGCATGCTTGACCGTGCTCTGCGACAAGTTGGCATCGCAAGACGCTTTGATCTAATAATCGTCGATACACCATCATCCCTTGGTATTGCTTTGATGAATGGCTTGGCTTGTGCTGATGGACTGCTGGTTCCAATCGTGCCCCACTCCCTCGCTTTGGATGGGTCCTTGCAATTGATGCGCTTCATTTTCCGAATGGCCCTATTAAAGGCATCCGGCCTTGCCCATACCGCCATCCTGCCTATGATGTTTGATGATCGAACCGCACTGCATACCGAGATACTTGACCAAGCTCGCGCTACCCATGGAGCGGACAAAATTTTACGCGGCATACGCACCGACCTCCACTTAATAGAAGCCTTTGGCGCTGGCAAACCAAGTCGCAACCACGCCCCGCGATCACGCGGAACAGGTGACTACCATGCATTGGCGAAGTATCTGCGCGACAACTGGTTACCCCCCAATATCCAGGACCGGACAATAGCGACCACCGATGACAGCAAATACACGGAGCGGCTCAAGCAGATATGCCGGAAAAATATCAACGATGCGAATAGGTAATACCGAGCAGAGACAACTCGCTGCCCTTGCTAGTTGATATGAAGCTGTAACATCGCATGGGCAATATTCTCCTTTGTTAATATCGTTTCTATGCCGTTATAGCGACAATCTGCGGAAATATTATCTACTATGAACTTAGGATGAAAATACGCCATCGCCATACAGTCAGCACCATAGTACTTCTGCACCATCCAATCAAACAGACTTTCAGAAAATTTAACACCGCTACTCACGCATACATTCACAAAAATTTGCTTGTATTGCGCCGCCGTCGGAGCGCCCATATGTATTTTGTGGGGAATTCTACGCTGGAGAGCGTTATCCATCAACTCCTTGGGTGGAAGATTGGCAGCCAGAATCAACAGGCAATCGAATGGAACGCCGATTTTTCGGCCATTAGCCATTGTAAGATAGTCAGTTCTCTTCTCCAACGGCAACAGCCATCGATTAATGAGTGCGCGGGTCTCTGGCCTCTGATCCCTTAAACCATCTATTACCAGAATGCCTCCACAGGCTTTCAACTGGATCGGCGCTTCGTGAAATCGTGTTGTTGTATTGAAATTTAGTTCAAGCATGCT
>JBAXKX010000317.1:0-3188 GCA_037135115.1 Rhodospirillaceae bacterium
TAACGTCCGCGCCGATAACGTCCGCGCCGATAACGTCCGCGCCGATAACGTCCGCGCCGATAACGTCCGCAGCGGTACCGGTGGGGTCATCGGCGAAGACGTGGGGATGGCGCCTTATCATTTTGCTGGCAATGGCCTCAGTTACCGCCTTGAAATCAAAGGCGCCACGCTCATGTGCCATTTGGGAGTGCAGTACTACCTGGAACAAAAGGTCGCCGAGTTCATCGCAAAGCGACTTCATGTCGCCCAACTCGACTGCGTCGGCGACCTCGTAGGCCTCTTCAATTGTGTGTGGTGCCACGGTCTGAAAACTTTGCGCGACGTCCCACGGGCAACCGCGCACCGGATCACGTAGGCGGGCCACGATGGCGATCAGTCGGTCAACAGCGCAGCATACTGGGGCAGGGGAGTCGTTAGTCATAGTTCCGTTCATATCTATAAATGACCTAGGGGAAACGGGAGCCATCCTTTTTCGTTGCGGCCACGATGGGCAACTTCGTCATGGCAGCGTCCGCACAAGGTGGTTAAGGCATCAATGGTCTCGGTGCCCAGTACCTCGGGGTAATAGCGGTGATGCGCCTGCAAGCCGCCACTGGCATTGCAGAGCCGGCAACGTTTTCCGTCACGATTGAGCGCCTCACGGCGTAACTTTTTCCAGGCTTCGGTGCGCAGATACTCCCGGTAAACTCGCTGGCGCTCGCTGAGCCGCCAGCGTCCGGCCAAGCCAAAGAGCAGCCGTAGCAGCAAAGCCACGACCACCAGCCCGACCAGCAAAAGATAAGGCTGTGGCTGCAAAGACATCCAGTCGCTTATCTCATCATATTATCGGTGCGTTTAGTTCCGCTCCGGCAGTGGCGCTAGGTCTTCAAGAGGAGCCTGATTGTGGCTCCAGCCGACGGTCTCAAGCGCAGCCGTCAGCTCGGCGATCTGACCACCAAGGCCGGAGCCTTGGCCGGACTCGCCTGTTTGTTTTAGCGATCGATACGACGCTAGCTCTGCCTCACGCTCATCGGGGGGGAGACGCTCGTTCAGTGGTACCTGATTGTGATTCCAGCCGACCGTCTCTAGCGCTGCGGCCAGGCGGCCGATCTCGCCACCAAGACCGGACCCAGTCACAGTCGCTGGCTGCGGGACTTTCACGGCCACCGGGGCCGTATGATGACTCGTGGTGTGATGTCTTGAGTCAACGACCGCCGTGTTGCGGACGAAGCCGGTGTTGCTTGCAAAAAACGTATTCATGGGCTACCTATTGCATCGTCGGTTAAGATTGAGGTCGGTTAAGATTGAGGTCGGTTAAGATTGAGGTCGGTTAAGATTACGAATGCCACTGTATATGGTGCTTTTGCTGCACGCGTTCCACCATGGCATAATTTTTTAGTCATTACCCTTGGCTATATTGCCGCACCCCACATCGCAGGACGATATGCGCCATATAGTGAAAGTCGCATAATGTATATTATGGAAAATGATCGGTAAGCTATGGGGGGGCATATTAGGCATCAGTCTTCGATGAAAATCTCTAATCCGTCATAGGCAGGCTCGATACCCATTGGAAGCTGCCGCCGCATCGTCTCGTAATCTAAGGAGTTGCTCATGTGGGTAAGCCAAGTTCGAAGCGGCGTGACCCGTTTGACCCAATCAAGGGTGTTATCGAGATGGGAGTGAACGGGGTGCGGCTCCTCGCGGACGCAGTCAACCACCCAGGTGGTGATGCCGTCGAGGGCTGTGAACGCGGCCTCGTCGAGGCGCAGCACGTCGGTGGAATAGGCGAAGTTACCGAAACGATAGCCTAAAGTCCGCGAAAACCCGTGATCCTGGAGGAACGGAATCACCTTAAGCGATCCTATTTGGAAAGGATCAATTCCCGTAATGGTATATGCCCGCAAATCCGGTCGATAGTGATAGTCACCGGACTTAATTGGATCGAAACAATAGGGAAAGCGCTGTCTCAGCAGATCCATGGTTTCAGCCAAGCCATAGACCGGCACCGGGCCAAGCATCATTCTGTTGATTTCACGTAAATCGTCCAGGCCGTGGCAATGGTCGGCGTGATCGTGGGTGTAGAGCACGGCGTCAATCCGCGTCACCAGCGCGTCGATCAACTGTTCGCGCAGGTCGGGAGCGGTGTCGATCAAGATTATAGTGTCAGCGTGTTCGACTAGAATTGACGCGCGTCGCCGCCTATTCTTGGGGTTGGTTGCATCGCAAGCACCCCAGCGGTTACCGATCAGCGGAACACCACTGGAGCCGCCGCAGCCAAGAATGGTCACGCGCATGGTGCTTGCGCCCTTGTAAACAATCGCCGAAAGTTCTCGCTAGTTCTTTCGGCAAATTCTTGAGTCGTGACACCTTTGATTTTGGCGACCGCCGCAGCGGTGTGAACGACAAAGGCCGGTTCGTTGCGCCGACCGCGATGAGGAATTGGTGCCAGATATGGCGCGTCAGTTTCAACCAATAGACGATTGAGCGGCACCGCAGCAAGCGTCGCGCGCAACGCCTCGGCCTTCTTGAAGGTAACTATGCCGGAAATGGATATATAAAGACCCATTTCAAGCGCCTTCTCGGCCATTTCGTGCGAGCCGGAAAAGCAATGGATCAGGCCGGTCAGCCCTCCACCGGCACCTTCCTCGCGAAGTATCCGCAAGGTTTCAGCCTCGGCGTCGCGGCTGTGGATGATGGCCGGCAGCTCTGTTGCTACGCAGGCGCGAAGGTGTCGTCTGAAACTCTCCTCTTGGGCCGGGCGCGGGCTATTGTCATAGAAAAAATCAAGGCCAGTCTCACCGATCCCCACAACCTTGGGATGACTAGCCTGCTCTTGCAGCAGGTCAACGGTCAAGCCACCAAGTTCCTCGGCGGCATGGTGGGGATGAACACCTACCGTGCAAACCACTCCTTGATGGCGCAAGGCTACCGCGAGTACTTGACTGAACCGGCTGAGGTGGGTGCAAATGGTCACCATGGCCGCGACACCGGCCCGACGTGCTCTATCAACCACTTCATCCTGCTCGGTGGCGAAGTCGGGAAAATCCAGGTGGCAATGACTGTCTATTAGGCTGGGACTATCTATTAGGCTGGGACTGTCTACTAGGCCGGCCATGCTGGTCACGCTTTCGCCCCATCTATATCTATATAGCGCGGGAAGACGCCTTGCGGCACTGGCAGCTTAGTTCCAGCGATCAATTCATGAC
>JBAXKX010000318.1:0-3183 GCA_037135115.1 Rhodospirillaceae bacterium
TCCATCTGCGCTTCGGGTAGCGGATACGTGCCTTCCTGCTCGATTGGGTTCTGGGTGGCAAGGACGAGAAACAGGTCTGGCAAACTGTGGGTTTTGCCGGCGACTGTCACCTGGCGTTCTTCCATCGCCTCCAGCAGCGCCGCCTGGACCTTTGCGGGCGCACGGTTGATTTCGTCGGCCAGTACCAGATTGCCGAACAGCGGACCGGGTTGGAACTCGAACGTCGAAGTCTGTTCGCGGTAGATTTCGGAGCCGGTCACATCGGAGGGCAGCAAATCGGGCGTGAACTGAACCCGCCGGAACTGGCTTTCGATCAATTTGGACAGCGTTTTAATAGAGCGTGTCTTGGCCGTGCCCGGCAGTCCCTCCATCAGCACGTTGCCGTTGGCCAGCAGTGCGATCAGCAGCCGCTCGACCACCGTCTCTTGGCCAAGGATTGCTGCGTTCAGGGCTTTGGATATGCGCAGAATGGATTCGCGAGGGTTAATCATAATTTTAAAATGCTGGTCTGATTCGCTCATTAATAAGCTTTGCAACTGTAAAACATAGTTTGGAACCACGCTTGATGCTTAAAGCCGGAAACTACGCACCGAGGGCAACCGATCCAGGAAATCGGCCATGCGCCCGAACGGCTTCATTCTTCACCCGATCCGGAAAACCTGAGAAACAGACACAGGGCTCCAATCACCAGGGAAATGGCGGCTGCGCCATGAAGCAGGGCCAGCATATCGACCGCCTCCTCGGCCTTGCCGAGAAAGCCCACCGCCAAGGCCACCACCACGATGCCAATGATCTTGTTTTCGAGGTCGGCGAGCTTTTCGATTTTGATTCGCTTGAGTAACTGGCCTTCTTCCTGGCTGATGAACAGCTTGTAGATGCCGACGGCAACGATGTAGCTGATCGCCCCGAGGAGAAACATGTCGATGGTCTGGATGACGGTGAGCGTCAATTCCTTGGCGGTCCTTGAGGAAAACCCGCCTTGCTGCAACAGGTCCCATTCCATAACCAAGAGCGTGCCTAGCCCCGTGATAATGACGCTGAACATGAGCAAAAGGGAACCGATGACAGGCAATACAAGCAAGAATCGGCTATATTCCAGGAGTTTTCGTAGCATGTGAATTCCTTAGTGGCATAAAAAGCCGAACGGACTGTCCATCCGTTCGGCAGTGAATTCTTTCCAGCGCTTGGCGCTGGGGAGGGTATTGTTTTTTAGAACTGAACCGTATCCGCCGTCTTGGCTTGGGCTCGATACGGTCGGCCAGCCTTAGGAACCGGGCTGACACCGCCACGAGAGGACGGGGCCAGCCGCGATTTCAGCGCTTACTGAGGGGTCGGGAACCGTTCCCCCAACGAATTCAGCATTTCCATCGCCTTCATGGCTTTCAGCGAGCTGTAGTTGATCCCGCCGGCCGTGAGGCTTGATCCCTCCTGGAACGGATAGTCCGGGATCGTCGCGAAGAAGGTTTTAATCTTGTCCTGAATCGGGACAAACAGCCACATATTGTCGGCGTACCAGCGATAGTAACCCATCTCGGCTTCATCGAACATTTTCTCATAGGGGTCTGCTCGCAAATTAAAGATAAGCGGCCAATTGGTGACGACCCGCTCGCCGCTCCCGATGTTGCCTTTGATAATCGCGAAGTGAACCTTCCAGTCATTCCAGCGAACGGCGTTCAACTCGCCGCCCTGGCCGAAATAGTAGATGCTGTCACGGGGTGCCTTGTTGACTTCGCCTTTGAAGAACGGCAGGTAATCATAGCCGTCCAGATGAACTTTCCAACTCTTGCCGTTCGCCTTATAGCCTTTCTTTACCTTCTCGACGACATCCGGCACACCGGCCGCGTCCAACAGGGTCGGCAACCAGTCTTCGTGCGAAATCATGTCGTTGTAGACCGTGCCGGGCTTGATCACGCCAGGCCAACGGACGACCAGCGGGATGCGGAAACCGCCTTCCCAAGTTGTACCCTTTTCGCCCTTGAAGGGCGTGATGCCGCCATCGGGCCAGCTCACCGTTTCCGCGCCGTTATCGGTGCTGTAGATGACGACGGTGTTTTCGTCGATGCCCAAGTCCTTCAACTTCTTCAGGAACAAGCCGATATGGCCGTCATGTTCCACCATGCCGTCGGGATAGAGCCCGATGCCGGTCTTGCCCTCGGATTCCTTCTTCAATCGCGTCCAGATGTGCATGCGCGTCGTATTCATCCACACGAAGAACGGCTTGTCGGCTTTGTGGGCGCGGTCGATGAAATCCAAAGCCGCAGTCGCGAATTCTTCATCCGCCGTTTCCATACGCTGCCGGGTCAAAGGCCCGGTGTCCTGGATGCGGCCGTCGGCATAGGAATGAATCACACCGCGCGGGCCGTATTTCTTCTTGAACTCGGGATCCTTCGGGTAGTAGTAGGTTTCCGGCTCTTCCTCGGCGTTCAGGTGGTACAGGTTGCCGAAGAACTCGTCAAATCCATGCGCCGTCGGCAGATGTTTGTCGCGGTCACCCAAGTGGTTCTTGCCGAACTGCCCGGTGGCGTAACCTTGCTCCTTGAGCAGATCCGCGATCGTCGGCGCCCAATCCGGCACGCCGTGGTCGCTGCCGGGCATGCCGATCGTCAGCAAGCCGGTGCGGAACGGGTGTTCGCCCAAGATGAACGAGGCCCGCCCGGCGGTGCAACTCTGCTGGGCGTAGGCGTCGGTAAACATCGCGCCTTCCCGGGCGATCTGGTCAATGTTCGGCGTTTTATAGCCCATGATCCCGTGGTTGTAGGCGCTGATGTTGTGAACGCCGACATCGTCGCCCCAGATGACGAGGACATTCGGCTTCTTTTGCTTTTCCGGCGTTTTGTCGGCAGCAGCGTGGGCACTTTGCAGGCCAAGAAATGCCAGCACCGCAATTAGGAGCAGTCTGGAAATTGGTTTTTTTAACATAAAATTAATCCTCTTAAGTTTTGATTTGAAACGTAGGACAAAAATATCTGAGGAGACACAACAGTGCCCCCTCACTTAACACACCATCGAAGGACGTAAAGAGATTGGTCACGCCCCGTTTCTTTGCCAAGAAACGGATACGCGCCACGCTCCCACACTCTTTGGATCACTTGCTGCTCGTCGCGCATTCAGAGCGTATGAAAGTATATTCCAATACGCGATGCTCAACTTTAAGCTTGGACCAACCCTTCAAATTGCAAAGGA
>JBAXKX010000319.1:0-3182 GCA_037135115.1 Rhodospirillaceae bacterium
GGCGCCATCGCAGCGGCGATGGCCGATAAGGGCGCCATCGCAGCGGCGATGGCCGGGGTTCGACGCCAAATCGAGGCGGCTTCGCAACAGTCGCCGGTTACGCTGGTTAGGCCGGTTACGCTGGTTGCGGTAAGCAAGTTGCAACCGGTGGCAAGGCTGGAGGCGGCCCTTATCGCCGGCCAGCGTGTATTCGGCGAAAACCGTGTTCAAGAAACTGCCGCCAAATGGCCTAGGCTGCGGGCCTGCTACCCTGATATCGAGTTGCACCTGATCGGCCCGCTCCAGACCAATAAGGTCCGTGAGGCCGTCGCCCTGTTTGACGTGATCGAAACTGTTGATCGGCAGAGGCTTGCGGCGGTGCTGGCCGACGAGATCACCCGCAGTGGTCGCCCCATCCGCTGCTTCATTCAAATAAACACCGGCGAGGAGTTGCAGAAGGCGGGTGTCACGCCCGCAAAACTGCCTGAACTGCTGGCTTTCTGCCGAGAGGTCGTCAAGTTGTCGGTTACTGGGTTGATGTGCATTCCGCCTTTGGATGAAGATCCCACTTTGCACTTTGCTCTATTGGCCGACCTTGCCCGCCGCCACCACCTTGACGAACTCAGCATGGGCATGAGCGGTGATTTTCCCCTAGCGATTCACTTTGGCGCCACTCATGTCCGGGTAGGAACCGCAATTTTCGGAAGTTCGGTCAACCCGTTAGACAGGGTTTAATTCTGCATTTATTCACTTGCGTGTAATATGGTAGAGTCTGATTCGTCGGGCGGCGCCCATACAACGTGTTGGCATTAATTATGGCGCTTGGTATTTCACGAGTAATGGACCCGGACAAATTTGCCAAGGTTTTGGCGCTTGCCGAATCCAGTCACCAGGGCGAGGCGCAATCGGCCCTTAGGGCTGCACGCATCATGCTTGCCCGCGCCGGACTGACTTTTCGAGATCTGGCGGCCCTCACTCATGCCCATGGAAATCGCTCTGGCGCGGTGTTTGGCGGCTCGTCATGGGCGGCCCAGCAGACTGCGCCGATCCAGCCGACCGCGCTGACCGAGCTGCTTGCTGAAGCCATTCTTGACGCCTCTACGCTGCGTCAGCAGGTGCTTAAGCTGGAAGCGCAAATCGGCGGGTTGAAGGAGCGGGTCGAGGAGCTGGTGGAGATTGTGGGGAGTCAGCGGTCAGAACTTGCGCGTCAGCGCATGGAGACTAAACGCTGGCACCAGTTGGCTCGCGAAACCGCCGAACAACTCTGGGATGTCGGCAAGGCGCTGGAAAACCATCGGACCAGCCGGAAGGCGACCGATAAGCGCCGTACGTTGATTGAAATGCTGCGCGATCCCACCACTGCCGACTGGAGCGATGACGAAATTGCCCGGCGGGCGGGCACATCCTGTCATGCTGTCCGATTCTGGCGCAGCCGGCTGGTAAAGTTCATTAACAGCCAGCCCCGGCGCTGTCACGGCGATCGTGGCCGGACCCCGTTCCAACGCCTCAACGGCGGCGGCTTACGCGGCTTACGCAGCCTGCGTAGCCTGCGTAGTGTTCGCAGTATTCGCAGCTTCCCTGACGACATCAAGCCTCGCTGAGGAAGGGTATCCCTAGGGCACCAACCGGTAACCTCCCGGCTCGGTTATCAGGATACGGGCCTTTGCCGGATCGTCTTCGATCTTCTGGCGCAGGCGGTAGATGTGAGTCTCCAGGGTGTGGGTGGCGATGGCGGCGCCATAGCCCCAGACCTCACCTAGCAGCTCCCCTCGCCCGACTACTTTCTGCACGGCCCGGTGAAGATAAATGAGGATTGCGGATTCTTTTTCGGTCAGGCGGACCTTGCGGCTATCCCTTTCATCAAGCAAAACCTTCGTGGTCGGGCGAAAGCTGTAGGGGCCGATGACGATCGCGTTGTCGTCGTTGTGCTCAAACTGGCGTAGTTGGGCGTGCAGTCGCGACAGCAGCACGCCGATTCGGAACGGCTTGGTCACATAGTCGCTGGCTCCCGACTCGGTGTTGTAAGTGGTTCCGGCTTCGGTACCGGTCAGCAGAATGACCGGACCGCGCATACCTTCTTGCCGAATCATCCGACACAATTCGTGTCCGTCCATGTCGGGCAGGCTTACATCAAGCAAAATGGCGTCGTAAGGTCGGCTGCGGAACTTGGCCAGCCCGTCGGCTGCGGTTGCCGCCTCGTCAATTTCGAAGCCCTCCCGCAAATGCAGGTGTTCGGCCAATGATTGGCGGAGGGCGTCGTCGTCGTCAACCAGGAGTATTCGTTTTGCTGGCGTCATGGTCGCCCTACCCCGGCCATCGTTGAATGGTCTGTCCATACTCAAGTCCCGGTGCCCGGTGTACTAAGCCGCCGCAGCCAACCGTTACCCCCCTTCCATACTTGAAGCGGCGGCGTCTGCCAATCGCGCCTTTGCTTTCCCTGAATGGGACCGTTAGGCTGAACGGATGCTGACCTGCTTTATTCCCCAGCATCTTTTCCCCAGTTTCTTATCCAGGCCTCGATCTTCCCAACCATGCCCATGCCGCCTGTCGTACAAAATCCTGCCGACGCATCGGCCCTGCGTCTCGTTGACCGCGCGCGCGTTGCGTTGCGTTGCGGAGAGGTCGTGGCCATTTTTGATGAGCCGGGAGCATTCGGCCTGGCGCTGGCGGTTGAAACGCTGACGCTCCAAGCTATGGCTCGCTTGCGCCTGTTGGCCGGTTGCGAGCCCGTGCTGGCTCTTACCCGGTGGCGGGCGGCTTCACTTGGCCTTGTGGCTATAGGTGGTTCCGGGGTGATTACGTTTTCGCCTTGCGTAGATGCCATCGTCGAGGCGCTTCAGGCAGTTTCGGTTGAGCCGGGCGGCCGGTTGCTGCCGTTCACCCATACGGGGGAGGGGGAGGGGGAGCAGGCGCCCGAGAAGACGCAGTTGCGAGGGAGCGACACCGAGCGCGCGCGCCCCTGTGGTGGCAAACCTGCCGGACCACGTGTCTCTCAGGCCCTCGACGTGTGTGGTGGCGAGCATGCCGGACCGCGTGTCTCTCGGGCCCTCGACGTGGGTGGTGCCCGCGCCTGTGGGGGGTCAGCTTTGCCGCACGACGGGGTCTCGGACCCTCGCTTTGCCGCACGACGGGTTTCGGGCCCTCGCGCCCGAGGGCGCACACGAGATTGCGAGGGAGCGACGCCGAGCGCGCGCGCCCGCGCG
>JBAXKX010000320.1:0-3180 GCA_037135115.1 Rhodospirillaceae bacterium
CTATCAGGCGGGCGTCGTCACGTGCGGCGGCCAGCAATTCGGCATGGATGGCCAAATCAGCGAGACGGAAGCCCGGTAGGCCGCTCTGCTTGGTACCAAGCAAGTCACCGGCGCCGCGCAAGCGCAAATCCTCCTCGGCAATAACGAAACCGTCCTCAGTCTCACGCAGAATGCGAAGACGGGCCCTAGCGGTTTCAGTAAGCGGTCCCTCAAATAGCAGTAGGCAGGTCGAAGCGTCGCTGCCGCGCCCGATTCGTCCGCGTAACTGATGGAGCTGGGCCAGTCCGAAACGCTCGGCATGCTCGATCACCATTACGGTAGCCGCAGGAACGTTGATGCCGACCTCAATGACAGTGGTAGCAACCAGGATATCTATCTTGCCACTGGCGAAGGCATCCACCGCCGCGTCCTTGTCTGGCCCCTTCATCCTGCCGTGGACGAGACCGACGCGGTCGCCTAACCGCCCGCGCAGCATGGCATGGCGTTCGGTAGCGGCAGCGATATCAACCGTCTCCGACTCGTCTACCAGCGGGCAAACCCAATAGACACGGGCACCCTCTTTGATTCGGCGCAGAACAGCGGCCACCACCTCCTCCAGACGGTTGATGGCGATGGTCGCAGTCTTGATCGGCAGGCGCCCGGGCGGCTTTTCAATCAAGCGCGAAACATCAAGGTCGCCATAGGCAGTCATGACCAGTGTGCGCGGTATCGGAGTCGCGGTCATCACCAGCATGTCCACCGCCTTGCCCTTGGCCGACAGTTGCAGGCGCTGATGGACGCCAAAGCGGTGCTGTTCATCAATCACCGCGAGCCCAAGGTCGGCAAACGCCACCTCATCTTGAAAGATGGCGTGGGTTCCGACCAGCAGCGGAATATCACCGACGGCGAGTCGCTCCAGCAATGCGGCGCGAACCTTACCCTTGTCGCGACCGGTTAGTAGCGCCACCTCCAGCCCGGCCTCGGATAACAGCGCCCCCAAGGTCTGATGGTGTTGACGGGCCAGTATTTCAGTTGGTGCCATCAGTACGGCCTGATGGCCGCATTCGACAGCGTTAAGCATGGCCATAAGGGCAACGATGGTCTTACCGCTACCGACATCGCCTTGAAGCAGCCGCAGCATGCGCCACTCATTAGCCATATCGGCTTGGATATCGGCCTGCGCCTGCTCCTGGCTCATGGTCAAACGGAAGGGCAGGGCGCCCAGCACTCGCCGCCGTAGCCTCCCATCACCGGCCACCACGCGACCGGGCTGGCGGCGCAGGCTTAGGCGAACCAGCGTCAGCGCTAGTTGGTTGGCCAACAACTCATCGAAAGCCAGCCTGCGGCGGTTGGGGCAAGAAGGTTCCAGATCGTCAGCCGTTTCGGGGGAATGGGCGTTGGTGAGAGCCGCGCGCCAGACAGGCCAGCCCATCTGCTTGACATAGGCGGGATCCTGCCATTCCGGCAGTTCAGGCGTAGTAGTTAGTGCTGCGCGGATGGCCCGGCGCAAAGTATTGGGGGTCAGGCCCCCGGTCATCGGATAAACCGGCTCAACGCCTTGAATACTATCGCGCGACTCGAGAGGACCGATATGGTCGGGGTGGGAGATTTGGGGAGTGTCGTGAAAATGCTCAATCCTGCCGCTGACTACGACAGTCTGACCCAGCGGCAACAGTTTTTGCAGGTAAGGGGCTTTGGCTCGGAAAAAAACCAAATCTAGAACCCCTGTTTCATCGGTGCAGCGGACCTTGTAGGGTTGGTGCGGCAGAACCGGCGGCGCGTGGCCGTCGACTCGAACGGTCAGGGTAGCCACCATTCCGCTTTGAGCTTCGGCGATCTTGGGGGCGAAGCGGCGGTCGATCAGCCCGCAAGGCAGGTGCCAGAGCAAGTCGACCACAGCCGGACCGGCCAGCCGCTCGATCATCTGGGCAAAGCGCGGCCCGACGCCCTTAACTGTTGCCACAGGCCTAAACAGCGGATTGAGGATGTCTGGACGCAAGGGCTGGGTTGACCTTAGCTGAATTTGTATTTATCGCGCGGAGTAGATTATAGTGCCTGGCGCGCCCCGGGCTACGGGTCTTTCGAGGGGAGATAAGCGGTGGCAGGCAACGAAGCGGATACCAGGGGCAAGGGGCATTGGCCCGACATGCGATCCCTGGGCTGGCCGCCAGATGGCGTCGAGACGACAGCCAAGGCAAAAGCGCCCGGGGCCGGGGTGGTCGACTCACCGATTCAGCCGTTTGAGTTGGCGGCTGATCCTGGCGGGAAGGGCGGGCTGGTGGTCGTGCCGGTGCCAGAATCACCGACGCGAAACGATTACCCGCCGGCCCAGGACGATCTCGAGTCGCGGAGTGTCAACGGGATTGCGTCCGCTAGTGGCGGCTGTCAGGCGATGGCAATTCTCCAAGAGGTGCGGGCGCTGCGTTTGTCGGTGGAATCGCTGACTGCGACGGTCAAGGCGCTCACCTTGCCGGCTGAAGCGCGAGCGGGGGAGATGCGGGCGGGTGAAACGCGAGCTAGCTTACGCAATATTTCCGATCTTACCGCACGCCAAGAAATTCAAGAATACTTCATGCACCATCAAGGCAAGACGATTTTCCCGGCTGAAATTGCCGAAGCGCTCCACCTGCCAGTGCTCAAGGTCGCGGAATTGTGTCAATCCATGGCGTTTCGTGGTCAACTTAGCCGTACCGAGCCCTAATGGCGGCCATCGTGTTCATTTTCATTATACTAGGGCTGTTTGTTGCCATCGACTCGCCACAACCAATGCCATCACCGCGCCAGGACGGCTTGATCAGGCGACTGATGCGGAGCCAAGTATAGGCACGCTCGACTAGACCATTTTTTTTGGGAGCCACATGTCGTTCTTCATGTCCAAGGTCTTGTGGCCATTCGCGTCACCGGCCAACTTGCTTATTCTGCTGGCGATTGTCGGGCTGGCGATTCAACTGCTGGGCGGGCGGCGCTGGCGGCGCGTCGGGTTGGGACTGAGCTTTAGCGTGGTTGCGCTCCTGATTGCCCTGATGATGATACCATTTGGCTATTGGATGCAATATGCACTGGAGTCGCGATTCCCGGTTGCGGCGTTGGCGATTAGTCCGGACAAGCTAGTTAAGATTGACGGAATCATCGTGCTTGGCGGTGCAGTCGATACGACGGCAAGTGCTGCCTGGGGGCGGCCGACCCTCAACGGGGGTGCCG
>JBAXKX010000321.1:0-3168 GCA_037135115.1 Rhodospirillaceae bacterium
CTGAAGAGGCCGACAGGCTTCATCGCATGGCGGTGTCACTGGCTCCGGATGATATTGTCATTCGTTGTGCCCAGCTTACTGATGCCATTTTTTACCCCGAACAAACAGAACAGAATTATAGGAATTTGTGCCTATCACTAATTCCGCAAGCCGACATCCCCACCGATGCAGAAAATGCAGGGTCGGGGCCAAAAGTGGACGGCCCGATACGAATTGGTTTTTTGTTGATGCAGCCTCGTGACCATCGTGACCTGGCGGTGGTAGCCCATGTCACGCGCCGGCTTAAATCGCCGCAATTTTCGGTGTACTGCTATGGTATTGGAGTCATTACCGATCCTAACAATGCTCAATTCCAATTGGAAAATTTGGTATGGAACAACACCAGGGAGCTGGACCCGGAAACCCTGGCCGCAATAATTGCCGGTGACGGTATTGATGTTTTGATCGACATTGGCGGCCATGCCGCCCCTCGCCATGTGCTCACCCTGTCTCACCGACCCGTCCGCTGTCAGGTCTCCTGGTTAGGCAACCCCTGCGGTGCCCTTGGCTATGCGATCGATCAGCAATTATCGATGCCCGAAGGCGTCTATGCTTTCGACCCCGTCGAGCTATCGCCCCGTTCACCGGTCAATGATCGTTCGGCTGTGACATTTGGGGCCGATGTGGGACTTTTTGCATTACACGCTGATTTGATCGCTGCCTGGGGCGCTATTTTAGAACTGGTGCCTGGTTCACGCCTGGCCTTACGAAATCGCCAACTTGCTGAACCGGCTCTTATCGACCGTCTGGTTGCACGGTTCCAGGTAGCTGGTGTTGCCGACCGCATTGATTTGATCGATTTAGAAGCCGACGAATTCTATGACGCCATCGATGTAACCCTTGCCCCCTTCGTCGCGATCAACCCTCACGAGGCGGTCGCAGCGATCAGCCGGGGCGTGCCGCTAGTAGTGCTGGCCGGGGATGGTGGTCACCGCAATCAAGCTGGCGGCCTGCTGGGCCGGGCTGGGCTTGATACTCTGGTCGCAAACAGCGTTGACGGCTATGTGGCCATTGCAGTGGGCCTTGGTCGCTCCTCAGTCGCGCGTAGCGAGGCCAGGGACGCGGTTGCACGGGCGGTGCGGTCATCACCTGTGTTTGATCCTGATCGCTTTGCAATGGCCTTCGCTGACGCTCTAATGGGCTTTGCCACAGGAACGATATTATGATGATGGCTGAGGCGGTGGCTGAGGTGGCGGCCGGGAAGACAGCTGATAATACGGCCACAGCTGCTACGGCCGAGCAAGCCGGACTTTCCTCACTGGTGGAGCGTTCGCGGCAGGCCCTGTTGTCCCGCTTTGGCGAAAGTGTCCCCGATCTCGCCGCTGAACTGGCGCAAGTTCCGACCAGCGTAGCGGTAATGGACGGCGATGCCGTCGTTGATATCGACCTCGGCCAGACTAGGTTGTATCGGGATGATGGGCGCGCCGTTGCCGAGGCCCAAGTATCGTCTTATCTAGAGAGGCCGTTACGTTTTTTTGTCAATAACCTTAGGGGATCCAATGGTGGCGCTGGTTTATCACGACGTATGACTGATTTCCTTGCCAAGGAGTGTAAGGGACTTGGGTTGGAAATTGCCGACTTGGACGTCAAGCCTGACTACCAGGGCTCCTATTTGGTTATGCTCGGGGTTGGGCTAGGATTTCACCTGCAGAAACTGATCAAAGAAACTAAGGTTCGCCATGTTTTTTTGGTTGAGCCGACGCCGGAATTACTGCGCCATTCCATGGCCGCAATTGATTGGGAAAAGCTTCTGACTGATGGGGAGGCGCGAGGTATCACGTTCAGCCTCTCAACCGCCTCCCACCCCGACCGCATTATATCAGAAATCCAAGGAATGTTTGTCATGGAAGGCACACCGTTCATCGACGGGGCCTTTGTCTTTTTGCACTACCCGTTGTGGGCGCTCAAGGAGGCTCGCAAGCGCTTGGCAGACGGCCTTCAGACCTTGTATCTGTCGCGAGGGTTCTATGAAGATGAATTGCTCATGATGACCAACGCGACAAATAACTTAAAGGACCACAGTTTTTATTTGATGGACGGTAAATTGCTTCCTAAGCGAAAAGAGTCGGTATTTATCATCGGATCAGGACCATCAATCGACGATTCGCTGCAATACATAAAGCGCTGGCGTGATCATGCGATTGTATTTTCCTGCGGTACTAGCTTACGAGTATGCTTAAAGAATGGAATTGTACCAGACTTTCATTGCGAAATTGAAAACGCAGAAATAACATATGATATTGCGCGATCCACACGTGATGAATTTGGTTTTTCTGGAATAACACTTATATCAACACTAACAGGTGACGCTAGAATAGCTGAACTATTTGATCAGACTTGCTTTTTTTTCCGCGATTCGGTTTCTTCCACGCATGTACTGACGGATGGCACTATTACGATAAGAGGTGCGTCTCCGTGCGTCGCAAATACGGGGCTGCGTTGTGCCGGAGCTATGGGTTTTTCGAATTTTTATTTCTTCGGCGTCGATTGTGGAACAAAATCTATTGAACGTAAGCATGCGCGCGATTCAGTCTACCATACCCTTGACAGCATGATAGCGTTTGATAGTATCCACCTCTTTCCCGACACCACTAGGGGTAATTTCGGCGGAACCGTTAGAACTAATTGGGTATATAATTTTTCCCGTGTTCTACTTTCTAGTTATCTTGGTTATTATCAGGCCAATGCATACAACTGCAGTGATGGGGCGTTCATCTATGGCGCGTTACCAAAAGTAGCGGCCAGCATCGACTTTAAGGGCCCCGTGCTCGATCACGCCGCTATCAAGCAATCAATTTTTGATTGCCTTCGTCACTATGAACCTAGAGAGTACCTGAAACCATATTTAGAAATTGACTTGGCAGACAACGCTCGCCGCTTCTATGAAGACATTATAGCTTTGATCGACCAGGCTATCGAAGAGGACAAGGACTTTGTGGTCTTCTGGCGTCGGCTCACAGCTTTTACTAACCATCTCAAAAATAAATATCACGGGGTAGATAACATCCCGATTGAAACATCATTGTCACTGCCCAAGATCGGCATGTTTTTTGTTCACCGAATTCCCGACCCCGAGGCTAGGGCTATTGTGTTCAGCGCATTCCTGGCAGAATACCGGCGTATCCATGA
>JBAXKX010000322.1:0-3147 GCA_037135115.1 Rhodospirillaceae bacterium
GATCGTAACTCAATCCCACATCGCGCCCGCAAGCAACCTAAGCCTGACCTTGGAAAGGCTTATGACAAAACAGAATTTAGGTTTGCCATAAACTTCTTTGCGAACCCGGCAGCATTTGCATCCGCCATGCCCAAAATACGGTCACCGTTCACCTTCTCCGCAGTGTTGGGAACGTGCATCGATGAAACACTGCGCGCAGCAGTACTCGCCATAGCCTTCTCGGCAATCTCCTCTGGACTTTTTCGTGCCCACACCACGTCGCTACCAGTTGCCGGGAATTTGCGAGTTGATTCTGTTGCGCTCATAGCTATACGCCCCTCTGTTAGATGATACAATTACTCACGAAGTTGACAAATCGCAGATTTTGCTCAAACGTACTTAAAGAACAACATATAGCCCTTAAGTATCAGACAAGGGCACATATTGCCTCGTCAGCACAAGCTCAGGAAGAACGAAAGGTATTCCATCTGAGCCGCACGGAAAGCTTTTGTGCATACATTTGTATTTAGACTACCGATTTTCACATTCCAGATCCAGCAAACACATAACGAACTAGCTCACATCAGCAACGGTGTCAACCGGATTTTGAGATATAATTCATTAATATACTGTGCCCAACGAGCGCGGCGCCGGTCCAAACCGGCCGCTGTTCGGACGCGATATGCCCTTGGTCGAGGACCATTGCAAACGCTGGGACGGCATCGGCCGGGCTATTTACTTCGGCGTCTGCACCCGGATCACCGGCAGTTCTTCCGGTGGCCGTGCCGATCTCGCGGAATGCCCGGCGCTGTGGGCCGAGGTAGATACGCGGAAACTCGGGCTGGACAAAACTGTTGTCCGTCAAGCGGTCGTCTCGCTGCCCTCGACCTGTTTGTCGCCGACCATCCGGATATAGGAGCGGACGTGAACGCGGCCATCGGCGGGTGCCGCCAAGGCGTCGCCGGACGGCTCGACAGACTCGGTTCCCGATGACCAAGCCACGGCCGTGCCCGCCGGAAAGGCGGGGGTCGGAGTCTGGTGCTCGGGCTGCGGCATTGTGTCCATTTGACGCCCGGTCGCGTCGCGCTGAACGGTGCCCGGGTAAAGTTGCTTGAAGCCCTTCTCGACCAGAGCGACTCAGGACTGGCGCTCGGGATGGCCGGGGGGCCAGTAGCGCGGATCCTGCATCATTGCGTGCAGGGCGTGCAGGGTTAGAGGGGATGGCAATCTGCTTGGTATGACAAAATACTCCATGCGGTCTACATACAGAGACGTATATGGCATTACGTCTAATTTATCAAGATAATATTCCTTTAATATAAATATATACCTTAGCCCAAAAAGGTGTGTCCGTTATGCTGGGCCTGGTGCCGGGAGGAGCGCTCCATCCGGACCATGCTCGCCACCGTCCGCGCCAAGTTCGTCAAGCCGAGCGACAAACCAGCCCGTGCGGAAAGCGAGGGCGCCCTGATCGCCCGGCTCGGGGAGGCGGTGATTTCCTACTGGCTTAAGGAACGCGGGCCGCTGAGGAGCAGCTGACTGACTTTTGTTTATGATCGTAGAGAACATTGGGCCAACGTTGGTGGTGACTTTGAAAATGGGTTGTGGTCGTCTTCCTAGAAATCAGTGATGTTTTGCATCATATTGGTGGGCTTTCCTAATCTTGTGCTTGATCATCGAAACTGACTTTGCATCCAGATCTTCGTGGATTGAGCGGCTGACTGTTTTGAGAGGTCGTTAGGAATATCCTTGTGATTAATCTTGTTATGATTGTGGCCCATGGTGGTGAAGGGTGATGAACGGTTGGTGACGGTGGCAAATGGTTTGGTGGAACGTGCCGAAGAGTAGAGATGGTGGTGGACGGTCTCCAGCAAGGACTCGTCGCAGATTGGCAATCTCCTGTATCTCGTTTTTTGGTCCTGTGATCATAATTCCTCTTCTCCCATGGTGAGACGGTTACGTCCTGCCTCTTTTGAGACATAAAGCATGGCGTCCACCGCCTTAATCACCTGCCTGGGCGTCATCCCTGCCTTGGGGATGATCGAAATCCCGCCGCTACTCACTGTAACGATGTCGCTAGCCTTGGATAAGGCGTGGGGAATGGCCAATGCGCGAACAGCGTCGAGGATGTCGTTGCCTACCGCCTCCACCCCCGTACTATCGGTGCCGGGCAGAATGCAGACTATTTCCTCGCCACCGTAGCGGGCAACCAGATCGGGAGGGCGCTTGACGATCCCCTGCAGCGCCTGGGCCACGATCCTCAGGCAGTCGTCTCCCGCCGAGTGACCATAATTGTCGTTGAACAGCTTGAAGCAGTCGATGTCTATCAACAGGAGGCCGATGGAGGTCTGCGATCGAATGGCTCGGGCCAATTCCTGGGCAAGCGATTCGTCGAACCAGCGGCGGTTGGCGATTCCGGTCAGGCCATCGGTACGCGCCATCGCCAGCACGATGGCGTTGGCTTCAGCCAACTGAACGTTCTTCTCCGTGATCTCTCGGTTCCACCTGGCTAGTTGCCGGATCCACAATACACCTCCACCAATGATGCCGGCGGCTGCGCCAACAATCTTCCACATAAGGACGTAATCGAAGCCCTGTTCGACCCGGACGGAGAGCCAGTGGTTGACGATTTCCTGGCGTCGCTGCGGAGACCATGCGTCGATGGCCGCTTGAAATATTTCGTGCAGCAATGGTTCATCATTGCGAGTGGCAATGGTCAATTCGAATTTATCCTCCAATTGTCCCGCCACCTTGAGATCAATCAGTCCTGCGGACTGGGTCAGGTAGCTGATAATGGGCAAGGCGCTAACGAAGCCGAACAGTTTGCCGTCCTGGACCTGTCTGAGCCCTTCCAGATTGTCATCGAAATCAATGACGTTAGCCTTCGGATAGCGTGTCCGTAAGGCATTGATAAACACGGTACTCTTGACCGCACCGATTGGTTCATTCATAAATAGCTGCAAATCAGCTATATAAGGTTGACTTAGGCGGGTAGAAATGACGATCGGAAAGGTGAGATAGGGATGGCTGAAGTCCAGAAACTGTTTGCGTTCCGGTGTTTCCGCAGCTAAGGGGATCAAGTCGCAGCGCCGCGCCTTTGCGAATTTCAGCGTCTCTTCAAAGGTCCGGGTTGGAATCAGGGTCACTTTGACACCAATGATTTCCGAC
>JBAXKX010000323.1:0-3118 GCA_037135115.1 Rhodospirillaceae bacterium
GGGCTGGCGCTGATCTGGTTTTTGATGGCGGGGGGCGTGTTGGGGCTGCCGGTGGTCGAGAACCGGATGTGGGGGGGGCTGCCTCTGACCCTCGGCCTAGCTGTGGTGGGGCTGGTGGTGGCGTCTCCGCTAGCGGTCGCGCTGGCGCTGGGGCGGCGCTCGCAGTTGCCGTTGGTGCGCTGGTTTTGCATCGGCTGGATCGAGCTTATTCGCGGTGTGCCGTTGATCAGCCTGCTGTTCCTGGCCTCGGTGATGGTGCCTTTGTTCCTGCCGGTTGGCGTCAGCATCGACAAATTGTTGCGTGCCCAGATCGCCTTTATTGTTTTTGCTTCGGCTTATCTCGCCGAAGTAGTGCGGGGTGGCCTGCAGGCGGTTGCCAAAGGCCAGGACGAGGCAGCCGAGGCGCTCGGTCTCGGCTATTGGCGAAAGATGGCCTCGGTGATCCTGCCCCAGGCGCTGACGGCAGCGATTCCATCGCTGGTCAACACCTTTATCGCCTTTTTCAAGGATACTTCGTTGGTGCTGGTGATTGGTCTGTTTGATCTACTGCGCACCGCCAAGACGGCGCTTACCGATGCCGGCTGGCATGGCTTTTTCCGCGAGGCTTACCTGTTCATCGCGGTGATCTATTTCATCTTTTGTTATGCCTTGTCGCGCTATAGCCGGTGGCTGGAAGCCGATTTACAGCGCAGTCGGGGGGCATGATGACTGAGCGGCAAGAAATCGTTATCCGAATGACGGCTATGCACAAATGGTATGGTGCTTGCCATGTGCTGCGCGGCATCGACCTCGAGGTGACGCGGGGCGAGCGGATCGTGATTTGCGGGCCGTCCGGGTCGGGCAAGTCAACGTTGATCCGCTGCATCAACCGGCTGGAACTGAATCAACAGGGCCGGATCGAGGTTGACGGTATCGAGTTGACCGATAACCTCAATTGCGTCGATGCGGTCCGGCGCGAGGTTGGCATGGTGTTTCAGCAGTTCAATCTTTTCCCTCACCTGACGGTGCTGGAAAACTGTACTTTGGCCCCAGTCCGGGTTCGCCGTCAGTCTAAGGTTGAGGCCGAGGCGATGGCCATGGCCTTCTTGGAGCGGGTCCGTATTCCTGAGCAGGCCCATAAGTATCCGGGTCAGCTCTCGGGTGGTCAGCAGCAGCGGGTGGCGATTGCCCGCGCTCTTTGTATGAAGCCCAAGATCATGTTGTTCGATGAGCCGACATCGGCGCTCGATCCCGAGATGGTTAAAGAAGTGCTTGATGTGATGGTCGGTCTTGCCGGTTGCGGTATGACCATGCTGGTGGTTACTCACGAGATGGGCTTTGCCCGCAATGTCGCCGATCGGGTATTGTTCATGGATCAGGGCGAAATTATCGAGGATGCGTTGCCGCATACTTTCTTTACTAGCCCAGTACATGAGCGCACCAGGGCTTTTTTGCGGCAGTTACCGAGTCATTAGCCTGCCATTGGTATAAAACGTCGCTAGTTCCACATGAGGGGCGGCGGTCAGTGGCAGCAGCCCCATAAGCCGGGGGTCGCCAATATCCCGGATTACTCTCTTGACTGCGAAAAAGCCGGCGCGGTGATAGAGCTTCAAGGCCGCTGGGTGGTCGAAGTTCGTGGTGTTAACCAGCAATCGGCGCGGTGGCGGTTCGCTCCAGGCATGGTAAATAGCGTGGGCGAGCAGCCAAGGGCCGAGACCATGGCCGAGATAGCGCGGCAACAGGCCGAAATAGGCGAGCTTGACGTTGGGGTCGGGTCGGCGGTCGAGTTCGGCGAATCCTGCGATGCGGCCATTTGCAACCAGCACCAGCAATTCGGTTCCGGGATCGTCAAGTATGGCGGCTAGCGCAGCGTCGGTGATGGAGCGCCGTTCGTGCCACAGCCAGTGCTCCCCCACTCCATTATAAAGGAATCTATAGCCTGCAACGCCGGGGTTTTGGATTCGGCGCAGGATCAAACCGGCGACGGGCGGCGGTCCAGGTAGCTCCTTCGGTGCGGTATTCATCTCTAGGTAGGTGACTACGACACGGAGTTTCCCCGGCGGAATCTGGCCGCCGGGGGGGCTTTGTGGCACCTGGTTCAGGCGGCAACAGCCGTCGGCAGGTCTTGCCGCAGGCCCCATTCCGCCCAGGCGCCATCATATACGGCAACATCGTCGCGGCCGATTTGGTGCAGGGCGAGCGCCAGCACGCAGGCGGTGATGCCGCTGCCGCAGGTGGTGGTGATCGGCCGGCTCAGGTCGACACCAGCGGCTTGGAACCGGGCCATCAGCTCATCGGCTGGTAGCATGGTGCCATTTTTGGGGTCGAAAAGTTCGGTGTATGGCAGGTTGAGCGAGCCTGGGATGTGGCCGAGGCGGCGGCCCGGCCATGGTTCAGCTATGGTGCCCTTGAAGCGTTCGCTGCTGCGGGCGTCGATTATCTGTTCGCTTTGGCTGGTTAGGTTGGCAAGAATCTGCTCAGCTTCGTGGACCAGGGTGTGGTCATAGGTGGCGTTGAAGTGACGCAGGCGCGGCACCGGCGGCAGGTCTTCAACCGGGCGCCGCTCGGCTAGCCATTTTGGCAGGCCGCCATCTAGCACCGCCACGTCGCGGTGGCCGAAAACGCGCAGCATCCACCAAACTCGGGCCGCCGAAAACAGGCCATGGGCATCATAGACTACGATTCGATTGCCGTCGCCCAGGCCCTTACTGCGCATCCGCGAGGAGAATTTATCTGGCGTAGGTAGCATGTGCGGTAAATCTGAACCGCTTTCGGCGATTTCGTCGATATCGAAATGCACCGCTCCGGGGATATGACAGGTCTTGTACTCGGCCAGGGCGTCGCGGCCGCTCTCTCGCGTGAAATAGGTTCCATCGACGACTCTGACATCGGGGGCGTTCAGGTGGGTGCCCAACCAGTCAGTGCTGACCAGAGCGGCGGGTCGAGAATAGGGCATCTGGTGGTGTCCTCCTCAGTGGTGTTTCTTCACTTATTTTGGCGCTCGGCAATCTGAATGTTGTGACTGATAACTCATTGTTACTGATAACTCACAGGCGGCTCATCGATCAATGTGGCAAGTTAACGCGGTTTCCATGTCCCAGGATAGTGACATCTTGCTTGCTGGGCCGGGGTCGGGTGG
>JBAXKX010000324.1:0-3116 GCA_037135115.1 Rhodospirillaceae bacterium
CATCGAGGCGTCATCGACAACCAGTTCCCTCGACTGTTTGAAGCTATCGTCGCATCCCGAGAAATTCTTGCGAAAGGTTTCGATCGTATTTGCATCGACACTGAGATTATTAGCGTCGAATCCATCAATCAGGGATTTCGCAATCTTAAAAAATTTGGTTGCCGAATCAGCGATCTCCTCGACAATTTTTTGCTCAATATTGCTCTGCTTGGCGTTCAAGGCGCGATAAAGAAGGGCCAGCGACTGCGTCAGGTTGATGGTCGCTCTGTCCACCGTCGCCACCGTCCGCGCCGCGACCTGGCTTTCCCCGACCGCTACTGAAATGGTGTTCGAGAGCAGATAGGACGCACCACCAATCATTGCGACGAGCAATATGCTGACCATCTGGCCGATCAGGTTCTTGGTTCGGATCGATGCCTTTGGGAGAATTTGTATCATTGGCCCTTCTCAATATCTTGTAGAAGCGAAGTGTCAATGATGCTCAATTTTTATAATAACCAACGCCGACTGTGTATTCTCCGACCTTGATGATGTAGGATGATTTGTCCTTAATATTGTTCTTATCGACAAAATGGGGCCATTTGTAGTCAACCCAGCCCTTATCTTTGACATCCATAAAGGCGCGAATCAGAGGAAAGCCGGTGACGTCCTTCATTTCCAGGCCACCCTTGCCGATCAGGACTGGCTTTGCACCGTGGGCCAGAAACACGCCCTTGCCGTCCAGAACGAAGACATAAAGATCACGATCGATAAAGCCGCCTTCTTTGTCCTGGAACTTGACAACGACCTTCTCAATACCATCGGCTTTGATCAAGGCTGCCGCCTTCTCGCACATGGCCTGCGCCTCCTCGCGGCTACCGAGTTCACCAGCTATTGCGGGGAGTGCGAGCGCAAACATGCTCCAGATCACCGCTACCAAGAGTTTTATCTTCACTGGGCTTCTCCTAAATTTACGTTGCAAACTCAGAAATTTTTATCACGTTGTTTCGTAAATTCAAGCGAAAAAGAAGTTAACTGTCCTAAATGTCCGGTGGCCTGTCCTGGCATCGCTAGAATGCGGTCAATAATGGTTGGAGCTGGCTTGTCGGATAGCTGGCGGAGAGGGTCCTGCTCCTATAAATGGCACAACCACAGGAGCATAACATGACGCAAGTTCGCAAAAAGCACACCTCAGAGTTCAAGGCGAAGGTAGTACTGGCGGCATATTATTATCGCCTCTGATAGATAATCAGCTTCATACTAACAGATCCATGGCTGCAATCATGCACCATATAAGAATTCCAAAAGCATAGGCTTACTAATTCATTCAAACGTCACACATTTCCACCCCAACCATTGCCTTTAGGGAGCTGCGGGCTTTGTGGGTGATGGCGAAGGTGCCGGGAAGGGCCAGTTCTACTTCACTAAAGGGTCCGGTTTCGACGACTATGCTGATGCGGCCCTTGCCGCAACCGAGCTGGTCGATGGTGGCCTTAATGCCCGGCAGCGGCCGGGAGCTGTTGAGCGTTAGTTGAATGCCCTCGACGACGGTGGCAACCGCCTCTTCTAGCGACGTGACTTCTTGACAGGTAAGGCGCAACTCCTCGCCCTGGCGCTGTACGTCGACCGTGAGGATCACCGCCCGACCGGCTTCCAACAAGTTGCGGCACTGGGCCAGTACTTCTTGGAACAGGGTAACTTCAAAGACGCCGCTAGCGTCGGATAACTGGGCGAAGGCGAAGCGGTTGCCACTCTTGGCGGTGCGTTCCTGACGGCTGACGATAATCCCGGCCATTATGTAACGGGTGGAGCCTCCGCGCGATAGTTGGGCCGGGAGATCGGCCATCCGTACCACCTTGAGCCGACCCAGCGGCAGCGAATAGGCGTCGAGCGGATGGGCGGAAAGGTAAAAGCCGATGGCGTCAAACTCGTGTTTAAGCTTTTCCAGTGCATCCCACGCAGCGACGGCGGGCAAATCTGGCTCTTTTAGGACAAATCCGCCATTGCCACCGAACAGACTGGTCTGACCGCTCTGGCGTTCCGCTGTCACCGCTTGGCCATAGCGCATCATGGTTTCGACCCCGGCCAGTACCCGCGCCCGGTTGGGCTCTAGCTCATCAAAGGCGCCAGCTTTGGTTAAGTTTTCCAATTGACGCTTGTTTACCGACTTAGTGTCGAGTCTTCGGGCAAAATCGAAAAGATCGCGGTAGGGGCCGCCGCTCTGACGTTCCGTGACCAGCACCTTCATCGCTGCAGCGCCGACTCCCTTCACTGCAGCCAGGGCATAGCGAATAGCACCTTCGCCGCCAGCTAGCCGCTCAACGGTAAAGGTATCAGCTGATTTGTTGATATCGGGTGAAAGCAGTTTGATTCTCGCCCGCACCAGTTCTTGACGGAAGACGTTGAGCTTGTCGGTGTTAGCAAGGTCGAGTGTCATTGATGCCGCCAAAAATGCCACAGCGTGGTTGGCTTTCAGCCATGCCGTCTGGTAGGCGACCAGGGCATAGGCCGCCGCGTGGCTTTTATTAAATCCATAGCCGGCGAATTTATTGACCTGATCGAAAATCATGCCGGCCTTTGCTGCGTCGACGTTGTGCTTGGTATTTGCGCCTTCAATAAACATCTGGCGCTGATCCTCCATTTCCTTTGCAATCTTTTTACCCATGGCGCGGCGCAGCAGGTCGGCTCCGCCAAGCGAATAGCCAGACAGTACTTGGGCGATCTGCATCACCTGTTCTTGATAAATCATGATGCCGAAGGTCTCTTTCAGGATGCCCTCCAGCGACGGATGTAGGTAATCGGCCGGTTCATCGCCCTTCTTGACTGCAATATATTTGGGAATGTTGTCCATCGGGCCGGGACGATAAAGCGCAACCAGGGCAATGATGTCCTCGAAACGGTTAGGTTTGAGCCGGCGCATCACGTCACGCATGCCCGATCCTTCCAACTGGAACACACCCGTGCTTTCGGCCCGGCTCAGCATGGCGTAGGTTTTCTCATCGTCCAGCGGCAGCGCCGAGATGTCGATGCATCCGCCCGCCAGCTCGATCGCCTTTTGGATTACCGTCAGCGTCTTTAGGCCGAGAAAGTCGAATTTCACCAACCCGGCCTGTTCCACATACTTCATGTTGAACTGG
>JBAXKX010000325.1:0-3115 GCA_037135115.1 Rhodospirillaceae bacterium
CTGGTGTGCGCGCGGATCAATGAGCTACTGCGGCGAGTTTTTCACGCTTGCCAGCATTATGGCCTTGAAAAGGCAGGTGATCTCAGCATCGCGCTAGTCGACATGTTTGCCCGCGTTGAGATGGGAGCGTTGAAAGCGGGTCAGGTTCTCCAACGCTTCGTTGATGCCTACCTCGAGGTGATGGGGGCGACATTCGGTGACGTCCGCTCTGGCCGTCGGCCTGATTTCGCCCCGATCGAGCGTCTGCTCACTGATGCGGCCGACGTGGGCTTCGTCATCAGCGGTACGGAAACGGCGGCGACCGTCGGGGATTTGCTGGGCCTGCCGCTGTCCTTCCTCAAGGTACTGACCCCGGATAGCGTGAAATCGATCCGCACTGCGCTGGATATGGGCCAACACTTCTACATCGTCCGGGTCAATCTGACCGGCAATGCCATGATAGCCGCTAATTTCTATAGCTGGATCAAGTCCGGTGCCGCCCAAGCCATCAGCAATCTTACCGTGTTCGATGGCGATATTACCCTTTTCGATTTTTTGCTCAGTTCGCCTTTGGGCGAGCGACTGTTCGATCTGGCGTTGAATGAGCTTGATCCATTGGGGCAGGCGCTGCGGATCGAGCGGGCATTGATCGGCCCTCGAGGCAACGCGCCGGTGGCTCCATCTTTCCGCCCCGAGTGCTCCGAGCCTGAACTGGCCGCGACCCATGACGCGCCCTCAGGCGACACCCTGGAGGCGGTTGGCGAGATTGTCACCGGTTTGGCCATGATCCATCACATGCTGGCCGATTTGATCGAAGACGACCTCGCCCGGCCGATCATCGCCGAATTGCGCCGCTTAAATAGCCACTCGCCCAAAGTTGAAGCGATCATCCGCCACGGCCTTGCGTCGTTAACTCAGCGGATTGAGGAGATTGTCAAGCTTGAGTCCCGGCTCAACAGTGTTTCCGGCCGTCTTCAGGAAGAGGTGGTGGCCTTGCGCTCGCGCCCGGCCAAGGTGGTGTTGCGGCCGCTGGTCGCTCTCCTGGAGTCCCGAGCGCGTCAGGATGGGCGACAGGTCGCGATCACCACCGAGGGCGACGACCAGATGATTGACGTGACGACGCTGGAGTCCCTTGATCAGCCATTGCGCCTGCTTGCCAGTTTTTGCCTGGGTGAGAGCCTGGAGCCGCCGGTGAGTCGTCATGCTGCTGGCAAGAGTGAGCAGGGGCGGTTGCGGATCGGGGTGTCGAAGGCCAATGATCACGTCGCAATCACCCTTGAGGACGATGGGGCCGGCATCGACCTTGCTCGCGTGACACAGCGCGTGCGCCGGTTGGGCTGGAAAGAGACCGGCCCGCTGCTTGACGCGATCATGCGCCGGGGATATGGCGTCACCAGTAACTTTGATGCTGGCAGCGGCGTCGATTTCGCCGAATTCCGCAATAGGCTGCGGGCTAAAGGCGGCGATCTGCGCATCACCGTTCCGCTCGCCGGCGGATTGCGCTTCCACATGACCGTGCCGCTGTCCGCAGCGGTACTCGATGCCATGGTGGCCCGGGTTGGCCGGGTGCTTTACGTTCTTCCCATCGAAATCGTCCAGCGCATTCTTTATACTGGCAAAGACGCCATGATGCAGGTTTCGGCCGAGCGCGGTCGTCACATGCTCAGGCTGAGTCGGGATGAAGTACTGCCGGTGCATTATCTCAAGAAAAGTCGCCCCCACGGCAACGAACTCCACCCCGACATCTTCTGCGCGCCTGAAAACTTTGATGCCGCCAAAACCGCGACGACCTTGTTTGTCATCATCGGCAATGAGGCAAAACGGGTCGCGTTAGTTGTCGATGAGTTGTTGGGCCAGCATCTTGTCATGATCCGGCCGCTTCAGGGTTATTTGTCGGGTATTCGCGGCGTCAGCGGCTGCGCCTTGCTTGGGGGAGGCGAGGTCGGTATGGTCCTCGATCAGGGTAGCGTCCTCAGTAAAGCCTGAGTTATACCAACGCCACGAGTCTTCGTCTCGGGCGGTTGGTATAACTTTGCACTATAGGATTATGAAATGGCTGGACTTAATGCAAATCAAATCTTAGACCGAAAGGTATTGTATCCTGGTAATGTCCTTATCAGGGAGGGCGATCCTGGAGATAGCGCATACTATATCCAATCAAATGTGAAGTGGGCTATCTGCGCTTGAGCCGGCGGTCGGCGGGCGGTTTGTCTTTTTCTGGGGTGGCATTTACTGCGGATGTTTCGCTTGTCGCCGCCACCAACTTTTCCGCTAAACCATAGTAGCGTGCCTTATCAAGGCAATGGGGTTGCACGCCAGTGGAGCGCAGCGAACCAATCAGGCGGCCATCATCTTGCTCGCCGACATACTCATAAACGAACAGATCCTGCATTATCACAACATCGCCCTCCATGCCCATGACCTCGGTCAGGTGAGTTACCTTGCGCGTACCGTCGCGCAAGCGTTGGACATGGATTACAATGTCAACCGATGTTGCAATTTGCTCGCGGACACTTTTCGTGGGCAAATTAAAATTGCCCATGGCAATCATGTGCTCGATACGGTTCAAAGCCTCGCGGGGATTGTTGGCATGAACTGTGCCCATTGATCCATCATGGCCTGTGTTCATCGCCTGTAGCAAATCGAATGCTTCTGGCCCACGTACCTCGCCGACTATAATTCGCTCCGGCCGCATACGAAGGCAGGCCTTGACAAGATCGCGCATTGACACCTCGCCGGCGCCCTCAATATTCTTGGGTCTGGTCTCCAAGCTTACCACATGTGGTTGCTGCAGCTGCAATTCTGCAACGTCCTCGCAGGTTACAATGCGTTCACCCTCGTTAATATAGTTTGCGAGACAATTCAAAATAGTCGTCTTGCCACTACCAGTACCGCCAGAAACCAAAATATTGCAACGGCAGGCCGCAACAACCTGGACTACATCGGCGCATTGCGGTGAAATACTGCCATAATCAACTAGATGCTCGAGAGTCAATCGCTCCTTTCTGAATTTGCGGATAGTAAGTGACGGGCCTCTATGTGCAACGGGTGGAAAAACGACACTGACCCTCGATCCATCCGAGACTCCGACCGAGACCCCGACCGAGACGCCGACCGAGACGCCGACCGAGACGCC
>JBAXKX010000326.1:0-3111 GCA_037135115.1 Rhodospirillaceae bacterium
CTGGAACCTCTCCAAACCCCGCATCGAGACCACCGTCCCCGAAATGACCGCAACCATACGCAGTTGAGCACCGGATTCCTGTTCGCTTGAGTGCCACTCAGGCAACGGCACCTCAACCTCAACCATGACAACCCCCTGGTTGTTCATGCGGCTGTTAATAGTCCCACGAATCAAGCGTTTACGTATCGCCTGCTGGGAGACGTGTAGGATTTTTGCTGCCGCAGAGACGGTGCGCCATGTGCTTTCGGTGTTCAAGTTGCTATCCGGTTGAAAGTTGGGTTGTGACCTGGACAGTTGAGCACCGATTGAGCACCTGCGTCGAGCTGATTATTGATCTGGACGGTAATCCACGCGAGCCTGTGGATGAGAGCAAACTACCGAAAACACGCATCCCTCCATCACAGGCCAATGAGGTAAGTGAAGTTGACGGCGTCTGACCGCCGAGCCTTTGATCCTGCCAGATATCAGCAGCTTCTCGATGATGTGGCTCGGGTGCCGGATTAGCGAGTTCACATGGACGAGCCATACTACTGTATGGTGGGCCTTCTGGTTTACGAGAAGGGGAACAGATGAGTTGGAGCGACGAGCAGATTGAAGTGCTCAAAACATTATGGGGCGAGGGAAAGCCTGCCAGTGAAATCGCCGAGATATTGGGGAACACAAGCAGCAACGCTGTGATCGGTAAAGCACACCGCCTAAGGCTATATGGATGCCCATCACCAATAGAAAACAAAACAATAACATCACGCTTACCAGCATTACTCACAATTACAGAACGTATGTGCAAATGGCCTTTTGGTTATCATAAGAAATATAACTTTCATTTTTGCGTTTAAGCCATCGATATTTAAATGACATATTGTGCCGAGCATCGAGCGATTGCCTACAAACCTGCCAAGAAGCCATTTATTGCAACATGATTATAGCAAAATATCCACTTCATACTGGCGGTGATGCCATAATACTTTTCCTTGTCGATGCTTCAAAACGCCTGTATAAAATTTTCCAGGGCATTCTTTGTAATGCTGATTGGACTGGGGGAGACGATGGAAGCTAAACTGATCGAACTGACTGGCCAACTTGTGGCCGCCTATGTGAGCCGGAATGCCATTCCTATTTCAGATATTCCGAAACTGATCAGCATCGTACGCCAATCCCTCACAAACCTCGGAAAGCCACAGGAGCAAGAGGAACCTGCTGCTATCCTGAAGCCTGCTGTGCCAATCAAGAAATCGGTTACGCCTGAATTTATTATTTGCCTTGAAGATGGCAAAAAACTGAAGATGCTAAAGAGGCACCTAGCATCGGCCTACGGCTTGACACCTGACGAATACCGAAAGAAGTGGGACCTTCCTGATGATTATCCGATTGTCGCCCCGAACTATGCAAAGCGTAGATCTGAATTGGCTTTGAAGGTTGGATTGGGTCGCAGACAAGGGACTTGATGATCACGGCTCTGAGTGCTGTCAGGGTAGCCCAGATTTGATAATCTGGCGGCGGTTACCCCAGCCAGGGTTGGAAGGCATAATGTCCGATAGCATCAAGCAACTCATCCTTCAGACCGTGCCTTCAGACGGTTCGACCATCGGCAACGGCAGGTTGCTGGACACGCTTCGTATTACCGCGCCCATGATAACCGACCAAGATTATTGGGCAACCCGTGACGATCTGATTGATCAAGGCGTTTTAGGTAAAGGGCGGGGTCGTGATGGCGCTGTTTATCTGATTAGCGCCAATGCATCGGGCGGACGCACTGAGCAATCCACGCAAATGAAACAGTCCCCAGATCGAACTCCCTCCCATCAGGGACAGCAACCTGACCTGTGGTCTTTTGATGACATTACATTGGCGACTGAAGAAGAAGGCGACGCAGAAGTGCCACCCGAATATATAAACACAGCTTTGCCGCCCTCGACGAGGTGCTCGACAGCCTCCTGGCAATCCGGGAGAAATTGCTCCGCGTGCTCGACCGCCCGGACACGCCCTTGCACACCAACGGCTCGGAAGGCGACATCCGAGCTCGGGTCGAAAAGCGCAAGATCAGCGGCGGAACGCGTGGCGACGAGGGTCTTCGATGCCGCGATACTTTCGCCTCGATTATCAAGACTCTGCGCAAGCACGGCATTTCTTTCTGGGACTATCTCGGCAGCCGCTTCTACATGCCAGGAGTAACCGTTCCTCCCATCGGCGACATCATCCGAACCGCCGCCGGTACAGGATAGAATCCGCCCTGACGGGACATCGCAGCAACAACCGGGCCAGGTCATGTGACCGGAAGGCCAACACTGCCCCCGCCTCATGCCCAAAATGAGCCGAAATAGAGTGCCCCGGATTGCCTCATGCTATCAGCATCACTTTTTGAGATGTTACGGAGTTTCCGTACTGGTACGGAATTCGGCGGGGTTGAGGTGGTCGGCGATAGATCTTCTGAAGTATGTCGCGCGCGCTTGACCAAAAATATTTGGGAAAATGGCCGGTGGCAGAGGTTCACAGACGGTGAACGTCTTTACGCCGTGGCCGAAAACAATACAATTTGTTTCCTCAAATTAACTAGCGTCACACGAAGGGCAAAATTTCTCTTGCCATCGGGAAGCTAACCGGATAGTCAGTTAGGTGTGGCCAATGCCACAACGCAAAAACACCCCTACTGCCAAGCTGGGGTGTTTCGCGTAGACTAGCGACGTTGTCCCGTCGCGGTAATTAGGTGCAGATTTTACGAGAACGGCACCGCCCGTTCAATAAAAATCTCGCCAAAAAGCCGTAACATCACATCGCCGCCCGTAAAAGGGCACGAAATGTTCAGTAATAACACCGATGAAATCGTCAACCGGCTCAAACAAAACATTGAGTTCCTGACACAAAATTTGCTCGGCGAGCCAAATCGTTCGCTATCGTCAGCCCATAATTGGCGATACGGCACCAATGGAAGCCTGAGTATAGAGATTGGACACGGCCCCAAACGTGGCTTGTGGAAGTCCCACGAGGACGACGCAGGTGGCGGGCCACTCCAACTTATCCAGCACGTCCGCAAATGTTCTGTTGCCGAAGCTTTCGAGTTCGCAAAACAATTTCTTGGCCTTGAAGGCGACAGACCGGCACCAAGACCGCGCC
>JBAXKX010000327.1:0-3096 GCA_037135115.1 Rhodospirillaceae bacterium
GATGATGATCGATCATATTTTGCGCTTTTCGTCATATATTTTACATTGTCGCTAGTCTATGTTATAGCAAGAATTAGTCTTGATATGTACTTTCAAGTCTCCGAGACAACCTCCGATATGTTGACTATGTCGGCCATCGGCGCCCTGTCGCCAATGCCGGTCGTATCCCTGATCATCCCCGCAGTCTACGCCTTCAAAAGCAGTTTTAGCGCCAGACGGTGGTCTTTGGTGTTCACGATATCCTTTCTCATTTTCACGGGGACATCGTTTGCTTCCGGTTCAAAGACCATGATGATGATGCCCATTATCTGGATCGCATTTGTTTATAACTATACGAATAGGTTGATTACCTTAAAAATGGCCATAGCGAGCCTGATTGCGCTGCCGCTGGTGTTAGGAATAGTTCTTCCTATCAACTATGCGTGGCGTGGTAATATATTGGCTAATCAGCAGCAATACAATCAAAGCCTACTCACATCACTTTCGGCTTATTCTGACGCGGCGTCAGCCCTGTTTGATGTAGGCACCAGCGAGACAGCGCTTCTTGCTACTGAGTACTTTCAGGTGCGGATGCAGAATATTACCATTGTCAGCAATATTCTTCGGCGCCTTGAGGAGGGCGTTACCCCTCTATATGGTTACAGCTATTTTCTGACTGTGGTTAGTTTCATTCCGCGCTTTTTTTGGTTGGACAAGCCGACGATTGCCCTCGGCACCCAAGTTACCCACGAAATATTCGAACGGAACTCGGATGACGTATCATCGACCGGCATTACACTGGTAGGTGAACTGGTCTGGAATTTCGGCCCCTTCCTCGGTCCGCCTTTGGCCCTTGTGCTGGGGCTGCTCATGAAGTGGAGTTATTGCGCCTTCCGTAGCTCGTATGCTCGGGCCCCAGTTTTTTCGATCATTGTATACAGCCAAATCTGGTTGAATATGTTTGCATTGCTGGAAAGCAATTTCGCGATTTGTGCCGCCGGGGCAGTCAAGTTTTACCTGATGCATCTAGCCGTATATTATCTGGCCGGTGGAAGAGCGTCCTCATCAGGTGGAAACCAAGCTGCATCATCTATATAACGGCCGGTCTCCTCAAAATCCAGCAATACCCGCGCCCGATGATCATACGAGCAGGACCGACCGCGCCGGTGGGCCGCAGCCATCAGCCGAGTACATGTTCCGGGGTCAGACAGTAACGACCGGGCTTGAGCAACCATTTGGTCCTTGCCGCTAAAATAGACGAAGTCCCGGTCCGGAACAAAAATCTGTTTCGCCTCGGGAATGTCGTTCATGAGACAGAAGCTACCGCAAGCGGCGATTTCAAATGGTTTCATGGTGACGGCGCAGCCATGCTCGGCCCGGGCCAGATTGACGGCGAACCAGTGGCGTGCCAGGGCCGTGGTCATATCACGCCCCCACCCCTCGTATTTGCACCAGCAGCCAGCCAACGGACCATAGCGACTCAAACGATGCCAGCCTGGGCCATATATTCGCAGGCCAAGGGGGACAAGCGGCTCGAGCCATGTTTCAACCAGTGGTCCCCACCCGCCGATATAGGCAATGCCGCTACGCATCCCCGCGCAGGGCACCGGGCGGTGGACATCGGGATCATAGCCGAACGGCAGCCATCGGACATCGCCTGCCCCCAATTGCTGAAAGACTGGAATCAAATTCCGATCATTGGTGAAAAGTACGGAAAAGACACCATAGAATGGCGCCATCCGTATCGCGGCACGACCGGGTATCGCCAGCGGATGGTCGGTGTATATATTCCAGCACGGGCTGCCGGTTTCATCCTTGAGGCGCTCAATGGCCTCCGCCGGTGCCGTTTCACAGCGGGTGAAGATAATCAAGTCCGGTCGAAAGGCAGCAACGGCAACAAAGGCTCGGTGCCACAAGGCGGGTGCGTCGTCTAAACCAAGGGCGCGGACGATACGCCTAATTAAATTCGCCGAACCGCCCGGCCATGGCGACAAGGCAGCAACCGGAGCAAAACGTCCAACAGTTTGCCCCAGCTTCCTGAAAGCCCGCTCGTAAAAGCTGCCGAGGGAATTGTCATGTCCGGCAGGTTCAACAATGGCGATCCGAAGAGGGGGCACTAAGCGTAAATCCTTGGCTAAAAATACCGTTCAGGAACTCGAACAATGTCACCCGGCAGCACCGCCCCGTCTTCGCTTGTTGGGTGCTCCACCCTATTCCGATCGCTGGCATGAATGACACTGATGTTTTCGGTCCTCGCCCGATAGGTATAGCCCCCTGCCAATGCGACTGCGTTCAGGGTGGTCATGCCGTTGACGTAAGGGTAGCTTCCTGGCGTCCTGACTTCCCCAAGAATAAAGAACGGCCGGTAATTCAGAACTTCGACGCTGACTCGTGGATTAATCAGATATCCATCACGCAGTAGCTTGATTACTTCGCTCTCAAGCTGGCGTACCGCACTTCCTCCAGCCTTGACCTGACCGATCAGCGGCAGTGACACGGCTCCGCTGCCGTCCACCTCGACGTCTACTGACAGGTCAGGCTCGCCGAATACACTTACGCGCAGCTTGTCGCCTGATCCGAGAATGTAGATGGGAGTGTCGAAGGCTCGCGCCTCAGTTGAAATGGTAGCCAATCCGGTGCCGACCAGCAGGAAACAAATTAAGGCAAATACTTTCGGCACCGCTCTACGCACACACGGTTGATATTTGTGACTGGGTCTGAAAGTTGCGATTGCCGCCAGCGTGACTTCGCTCATTCTCTACTCCATCAACAAACCTTGCCAATCGGGTTAACGCTGACACCTGCCTGATGTGGGTGCAGCTCTCGCGAAATTGCCAACGGTTACGCCAAATTAATACCATTGGGCTATCTACCCATTGTAGGCGTCTGCGTTAACCCGAGAGGCGGGCAAAAATCAGAATAGAACCGATACTGTCACATCGCTCCCCTCAAGCGCAACATGGTTATCCGTTGATCAAATGATGAAGATGATGGAGTGGCGTCCTTTTTCTTATGGGTGTAATCGATCCCAGCTCTCACATTGTGATTTAATAAATATGCTGTGCCCATACTTCCTTGCATAATTCCCTCTTGACGATTATTTCCCTGATAATTGTT
>JBAXKX010000328.1:0-3085 GCA_037135115.1 Rhodospirillaceae bacterium
GCTAGGCATAGGTCTTGGAGCGCTTCGCGCGCTGGTCCACGCAGCCAGGCGATCAGGGGCAACTCGAAGCCGCGCTTCGGCGCGGTAACGATGCCGGGCGGAAGGTACCGGCTCGCCACCTTTCGCAACACTGCCTTGGTGCGACTTCCGGCGAACAGAGCGCGGGAAGGCAATCGAGCCGCCAGCTCAATCAAATGGTGATCGGTAAAAATGCATCGTCCCTCAAGACCATGGGCCATGGTGGCCAAATCGAGGCGAGAGAGCAGACCATCACTCATGGCCATAGTGAAATCCAGAGCCATGATCTGGCGCACCAAGTCCGTCCCGGCATAGGGCGAAAGCCTTTGCGCGACCAACGCTTCAGTGTCCGGTAACGTTCCACCGCCCGGCATGGCGCGCTTGTCGCCATCGGTGAAACTGTCGGCGCTCCACAGCAGGGCGCGTTCAGCGAGCCCTGCTCCAAGGCCACGGACAAGACGATGGAAATAAGCGTAGCGGGAGCGGAACCGGCCCGGCTGCGGCAGGGAGGAGCCGATCGAACGCGCAAAACCGGAGACGAACGGGTGCGATAGGGGAAAAGAGCCCGCCCACCAAGCCGCGTGATGGCGGCGGTAGCCACCAAACACCTCGTCGCCGCCTTCGCCATTAAGCACAACCGGCACATGCCGTCGAGTCTCACGAGCGATCGCGAAGGTCAAGAGCGCAGCCGGATCCGCCATCGGCTCGTCGAAGGTGGGGCCAGCGGACTCGAACAACGCTCCAAGATCGGGAGTCAAGTGGAGCACATGATGATTGGTGCCGTAACGGGCGGCCACCTCCGCCGCCGGCCCAGTTTCGTCGGCGGAGCCGTCATCAAAGCCAATCGTGAAGGTGTTGACCCGAGTCGTGGCTTGTGCCGCCAAAGCCGTGATCAGGCCGCTGTCGATCCCGCCCGAAAGAAATACCCCAATCGGCACGTCCGCCCGGAGTCGCAGCCGCACAGCCTGACCCAGCGCCACCTCGCACTCGTCAACCAGCGACTCGGGGGATCGCCCGTGGTCCGGCTTGGCCGGCGGGTAACGCCAATAGGGGCGCTCAATCACCTCCAGGGCAGAATCGACGACCGCGAAACAACCAGAAGCCAGCGCGCGCACGCCCTGCCAGATCGTGTGCGGCCGTGGAACGAAGCCTAGAGAAAGATAATGAGATAGAGCAGTGCGGTCAAGCGTCCACCTCGTCAAACGCATCGCACGTAACGCCTTGATTTCCGAAGCGAAGACCAAGCAACGGTTTGCGTGCATGAAGAACAGCGGCTTTTCTCCCGCCCGGTCGCGCCCCAGCAATAGCCGCCGCTCCCGCTCGTCCCAAAGTGCGAATACGAACATTCCGACCAGCGCGGCCAGCGCGGCTTCATGCCCCCAGCGGATCAACGCTTCCAAGAGAACCTCGGTGTCGGACACACCGCGAAAGCGGGCCCCCTCAGCTTCCAGCGTCCGGCGCAACTCTTGATAGTTGTAGATTTCACCGTTGAAAACAAGCGTGTAGCGACCGTCGGTTGACAACATCGGCTGGGCGCCGGTCGGGGTCAAATCGATGATGGCTAGGCGGCGATGGGCCAGGGCGCACCGACGTGACGGCGCGAGCCAAGCGCCCTCACCATCCGGGCCACGGTGGGTCAGCGCCCGCGACATCGGGCCAAAAACGTCTTCAATGTCCGCCTGAGCCAGCGGCTCCCGCCCAATCACACCGACCAAACCGCACATTTCAAAGCCTGAACTAAACTAAAGAAGACAGGGGCCTTAGGGCCCCGGCGGAGTCCAAGCCATTGGAAACCCGGATTTGCTGACGAACCGTATTGGCGATGGCGTCTCGATTCATTTCGCACCGCCGACGCAGGAACTCCTGGCTGCCGACAACCGCCGGTGCCGATCCACGAACGCCGATGCGGTAAAAGAATCCGGGGCGAAAGCGCGACTCAAGACAAACCTCGGCGACCGCCCCGCCAAGCCCTCCGCTAACATAATGCTCCTCGATGGTGATGATGCCCCCGGTTTCGCGCGACGCAGCCTCCAACTCGTCAGTGTCAAGTGGAACCAACGTATGCATGCTGAGCACACGGCAACGCAACCCATCCCGTTCAAGCTGATCAGCCGCAGCGCGAACCTCGCCCAGAATACCACCGCTCGCCACCAAAGTCGCCGCCTCGCCGTCCCGACAACGGCGCGCCCGGCCGAGGACAAAGCGCTCATCCGGATCATGACTTGGTTCCGGTAACGTCTTGTCAAGCCGTAGATAGGCCGGACCATCGCGATAGGTGATGGCGGTGGCCGCCTGTTCGACTTCCCAAGCATCCCCTGGCACGACTACCGTCATGCCGGGCAACGCCCGCAGGCAGGCCATATCAATCAGACTATGATGGGTTGGACCAAGAGGACCATAAGAAAACCCGCCGCCGACGGAAACAATTTTTACATTCAGATTATGATAGCAGACATCAACTAATATCTGTTCCAAACACCGAATGGTTGGAAAAAGTCCTATTGAATAGGTGAAAACAATATGACCTTCCAGCGCCATCCCCGCCGCAACTGAGGTCATGTTCTGTTCGGCGACACCGACATTGAGGAACTGGCGGGGCAAAGTTTCGATATATTCGTCAAAAACTTTGAACCCCAGATCGGCGGTCAGCAACATGATCCTGTCGTCGGCCATCGCGAGTCGGGTCAGGAGATTAATGAATGAGTCTCTCATGACGATGACACCAGTTCTGCTTTCGCCGCTTCCAATTCATCACCCCTGGGAATCCGATAGTGCCAAAGGACGCGATTCTCCATAAAGGACACACCCTTTCCTTTGGTGGTGTGGGCGATGAGGCAGGTTGGTCGTCCTTCGTCGACCGGGACCTCTTGCAAAGCGGTCGTCAGTTCGTTGTGATCGTGACCCTCAATTTCAAGGCAGCGCCAGCCGAAACTGCACCACTTCTGCGCGAAGGGAAACAAACTTAGCGTTCCATGAACCGTCGCCATACTTTGCAACTGGTTATTATCAATGATTAAAGTTAAATTTGACAAATTATGATGGCCCGCGAACAAGGCGGCTTCCCAGA
>JBAXKX010000329.1:0-3050 GCA_037135115.1 Rhodospirillaceae bacterium
GAACCTGGACGATCGAGTACGGCAACAACTGTTGTATTGTCAGCGACAGCTATATCCTGTCGTGATGCGACCAAAAACATATCGTAAATTGAAAATATTGCTGGTTCGAAAACAATATGTCTAAATCCGTGCCCATTAAAAAAACTGACGATCGAGTTTTCATTAAACAGCACTAGATGCTCTAGCGGCATCAACTGATGCAATAACGGGTCTTCAGTGAGCCGCATCTCGGAATATGTCTTTCCTGGTCGCCATTGCGGCGTTTGAATTAGCAGTACGCCATTGGGTTTAAGCAGTTTCGCAAGATCGTCAATTACTGTCGACGGATCAGGCAAGTGTTCCAGCACATCCAGTAAAACCACCAAGTCAAGACTGCCGGCTTCGATCTGGCTTGGTTCGAGTGGCCCGCGGATGACCTCGATACCAAAGGTTTTTTGCGCCAGATCAATTACAAATTGGCTCAGTTCGACGCCTTTGACCTCGAATCCAATCTCCTTCAACATGCCGAGGAAGCCGCCATGGGCACAGCCAATTTCCAGAACGCGGCCGGGCGGGCACTTGAATTTCAACACGGTGCGCAACCAGTACAGGCAACGCTCGGATAGATCAGTGCGTGCTCGTTCGAACACGGTTGCCTGATGCAAGATATTTGTCTGGTATTCTAGCCAATAGTCTTTGCTATAGAGACTGCCATCATTGCCAAGTAGGAGGCTTCTATCAGGCAGCTCCTTGGACAGCAATGTGCTACAGGCCGCACAAACCTTATAATCATTGTTAAATGGTGTGAATACATTCGCCCCGCACCAGCATTGCGCGCGCGGAACGGTTTGTAGCTGGGAGCCGACATGTGACATATTCAGACCATTATTAGTGATAATTCCAATTTCGGAGATTACTAGCACAACCGCTTTAAGCAGTCAATCCAGTTTTCGGCTTGATGTGCCAGCGTAAAACGCTGCTCGATCATGATGCGGCCAGCGCTACCGAGGCGTGCGCTGGCTGGCCGGTGAGACAATAGATTGTCCATCGTCGACAGAATTTGTGCAACTGACCGTTCCTGCAACAATATTCCAGTCTGACCATGATTGATCACGTCGCCCACCCCCCCGACCTTAAAGGCGATTACTGGCAAGCCGCAGGCCGAAGCCTCCATCAGGGTCTGGCCGAAGGCTTCTTCAGTGGCCGTACCAATGAATAGATCAGCCGCGTTGAAGATTAGCGGCATCATCCGTTCATCGTGAACCAAACCGAACGACTTGGTCGAAGCCAGCTTCTCGGACAGATGGCCAAACAGCAGTATATCCAAATCAGGCCGAGCGCGCAGTTCATGATAAAGCTGCTTAAACAACGTTCCACCCTTGCGCGGGTCTTCGACATTGACCGCGCCCAAGAGCACCAGTGTACCCTCTTCAGCAATGCCCAGCAGACGGCGTGCCAGTTTTCGATCGACCGGCGAGAACAGGCGATGGTCCAGCCCTAGATGCACCAGCTCCAGGCGCGCCGAGCCGCCGAAGCGAGCCCGAGCCAAGTCCCGGGTCCAGTTACTGTTGGCCACCAGCGGCACCGCGTTTGGACCAGTAAAGACCCGGGCGCGGTGTTGCCAGGCGTCGGCAATCAGCTCGTTGGGCAAGGACGGGTATTCGGTTGACGTTGGACAGTCAGCATCGCAGCCGGCATCACGAAACCGCGAGCAGGAACCTGGATAGGCACATCGCCCGCTGACCCAGTGTCCATCATGCATATAGGCGACGACCAAAGGGCCTCGAGCCTGTAGCGCCGGCAGAAGATCAAGCGGCCATTTGGCCCCGTGCAGATTGCCGACCACCACCAGATCCGGATCAAAGACCATTACTTCCGCCGATACCCGGTCGATGATTTGCTGCTGGCTCAGTCCGGTGTCCTGATGAACCTCGAGCAACGCTTTAACGCCGCACCAATGGCCCTGAGCAGGTGGCATCCCACGCACCGGAGGTTCGGCAACATCATGACCGGGCGACCAGCAAACCACCGCGACTTCCCAGCCCTTGAGGAGAAAGGACTGCACTTGGCGACGCGTGCCGACTCCGGCACCATATTGAAACCCGATGTCATTTAGGATGACAACCTTCAAGCGGTCTCTTCGGGCCAACTTTTCCGCTAACGTGCGCTGCGGCATTGCATTTATGCGAACGTAATCGCGGTCAAGCCAGATCAGCCGTTGCGAACCGGTCGCCACCAAGGCGGTCAGTTGCGCTGCCGCCGAAGGCGAGAAAGCCATCCGATCTGCGACAATCGTCTCGTATCCTGCCAGCACGATCGGTAGAACACTCTCGTCGATTGGGCTAACCACATGACGCCCGACCCGGATCGCGCCCCCACCGTACAGCATCAGTGCCATCTGTTCGAGTTCGCCGGGACGGCCAATACCCAGGGCCGCCCGAGTCTGCGTCCCAAGGACGTGCAGTCGCTCAAGATAGTGATCCCCGAGTTCACCCTGCGCACGCGCCTGCAAGAAGGCGTCTAATAGTGACCGTGATCTTGGCAAATCGACCGGCGGGGCGACCACCGACCACGATCCAGTCTTTGGCAGCAATCCGAGTCTACGGCGCAGGCGTTTGACCAAGATCGACAGCTTGATCGTGTTGATTTCCCCGATACTGGCGTATAGCAACTTCAACAGGTGCGGCTTAACCGAGGGCAGTAAGGTTTTCATCAAAACCCCCATGAGTGCGTGCCTGTCCAAGCCTTCAAGCGGTACCAGGACTTCAAGCGATATTGGCGGCAAAAGGCAATCGCTTGTCAACGCAAAATTAAAATGTCCCTTTTTTCTGCAACGTGAGAATGTCGCCTTGTGCGTAAAAATGAGGGTCTTCGGTAGAGATACATGTGCATCTATACAGCCCATGCTAGTCTCTCAAATGGTAACCGTTCACTCCCCTTTTGCTCCCGGTATTACGAAAGTGTCACGGCAATGACAGTTTAAAAATATTTGACGAATTTGATGTTGTGCAGTCGGCTCTGGTCGATTTTAATGAGTGTGTGTTGAGCATGTCTGACAGCTTGGAGGTGAA
>JBAXKX010000330.1:0-3041 GCA_037135115.1 Rhodospirillaceae bacterium
AACCGGCGCGCACAAACTATCTCTGCGGCGTTGTCTCAACATCATTGGCACGGGGGGCAAGATAGGTATATCCTGACTCCATGATAAAGAAAAAATCTTGCTTTCCTGGCAAAATTAGATTCTTCTCTTTTTATGATCCGCAGCGGCTTATTAACAGCATAACTGCTCAATTGACCGTTGGCATTTCCGATGCTCATCCCTTAAGATAAAGGGAGGTTCCCAAAATGGTGCAGCTTCTATGCCCACTTCATCTTGTCTGTCAGTCTTGGACAATCCGGCGGTGGCAATTCCAGACGGGATCGCCATCGCCGTGCTGGTTCCCTGCTTTAACGAGGTTCGGTCGATTGGCACAGTTGTGCGCGACTTCCGGCGGTTTCTACCGCAAGCGACCGTCTATGTCTATGACAACAACTCATCGGACGGTACTATCGCGACCGCTCGCGCCGCAGGTGCCGTGGTGCGGAGCGAGCCACTGCAAGGCAAGGGCAATGTCGTACGGCGCATGTTCGCCAACATTGAGGCCGATATCTATATTCTGGTTGACGGCGACGACACCTACGACGCGGCTAGCGCTCCCGCCATGATCCATGCCTTGCTGGCGGGGCAGCTTGACATGGTTACCGGTGCGCGGGTCACTGAAATTGATTCAGCTTACCGGCCAGGTCACCGGTTCGGCAACCTAATGCTGACCACGATTGTGGCGCGCATCTTTGGCAACCGCGTTGTCGACATGCTTTCGGGTTATCGGGTATTTTCTCGCCGCTTTGTCAAGTCTTTCCCCGTGCTCTCCAGCGGCTTCGAGATAGAGACCGAGCTTACCGTCCACGCTCTGGAGCTGGCCATGCCGATCGCCGACATTAAGACTCCATACAAGGACCGGCCCGCTGGCTCCACCAGCAAACTGCGCACCTTCCGCGACGGTTTTCGCATCCTAAAAACCATTATTGTATTGATCAAGGAGGAACGCCCACTGAGCTTCTTCAGTATCTGGTTTGCGTTGCTGGCGATGTTTGCGGCAATCCTGATCTGGCCCGTGGTTACGACTTTCTTGGCCACTGGTCTTGTATCGCGGTTACCAACGGCGGTGTTGGCGACTGGGATTATGATACTCGCCTTTCTCAGCCTATTCTGTGGTCTCATACTCGACACCGTCACCCGCGGTCGCAAGGAAATGAAGCGTTTGTGCTATCTCTTTCATCGGGCACCGCCTGCCTTGCCCGTCAGAGAGTATATGCCTCCGTGATTCGCGTCCGATTGCAGCAGTTGCTTGGCGGTCGCCTAGGTCGGCTCGCGAACTGCGCAAAAGCTGGAATCCCCCCGAATCGTTAAGTCGCATCCAGCCTACCGACAGCCGCTGCCACCGGCTAATGAGCGTTCACCGTCATCCCGTAGCGCTGGAGCGACGGATTCGGCGGTTTGCCCGGCCATGGGGAGGGACGATCAAGCCCGATGTGAGTTGGCAGGTCCTACCCATGGGGGGCAATGGCCGTTTGGTCACAAAAACCTTGCTTTCTGCCAATGCCGTATTGTACCCCACATCACACCGCTGACGCTTGTCCAGCGATTCTGACTACGAAAGTTCCGACCATGCCGTATTTGATCAAGAAACTTATTCTGTCATTTGCACGTCGACTCGGCTATGAAATTCTTCCGATAAAAACGTTTTGCAGTCCTGGTTCCAGTCTCGCTGCACCCTTGAATAATGGTGACCTTGAGCAGCAATACCAAAGTGTCGTGGCGGCATTAAACTTGTCCCAGACGATGCGCAAAATACATATTCAGGATGCCGTTGAGATTGAAGAGTTGTATCGTAAGTTTGTGTTTGCTAACTTACCGCAGTGCGAAGATCGGGCCGGATTGCTTAGTGATCTGATCGGAACCACGATCAGTGAGGCAATTTACATCATCCATTCGCTGCATGAGGGATTAAAGGTTGCCGGAGATATATGTGAATTCGGTGTTGCTCAGGGCGCAACCTCGCGCCTTATGGCCGCCGAAATCATGCCGACCGATCGCAAGCTTTGGCTGTTCGACAGCTATGAAGGTCTACCTGCGCCAAGTCCTGAGGATAATTTGATCAATGACATTTTTAATCTCGGCTCGATGGCCCGCTACCGGGGCACCATGGCCTCGCCCGAGACCGAGGTCCTGACTAAACTGGTTCAGGTAAAGTTTCCCGCCGATCGCATCAAGATTAAGAAGGGTTGGATCAACGAGAGCTTGAAGACCGCTGATCTGCCAAAACAAGTGGCATTTGCCTATGTCGATTTTGATTTCTATGAGCCGATAAAAGATGCTTTGCAGTTTGTTAATAATGTTATGCCAGCCGGTGGCTACATTGTAGTCGATGATTATGGATTTTTCTCGGAAGGGGCACAAATTGCCGTCGATGAATTCGTCAAAGCCCAAGGAGAGCGTTACCGTATTGAAATGCCGCTGCCCTTCGCGGGCCATTTCTGCATCATCCAAAAGCTCCTGTAACCTTGACCATCTGGCAGCAATAACCAAGCGTGAACCAGGATAATAGGGAAGATTCGCGATATGTCAATTTCATCCATGCAGTTCCGCGCCTCTGTTCCGCTCAATACCACAGTATATGATGCGTGTCCAACTCTTAAGCAGGCGCATGCCGTTAATAGGGTGGATTATGCTGATATGAAAGAGGACTTTTTTTGGGAAGTTTTTGATCGCTACAAGAAATTTACTTGTCTTAGCGTCGAACGCTTTTACAATATCTTCAAGTCAATAGAATATATTGCGAAATCAGGGTTAACCGGAGATATTGCGAAGTGCGGTGTATTTTTGGGGGGGAGCATCATCGCTGCGGCTCATTTTGCGGAATATTTCGGTCTCAAGGGAAGAAAGTATTATGCTTTTGATACGTTCGAGGGGTTTCCGACAAATACTGTTAAGACTGATATTAGTGGAGTCTCATGCGATCTTTCGACGTTGACGGTATTTAATAGAAATTTTCGGCATGTTGTCGAAAACAACATTGCCAATTCCGGACTTGACCAAAACCAATTTATGCTGGTGGCAGG
>JBAXKX010000331.1:0-3020 GCA_037135115.1 Rhodospirillaceae bacterium
AGTTGGCGAGCGACGCCCTGTCGCAATGTCGATCACGTCGGCTACCACCGCCGACGCGGTCGGTTCGGCACCGGCACCACGTCCCACCAACACCACCCGGCCGACAAAATCGCCGACAATGGTCACGGCATTGAACACGCCGTCTACGGTGGCGATGGGAGCTGCGGCCGGAACCAGACAGGGATGGACTCGTTGTTGCAAAATACCGCCGTCCCGTCGCGCAATGCCGAGCAACTTAATGCGGTATCCGAGCAGTTCCGCATATTTTATATCGATGGCCGAAACATTTCGGATGCCCTCGACATTGGCGGGCGTGAACCTGATCGGGCAGCCGAAAGCCACCGAGGCCAAAATGGCTATTTTGTGGGCCGAGTCGATGCCGTCGATGTCGAAGGAGGGATCTGATTCGGCGTAGCCCAGTCGTTGCGCATCGGCAAGGATAGTGGCGAAATCCAGCCCCTCATTGCGCATCCGGGTCAGTATGTAGTTGCAGGTGCCATTGAGAATGCCATGAACCTCGATAACGCGATTGCCGGCCAAACCTTCCCGTAGCGCCTTGATCACCGGAATACCGCCGGCCACCGCCGCTTCAAAGCCAAGCGTCAGGCCTCGGCTCTCGGCCAGATGGGCAAGATCGGTGCCGTGATGGGCCAGCATCGCCTTGTTGGCGGTAACGACATGGCGGCCATGGCGGAAGGCAGTCTCGCAGACCTTGAGCGCCACCCCATGAGCGCCGCCGATCAGTTCGACCACCAAGTCGGCATCAGCCTCGCGGGCCATATCCACGGCGTCGTCGAACCACTGGACGCCAGCTAGGCACAGCTCGGGCGGACGCTCTAGCGCACTGGCGGCAACAAGTCGCACCGCGCGACCGCATCGTCGCTCGATCAGTTCGGCTTGTTCTTGCAGCAGCCGAACGGTGCCGCCGCCAACCGTACCAAGCCCGGCAACTGCAACTTTCAAGGCTTCGGTCATGACATCACCTGATTGCGTGGATCGGAAATCATAGCCGCTCTAGTCGCAGGATCGGCTTCGGCCAGCGCAGCCGCGATAGGGCTAGTGAAGAACAACTTAATGTTGCGGCAGGCCTGTCGGATACGCTGGTGATTTTCGACTAAAGCCAGTCTAACATGTCCATCGCCATATTCGCCGAAACCGACGCCCGGCGACACCGCTACTTTGGCGTATTTAAGCAGTATTTTCGAGAACTCGAGCGAGCCGATATGGGCGAATGGGGGCGGGATCGGTGCCCAGGCAAACATGCTGGCGGGCGGATTCGGCACACTCCAACCCGCGTGCAGCAGCCCTTCGATCATCACGTTGCGCCGTGCCTTGTAAAGAGCGCGGATTTCATCAACGCAAGACTGGGGACCGTTAAGCGCTGCCGCCGCCGCTACTTGAATCGGGGTGAAGGCACCGTAATCGAGGTAACTCTTGATGCGGGCCAGCGCTCCGATCAACTTTTTATTGCCAACGGCAAACCCAATACGCCAGCCCGGCATATTGTAGGTCTTGCTCATTGATGTGAACTCGACGGTGATTTCTCGGGCCTCGGGAATCTCCAGTACTGACGGCGGCGGCACACCATCAAAATATATCTCAGCATAGGCCAAGTCGGAAAGAATGTAGATACCGTGCTTGCGGCAGAAATCAACGATTGGGCGGTAGAAATCAAGATCAACGACCTGCGCCGTTGGATTGGATGGATAGTTGAGCACGATCGCAATCGGCTTAGGCACGCTGTGGCGCACGGCCCGTTCCAGTTGCTCCATAAACTGAAAGTCCTTGCCCACCGGCATATGCCTGATCGACGCGCCGGCCAGTATGAAGCCGAACGGGTGAATCGGATAGCTGGGATTGGGCACCAAGATCACGTCGCCCGGACTGGTGATGGCCTGGGCAAGGTTTGCCAGCCCCTCCTTGGAACCGATGGTGACTATCGCTTCCGACTCGGAGTCGATGGCGACATTGAAGCGGCGCTGGTAATAGGCCGACACTGCCCGCCGTAGTCCGGGGATGCCCCGCGAATTGGAATAGCGGTGGGTCTTGGGGTCCTGAACCGCCTCCACCAACTTTTCAACGATATGGGCCGGAGTCGGTTGATCGGGATTGCCCATGCCAAGGTCGATGATGTCCTCACCGGCCGCTCGCGCCCGCGCCTTCATGGCGTTGACTTCGGCGAAAACGTAAGGGGGCAGACGTTTGATGCGGTGGAATTCAAGGTCGCTCATGCGGGCTCCGGAACCAGTGGCTCGGACCTGCCGAACCGAACAGTTAAAATGAATACCGCTACTTCCGTCCCGAATCGAGGTGAAAGTGCGGCCATGTTTTTAGCCATGTTGTGGCCGGGGCGCCTAATCCGGGGCACCTAAATCATTAATTCGGTGGCCTGATGCCGTTCGAGACGGTCAGGAGGCCGGCGGGCAGCTGCGGCACCGGGAGCGGGACAGGCAATGGCGGTGGTGCCACCTCCCTCAGCGCTTCGTCGGCGAGACGGTTGGCACTGCGATCATTGGTCAGCCTAGCCATCGCCGATTCTCGTTCGGCCGGCGTGGCTGGCTCTGGGGGCCGCATTGGCACGGTCGAAAGGTGCGGCCAATCGTCGCTCCTGCCGCTCATGCGCCGTATCAGCGGCGGAGTCGCGGCCTCAGCTACAGGAGCCGTCACCTCCGCGCCAAACAGCTCACCCTTGATGTAGCTGTAGGTCATCCCGGTATCGAAAACGGCATCGTTGCAACCGGCCAAAATCAACGCCATACCTAACAACGTCAAGCTTGCCTGCATCCCCATTTTTCCCGATACCACAGTCATCAACCGTGACTCGGGGCGATACATATTGCTTCCCGGCACTCCGCAGCCTCCTCTGCCGCCCAAGCGGCCCCTAGAATGGTTCTCGAAAGATAGTCATGGTCCCCGAAAAATCATTTATGAATCCGGGCAGTGAAAAGTCTCCGCCGATGTTGTATGAAAAGTCAGGACACATCAAGTGCGACACCGTTAACCGGCCGGCAGGTAATGCC
>JBAXKX010000332.1:0-3019 GCA_037135115.1 Rhodospirillaceae bacterium
CACCAAGCTTGCTTTGGAGACCACCGACTTGCGCCGCCATTTCGACACCAAGCTTTCTTTGGAGACCACCAAGCTTGCTTTGGAGATCACCGACTTGCGCCAGCACTTCGACACCAAGCTTGCTTTGGAGACCACCGACTTGCGCCGCCATTTCGACACCAAGCTTGCTTTGGAGATCACCGACTTGCGCCGCTATTTCGGTGCCAAGTTCGATACAGTTAACGCTCGCCTGGACGGTATCGACAAGCGCCAGGATAATCAGAACGCAATCCTAGCAGCACTGATCCCGACTAAAATCGCCGCTGTCGGTGGGCGATAATTCCAACCCTACCTTATCTTGAGCCAAGTCAACGCCTTTGATGGTTATATGCAGGAAATCAAGGGTCAGCAAACCATCACAGAATTTGTAGCGCCCGCATTTATCTTTGCAAGATTCTCAATATGCGACCGCATCTGTGTTATGTTGACACTGTTTCAGCGTACACGGATTCAGTACACACAGTTACAGAACATAATGCAGGGAGATTCCGATGGGATTTATACAAAATTATGATGACCTGCCCATGAACTGGGTTGGAAATTGGGCGGGACGCCGTGCCGCCTTGACGCCCCATCGGACCGCCCTTTATGACTCATTCACTAAAGTGGCATATACTTATCAGGAGATGAATGACCGGGCATGTCGGGTTGGGACATATCTGACCGACGTGCTGGGACTGCATAATGGTGATGTTCTCTCGCTGATTTGTCGCAATAGGATAGAATCCATTGACATTTACTTGGCCTGCGGAAAACTAGGGGTTGTTTTGGCCCCACTGAGCCACCGCCTGAAAAAGCCTGAATTGGATGACCTCTTGTCCCGTCTCAAGCCCAGCGCCATATTTCATGAAAACCAATTTTCCGAACTGATTTCGACATTATCGGTGCCATCATCGGTTCGATCAGTAATCAACCTGGATAATGACCAAAATATCTTTGATACTGTTATTCTGAATACCAATCCAAGGGAAGTAAATATCCCGCTTGCATTAAATGATATTTGCCTTTACGTCCACACTGGCGGTACGACTGCTGTGCCGAAAATTTGCATCGTATCCCATCGGCAAATGGTCTGGAACTCAATGGATATTATTGCAACCGGGGTCGTTGGGCACTTCAAAAATGTCCTCATCACCTTCCCATTCTTTCATATTGGCGGATGGAATACTTTTACACCACTTTTCCATGCCGGAATTACTAGCGTTTTGATGCGCGAATTCAATGCCGGCCTAGTGCTTGAACTGATCCATGACGGACAGATCGAGAACTTTGGCGCGGTTGAGGCCATGTTGCAATTCCTGATCGCCCACCCAAAGTTTGGGGAAACCAATTTCTCAAAAATGAAGGCGATCACAACGGCGGCGGCTCCCTGCTCAAAAGCTGTGATGCAAATATTCCTGGATAAGGGCGTTGCCATTAGTCAGACCTATGGGATGACCGAGGCCGGCCCATCCAATTGCGCCTATGTAGCCCGCTCCGATTCCATGGAAGAATTGCTTGCGAATTCGGCGAGCATCGGCACTCCCATGTTTCACTGTGATGCCAAAGTCGTCGATCAGGTGTCAGGGGGCGAAGTCACTCTTGGGGAAGTTGGCGTTCTGTGCCTGAGAAGCCCGCATAACTTTGATGGATATCTTGATGATCCAGCTAGGACGAAGAAAGTTATAAGTCAGGATGGCTGGATTTATACTGGAGACCTAGCCGTGCAGGACAATGACGGCTTGATTTACATCAAGGGACGGGCGGACAACATGTTTATTTCCGGGGGAGAGAACATATCTCCGGAGGAGATTGAACAGGCTTTGATGAAGCATCGCGCCGTCGCTGGGGCGATTTGCGCCGGTATTAACGATCCAAAATGGGGACAGGTGCCGGTTGCGCTCGTGCTTTTTCACAGTAGCGGATGTGTGTCGGAAGATGAACTTAAGACTGTTTGCCGTGACTGTTTGGCTGATTACAAAGTTCCAAAGCAAATCAAGGTGGTTGCCGAATTGCCTCTTACCGGCGCCGGAAAACTTAACCGCAATGCCGTAGCCGCTTTTTTCCAGAACTTGACACCCAATGCATAGGTCTGGTGGGCATGTTTCAGTGAGGTGGCCCAGGAAAACTGGACAAGTCGAGAGTTTGTTGAGAACACAGCGACAACAAGAAAGTTTCAGTTTGACTCCAGGGGAAAAGATGCTAGAATCAATGAGCGCTCCACTCGCTTCGCGGTTTGTCGGCGCGCAGATATCCAGCGGGACTCTCTACTTAACTCCGCCCCATCGCTGTCCAGACTGCGGGGACCACCTCAGAACCCAGTCTTGAAGTGTTTGCCTGTCCATGCCCGTAGCACGCGCCGCATCGCTACGAGAGGTTCTCTCCATAACCAGCGCCAAGGCCAACATCCGCCGCGCCGACGAAGCACTCTCACATCGGGCGGCTTCTCGACGAAGCTCCGCCGAATCAAGCTCTTGCCGTGTAATCTTTACCGTCATCGCCGCCTCCGTTCTAACTCCGTAGCGCAGAGAATCATCAAAAAGCCGCCGATGCAACCCTGGTGTTTCATGATGAGTCGCTTGCCAAAGCCGTTGATATAAGAATTATTTTGTAAGAATACCCCGATTGCTGGTGTCACCAGCGTTGACATCGGGCACCATTCCGGATTAATGATGTGATGTGATGTGATGTGATCGTGGGCAGTTTGGCGGGTGCCAATTGGCCACTATAAATTGGAGGGATGGCCGAGTGGCTGATGGCACCGGTCCTGAAAACCGGAGGGCTTGGGCTCCGAGCGTCCGAATCGCTCTCCCTCCTCTTTATATCGCCAGGGTAGTCCAACGGCAGGAGACAGCAGTTTCAAAAACTGAACAGTGCCGGTTCAAATCCGGCCCCGGGCATTCTCTTTCGTTCTCTTCAGTTTCCTTCTATCTAGTTAAATCATGCCCCCTGCTCAACGTCGTACCTTTGCCATCATTTCCCACCCAGACGCAGGAAAGAC
>JBAXKX010000333.1:0-2982 GCA_037135115.1 Rhodospirillaceae bacterium
ACGACATGCACGACGCTGTCCACCCGCTCTTTCCGCGTCATCACTAATCGCTGTACTATCGAAGACCGAACACAGACGGGTCCCCTAATCTGGTCCCTTTCCGCTTGAACAAGTCCGATTCGGGCTGGGATCAGTCGAGGTGCAAGCCTGGAGTAGGCAATCTCGCTTCCCAGGTCAAGGCGTGGCCAGCAATGGTCGGCAGATCGTCAAAGCGGGGCCGCCAGCCGAATATGGCACGGAGTCGACTGCTATCGGCGACCAAAGCGGCCGGATCTCCTGGCCGTCGCGGCCCTTCTCGGATCGGCAGGGCACGGCCGGTTGTGCGTTCGATGGCGTCGATTACTTGGCGGACGGAAACACCGTGACCGTAGCCACAATTAAGTACTTGGTTGTCTCCGCCCTGTAATAGATGGCGGTATGCCAAGACGTGCGCGTCGGCGAGATCAGTGACATGGATGTAGTCGCGGATGCAGGTGCCATCCGGTGTCGGATAATCGGTTCCGAATATCATCATCTCACGGCGCCTACCGAGCGCGGTTTGACAGGCGATCTCGAACAAGTGTGTAGCTTGGGGGGTAATCTCGCCGGTGCGGCCCTCGGGGTCGGCTCCAGCGACATTGAAATAGCGCAGGGCTATGTAATGGAAGTCATGGGCTGCTGCAGTGTCGCGCAACATCCACTCGATCATCAATTTTGAGGTGCCATAGGGATTGATCGGGTCAGTCCGCTCAACCTCAGCGATAAGTGAACGCTCGATATTACCGTAAACTGCAGCGGTCGAGGAGAAAATAAAGAATTTCACGCCATTCAGGAGCGCGGTTTCAATCAAAACTTGGCTATTGACCGTGTTGTTGCGGTAATAGTCAAGCGGTCGGGTAAGCGACTCCGTAACGACGAGACTAGCTGCAAAGTGCATGATAGCGCTAACGCTGCATTCGGCGATCACCCGTTCAACCAAGGCGCGATCTCCGCACGAACCCAGGTAAAACGGGATGTCAGGCGGCAGCAAATGGCGATGACCGGTGGAAAGGTCATCAATTACTACCACCCGCAATCCGTTAGCTCGCAAGGCATAAACGGCGTGGCTGCCGATATATCCAGCGCCACCTGTAACTAAAACAACGGCATCGCCGGCCATGATCAGCGCCCTTACAAATGATCAATACTGGTTGACATCCTTCGAGTCGACCTGGCCGCTGAGGCGGGTTCGGATGTGCGACCAAGAAACGCCAAATGACAGAATACTGGCGAACAATGTTCCAACCACCGTCGCTACCGCATTGGGATTATTGAGGTCTAGCAAGTTGTAGTCGACCAAGGTCCAAATGAGGGCGGTAAGCGAGGCCGCCGATGTGGCGACCCCGACGGGACCGAGCGAGCGCCAAATCGCGATGGCGAATACACCGTACGAAGTCAGCAGGGTCACGCCGATAAAGCTTTTTAAGGGCCAATTTTCCGCCCCAGCCCCGACAACCCAGTGAAAATACGAATATCCGGAAGCATTGTAGGTGGCAAAAACGATAAACATTGCCAACACCCACCGGACCAAGAAACTCGCAGCATTGAACATGGCCTAAACCTACGGGCAGATTGAATAAGGTAGAAATCATTATAGCAATGATTTCGGCGCATTGAAAGGCCGCCGCGCGTCTTCAGCTCTCAATAATCAGTTTTTGAGCCACGGGTTGCGGAGGGTGGCAGGCAGAGCCGCAGAAAAACGCCCAACGCGAAAGTGTGTGTATCCGGCCGGGAAGAGGGGGCAAGTTTGCTGTGCGTACTGAGTATGCCATTGTGGTAGATCTGTCCAATATCAGCGGCGATTCGGCCATGAGCCCGCCGCCTTGATTTTATGTGCACATTCGAGACAGTAGGCGCAGCAATGAAAGACTACAACACTCGCCCAATAATCCTTGCTACCAGGCCTGAATTCGGTTGCGACGTAGATTTGCGAGGAAAGCGGGTGTGGGTCGCCGGCCATCGCGGTATGGTTGGGGCAGCAATCTGTCGACGGCTTGCCATAGAGGATTGCACAGTACTCACTGTTAACCGCGAGCATGTTGACCTGCGCCGTCAAGTTGATGTCGAAAATTGGATGGCAAATCAACGGCCAGACTATGTCTTCATTGCAGCAGCAACGGTGGGAGGTATCTACGCCAACAGTACCCGCCCCGCTGAATTTATCTATGACAATCTCATGATCGAAGCCAATATCATTGAAGCATCCAGGCAATCCGGAGTTAACAAGCTATTGTTCTTGGGCTCATCTTGCATTTATCCCCGTGATGCGTCCCAGCCGATGAGCGAGGGCGCCCTGTTAAGCGGGCAGCTGGAGCCGACCAACCAGTGGTATGCGATCGCCAAAATATCCGGTATCAAACTGTGCCAAGCATACCGCCGACAGTACGGATGCGATTATATTTCGGCGATGCCGACCAACCTCTACGGCCCCTACGACAATTTTGATCCATTGAATAGTCATGTGCTGCCAGCACTGATACTAAAAATTCATTGCGCCAAGTTAGCCGGCAACCCAAGCGTCAAAATTTGGGGCACCGGTACGCCCCGACGCGAGTTCCTCCATTGCGACGATCTAGCCGATGCGCTGGTGTTCCTGTTCAAACACTATTCCGAAGAAAGCCACGTCAATGTCGGCACTGGCAGCGACGTCTCGATTCGCGAAGCCGCCGAACTTCTAGCCAAGATAATCGGCTTTACTGGAGGCTTCGATTTCGACACCAGCAAACCCGATGGCGCGCCAAGCAAGTTGCTTGACGTAAGCTTGCTGAAACAAGTCGGCTGGAGGGCGCGGATTGGGCTACGCGACGGTCTGACGCACGCATACCAATGGTTCCTGGAACATCCAAGCCAGCACAAGGCGCCCTGAATACGGTCCTTTGTCTGAATACTCATTAGAAGATGAGCAGCAGTATCAAATCAGTCGATATCCAGCCGCCTTGGCGTCGCTGTAGAACATCTGGACCG
>JBAXKX010000334.1:0-2976 GCA_037135115.1 Rhodospirillaceae bacterium
ACCGCTCATGGCGATACAGTTGACTGGGTGCCAAAGAATATACGTGAAAAGTTTATCATTGGCCGTTCAGACACTTGCAATATTGTTATTAAGAATGAAGTCGTATCGCGTATCCATGGCTATGTTTCAATTATCAACCAAGGATGCGTTTACATCGATCAGAGTAACAATGGTTCATTTGTCAATGTAAATGGCGAAGTCACCGAGTTGCACAAGAAAGGTATTATTCTAAGTGGATCAGGGACAATATTTATCGGGGCTGACCCGACAAGTGGCATTGTCAGTGATGATTTGGCCATTAAGTATAAAGTTTCCACCTAAAATTATGACCATATTATGACCATGCTGAGCTTTGTGATTGGAGTATGGCTTGAGTATGGCTTTGTAGAGAGTTTCATTGACCAATGACATATATTGACCATATCAACGCCTGCAATGCCTGCAATATCGACGACTTTGTTCGGTTTAGGGTGGGTGGGGTTAATGTTGGCTGGGTCCATCGCGCCATGGCAGCTAGGCTGTCCAGCCATCTTGATATCTTAAACGTGACGGTCGGTGGTGTTGATATCGCCGACCGATTCGATTGTTTTAAGACGCGCACCGATGCGATGGCCGAGCTGGTCGACCGTATGCTTGCCGGTGGTCAGGTGCCGAAAAAGCGTGGCGAACAGTATCCCGTCTTGCCCGTCTGGGGTGCCGAGCCCTTATTGTCGATAGATCGCGCCGTTGTTGCCCATTTTGGCATTACGGCCTATGGTGTCCATGTTAATGGCTTTGTGAGAGGCCCCGATGGCATCAAGCTTTGGATTGGCCGCCGCTCAGCTGACCGCACAGTGGCACCGGGCAAGCTCGACAATCTGATTGCCGGCGGCCAGCCGGTTGGCTTGACCCTCGCGGAAAATCTGGTCAAGGAAGCCTACGAAGAAGCCGCGATCGGACCCGAGCTGGCGGGGCGGGCAGTTCCGGCCGGAGTGGTCACCTATATGATGGAAGTGCCTATTATGGACGCGCTTCCCGGATCTAAGGTTGCCGGGCTTAAAGTAGACTGTTTGTTCAATTATGACCTTGAATTGCCTGCTAATTTCGTGCCGCGCAACGTTGATGGGGAGGTGGCGGGCTTTGAGCTGTTGCCTTGGCGCCGGGTCGCGGCGATTGTCCGTGACAGCAATGATTTTAAGTTCAACTGCAATTTAGTGGTCATCGACTTTCTGATTAGACATGGTTTGATAACCCCGGAAGAGCCCGGCTACCTTGACATGTGCCGGGGCCTTAGGTGCTGGTAGAGCTTCCCAGGCGACGCTTACTTTAGCGGAGGGTGCCCGTGATAGATTTATTCCCCGTAGTTGGCCCGCTACTGCGCCGCCTTGATCCCGAATCGGCCCATGCCGTTACCCTTGGCCTTTTGCGTACCGGCTTGACGCCGTCGATGGCCGGGGCTGATGATCCCATGCTGCGGATGCGGCTGTGGGGGCTCGACTTTCCCAATCCGGTCGGTATGGCCGCTGGTTTCGACAAGAATGCCGAGGTCATCGCGCCGCTGTTTCGGCTTGGCTTCGGTGCGGTCGAGGTCGGCACGGTGACGCCGCAACCCCAGCCAGGCAATCCCCGGCCGCGCTGCTTCCGTCTGCCCGAACAGCAGGCCATGATTAACCGCTATGGTTTCAATAGTCATGGCCATCAGGCGTTGGCCGCGCGCTTGGCTGCTTATCACTACCGTTACCGTCGGTTTCGACGTCCGGGTGTGCTTGGCGTCAATCTGGGACGCAATAAGGACAGCGCCGACTCGGTGGCCGATTCGGTTGCTGATTATGTCGCCGGCGTTTATCAACTCGCGGCGCTGGCTGATTACCTAGTTATCAATGTCTCGTCGCCAAACACGCCGGGGCTGCGTACTCTTCAGGATCGCGGTCCGCTGACGGAGTTGTTGGTTCGGGTGTTGGCGGCCCGTGACGATTTGTGTCTGAAGCGCCCGCCGCCGCTGCTGCTAAAGATCGCCCCTGACCTAGCCGATGAAGATCTTGCTGCCGTTGCCGAGGTTGGTCTTGCCGTTGGTATCGATGGCATGATCGTCACCAATACCACGGTTAGCCGTTCCGGAGTGGATCACCTGCCGCTTGCGGTCGAGGCGGGCGGTCTGAGCGGTCGGCCGTTGTTTGAGCGTTCAACCCGGGTTCTTGGAAGTCTCTATCGCCTGACCGCCGGTAAGTTGCCGCTGGTTGGTGTCGGCGGCATTGCTAGTCCGGCTGACGCCTACGCCAAGATTAGGGCCGGTGCCTCATTGATCCAGCTTTACACTGCGCTGGTTTATCAGGGTCCGCAGTTGGTTCGCGAAATTAAGCGCCAGTTGCCTGAGTTTCTCAAGCGCGACGGTTTCACCTCGCTTGCTGAGTCGGTAGGAGCTGAGTCGGTAGGAGCTGGGCACTTCCAGGCTCCGGGATAAAATAAATATCACTCGCCATTGATGCGCTCGCGGAGCTGTTTTCCGGTTTTAAAGAATGGAATGAGTTTTTCGGTGATGCTGACGGCCTCGCCGGTCCGGGGATTGCGGCCGGTTCGGGCATCACGTTGTTTGACCGAAAAGGCTCCGAATCCACGCAGTTCAACCCGGTCCCCCCGAGCCAGCGCTTCGGTGATGCCGTCGAAAATGGTGCAGACGATTTTCTCGATGTCACGCTGCATGAGGTGCGGATTCCGTTCCGATAACCGCAGGATCAACTCCGATTTGGTCATATCCGTAAGGGCTCCCCACCAACAGGAATAAGTTCGACGACGATGCTCCGGTGGAGTTTCCCATAGGGATTCACCGGGATTCTCCGTAAGGCGAAAATACAGCACCCCAACTTGCCAAAATCAACCCTGGTCCGTCAAGGGTAAGTCGTTATTGCGAAACATTTTTTCTTGGTTGTGACCGATCGCTAGGGTTGCGCCACACCAGCGGCATAAATGTTTGTCGGCCTTGATAAATGCTTGGAAACG
>JBAXKX010000335.1:0-2967 GCA_037135115.1 Rhodospirillaceae bacterium
TCAACAGCCACGTCGCCTGGAGCGGTCCACTGCACAAGCGTGAGATCGCCGCCAAGGATTGCCAGCCCGTCCCACCCGGCCCGCTCTTGGTGGTGATGCAGGGCGGGAAGCCATGAGCCTGCATACCTTCACCGTACATGCTGAATGGGACCATGAGGCAGGTGTCTGGTACGTGAGCGACAGTGACGTACCAGGATTAGCTGCCGAGGCACCGACCACAGAGGCGTTGCTCGATAAGCTGCGGGTGCTGGTGCCTGAACTGGTCGAGATGAACCGGCACCTTATTGCGTTCGACATCGACCCTGACCTACCCATTCACCTGATGGCCGAGCGCACCGAACGGATGGTTGGACGCTGCTGATGGTCGGCTTTACCGCCGCGCTGAAGCGCATACTCCAAGATGCCGGCTGCGAAGCGGTCCGATCTGGTAAGGGCGACCATGAAATCTGGCACAGCCCGATCACAGACACGAACTTCGATCGTGCCCCAGGGCGTGGTGTAAGAGCGGGCGACCATGCTGGTCACCACCGGCTCTGATTGCCGGTTGTTACGCAGCGGCGATGGCCGGCAGCGCATCAGGATTATCGCTCAACGGTACGATGGTTTCCAGCGTCATGTAGCGGCGTTGGATGGCCCATTCATCAGTTTGCTCCAAGAGTATGGCTCCAACCAAGCGTAGGATAGCTGCCTCATTTGGGAATATTCCGACGACATCTGTTCGCCGCTTCACCTCAGCATTCAGGCGCTCAATCGGGTTCGTTGAATATAGCTTTGCCCAGTGTTCTTTCGGGAAGGCCATGAATGCCAGAACGTCATGCTCAGCAGCGTCCATGAGTTCAGCAAGCTTTCGGAACTTCGGCCGCAAATTGTCAGCAACCTTGCGCCACTGTTCGCTGGCAGCCTTGGCGTCACCTTGAGCGAACACGGTGCGAATCATGGCCGCGACCATGGGGCGCTGATCCTTGTTGGAGACGTGGGACAGGGCATTGCGCATCCAGTGGACTCGGCAACGTTGCCAGGTGGCCTGCAGGGTCTTTGCAGCGGCGGCCTTGATGCCCTCATGGCAGTCGGAGATGACGAGCTTGACGCCGCGAAGACCTCGCCTGGTGAGTGTGCGCAGGAAACCGGTCCAGAATACCTCGGCCTCCGACAGGCCGACCGCCGTACCCAACACTTCGCGCCGACCATCGGTGTTAACCGCCACGGCGATTATCACCGCGACCGAGACGATGTGGCCGGCCTCCCGCACCTTGATGTAGGTGGCGTCGAGCCACAAATACGGCCACTCGCCCTCGATCGGTCGGGTCAGGAAGGCGTTGACCCGTTCGTCGATTTCGCCGCACAGACGCGACACTTGGCTCTTCGAGATGCCGGTCATGCCCATGGCCTGAACCAGATTATCAACCGACCGAGTCGAAATGCCCTGAATGTAAGCCTCCTGAATGACGGCGGTCAGAGCCTTCTCGACGGTGCGACGTGGTTCAAGGAATGACGGAAAGTAGCTGCCCTTGCGAAGCTTCGGCACCTGTAGATCGATCCGGCCGACTCGGGTTTCCAGCGGTCGTTCGCGGTAGCCGTTGCGGCTGTTCACACGTTCATCAGAGCGGGCGTGAAGGCCAGCACCACACGCGGCTTCCGCCTCCAGGTCCATCAGACGCTGGAGGGAAAAGGCCAAAACTTCCCGCAGGAAATCGGCGTCGCCGCCCTTCTCAATCAGGTCGGCAAGTGCAATCCTGGAATCGGTCATCGTGATGTCTCCGGTTGGTTACTGTGGGTTGCAACCAGAGCCTAATGGAAACCCGCGATGGCCGCCCGATTTTTCGGAGCCAGCTGCAACCTCAGGCTGCGCTCGCTCCGCGAGCTTCGCCTTAGGTTGCAGCTGGCTCTTACACCACTCCGTGGGACGCCAAGATAAGTCTTGACCCCCGCTGTGGACAATCCACAGGTCAGTGAAATTTCAAAGTGCGTAAACTCACGCCGCTTCAGGTAGACCACGCGGCTAAAGTGTTGGATATACCTTTCAACAGCCGCCAATGTATGATTGATCTTCCGGGCGACATCGACCGGCTCTGCTCCATCAAGCCAATGCCGAATTGCAATTCCTTTATGGCTAACCGTGGGGCCTATGTCCTTGAGCTGGCCGCGGGTGGCCACGATGATCTCGTGCTCGGTTCGAAATTCCTGGATGTCGCGGCGAATCGTCCGCACGTCACACGCCAAAAGCTGAGCCAAGTCTTCCTGGGTGAGCACGCCACCTTGCTCGCGAGCTTCCTCAGTAAGACGTAGAATCTTGTGGCGACGCAATCCTGACGCGCCCTCACGGATATCAATCTTTGGATCATCGGCATCAATGATCGTCAGAACCACTGTCTTCATGGGACAGCGTGCGATCGGCAATCCGGCGCCAGCGGAAAGAGCGACGCAGGTGTAACGCATCTGGCCACACTGAAGTGGCCGATCCTCCGCCTCGGCGAAGTAAACCTCGTTGACCACTCCGGTTAAGACCTGGGCTTCCCAGGGGCTGATTCCGGCTCCCTCCACCGCGAGATTGATAAGACGTTGATCCTGACTTTTCTGACGAAGCCGCCGGGCTTGATCATCGGCACGTGTTTCTGCGATCGTAATCATCGGGTTCCTCTTTCCTCGGTAGTTGGCCCAGACATCGTTACAGATGTCCGAGTGACTGAGGAACCCACCCTCGCAAAGCCTACCATTAAGTGTGCATGCTTAGTGATGTGCTACCGGACACTTGCCCTGATAGTAAATCACCTCCGACCTGCCCCACATGCAACACGGCCTACGACCCCGAGGCGCTGTTGAAGTCTCGGCGCGCTCGCCCCGTCCCGGTTGAAACGAAACCCAAGAAAATCCCGCTAGCCGTCCTTGAAGGGCTCGGTGTCGACATTGCTGGCGACGAAGTTGCGCTGGAACTGGTCGATGATTCCGCACCCGCCGCCGCCAACAGAC
>JBAXKX010000336.1:0-2944 GCA_037135115.1 Rhodospirillaceae bacterium
CAACCATTCTCTAGTGAGGCAGCAGCCGTCAGGAACCATTGGTAGATTAATAAAACCATTCAGCAGCCCAACTGCAATTCCACCGGAAGATTTGGCTGCAGCGCTTACCGACGTGATGATCAAGGAGGGTGGTTTTGCCGGCACGATACTTTCCCCAAAAATAGCAGCGCTACTTCGTGGCAACGGCAATATCCAAACGTCCTTTCACAAGGAAGCTGTGGTGTGGTTCAAAGACGGGACGGACCCGCTATCCGGTGACTACAAACGACGAACCCAAAGAAATTTATTAATCGTGGCTCTGCTAGTTGCCTTTCAATTCAATGTTGACACGTTCCAAATTACCAGAACAATAGCTGGCATGAATGCCGAGGAAAGAGGGAAAATTACCACCATTATTGAGAAACTTTCTGGTTCGAGCAGCAATAACTGCTACACACAAGGGTCGGGAACGACGGCAGGTTTGCCTCAGTGTCTTGAATTATCCTTAGGAAAGCCACTCGTTACTTACCAAAGGCCGAAAGATTTGTGCGGATGGCTAATTAAGCTGTCTGGTTGGCTGGTGACTGGCTTTGCATCGTCACTGGGAGCGCATGTCTGGTTCAATCTGCTCCAAGCGGCATTGCGCATTGGCAAGAAAAGCCGCCGATACCAGCGTGGACAGGTTTAAAATCGCAACGCACACTCCCACCCGCCATCCACCGTAGCCGAGACTCAGCCGCATGTCAACCGGCCCTATTTAACGGCCGTGGTTGATATGCGGGCATCGGATGCGGCGGCTCGGATCGTGTCCCACCGGGTAGGGATGAGTAGCGAAATGACTGCCGCAACAGGGAGCCAAACCAGCGGCCGTATCATGTAGTAGGAGTGCTGGATGGCGTGGGTAGTCATCGCGAAGTACCATGCCGCCAGCACGACCAGCGACACCAACAGCAACTCCCCCCGGCCGCGCGCCAGCGGCATGGGCGAGCGCAGAACATGAGTCAACCTGACAGCCAGAACGATAATGCTGGCAATGATTAGCGTAACACCAAAAATCCTCGAACCCATGCCAATCGTCAGTGAGCTTATGGCGAATTTCAGGACCAATAGCTTTAGGGAGGCCAACACCCCTCCCAGACTGTCAGGGCCGATGCCCAATCCCGTCAAAAATTCCAACTCTCGAGGACTGAAGAAGATGTCCACAGGGCCGCCCGTATGACGCCCCAGCTGGCTAACAAAGCTAAACACTGCTTCTTGGCCAAACACGGCGAGAACCGCTAGTTGTTTTAGTAAAATTGTGGTCAGCACCCCGGTTGCAAGAGCCAACAAACCACCGCAAACCCTCTGCCTTCCCTGACCCAGCCTAGTTGGCTCTTTAAGGCCAATGGCAACCATGCCGGGCAACAAGGCCAATGCCAAAGGAATTTGCCCGGTCAGGAATTCCACATAGGCGATGAAAGCCCCCAGCGCCGCCATGATGCTTACCCAGGCCCGCTGCGTCAAATCGAGCGGATTAATCGCAACCCCCACCAGCCATACGGCGATAACCGCCGCGTCGCCGAAGGCAAAGGAAATCGACGTACCAAAGGAACTCAGCCCCCATATGAACAGAAATATCGTCCCGATGGCCAGATTGCCAGCGTGACGCAGCCGCCCTGCCGGGTCGCGATGCAAACCCCACAGCGCAATCAGGCCGCCAATAGTCACCATCCCCAATATGCTATTCCTCAAAACAATGGGTAGGAAGGACAGAGGAAGGGCGGACAGGGATAACACAGACATAAGACCAGCGGTTAAAACCCGGTATCCATGCAAGTAACGGTGATAGTACGATTCCATCACGGGCCGTCCGGCAAATCGATCCACGAGACCCAGGCAGGCCACACCGTCGGGCACGCGCGGCGACAGCATTTCAGCCAACCGGTTTGGATTGTCGTCTATCAGCATATAAAGTATCATACATTCATTATTGCTGTTACTCCATATGCCAATCGCCTTGTCTCGGTTTAATGCGAACGGGTGCGTTTCCGTGTCAAGGAGGCCTTCATTAACCGCAGCGGCAATGGCAGCAACACGGGGAGCATGATCAGTGACCGCATACCAGAAATTCAACAATATAAATACCACCGTGCAAAGCACGCTGACCCAAATTGAAATCAGGAAATTGCGAGGCATTTCCGCACAGTAATCATTTAACACCCCCATCAATTCATGTCTGTCCATTCGCAATCCCTGGCATGTTATAGTCCTATGCCGCTAGCGTTATGCCGAAACTTCGTCCAGCAGGCCCAGCCCGGAACCCGAGTGGACAATTCGCCCACAGTCCAGCACATGGGCAGAATCGGCAAGGCGCAAGGCGGCGGCTGCATGATGCTCAACCAATAGGATTGTAACGCCTTCCGCCTCCAACGTTCCAATCAGCTGAAATAACTGGCGGGCGAGTTTTGGCGTCAGACCCCGGGTCGGTTCATCGAACAAGATCAGTTCAGGCCGGGCCATCAGGCAGCGACCGATCGCGACCATTTGCTGGTCTCCAGCCGAGAGCATCGCTGCGTCAAGCTCAATTTGCTCGGCAATTCGGGGAAACAACGCCAGGATGCGTTCGAGCCGCGCAGCACTGCCGACACGGGCGCGAGGCAGGGATGCGCCGATTTCCAGATTCTCACGCACACTCATCGACGCGAACAGATGGCGCCCCTCCGCGACATGGCCGATGCCAAGAGCGGCGATGCGGTGGCTTGACAGGCCGACAAGTTCCAGTCCGCGATACCGGATACTGCCGCCTGCCGGAACGGCCAAGCCGGCGATGGCCCGGATCAGCGAGGTCTTGCCGGCACCATTTGCGCCAACGATGGCAGTAGTCGAGCCCTGGACTACCTCGAAAGACACGTCCTCCAAGGCATTAACCGGGCCATAGAAAAGACTGAGATTCGAAACCGCAAGTAGAACCGCCCTCCGGGAAGTG
>JBAXKX010000337.1:0-2943 GCA_037135115.1 Rhodospirillaceae bacterium
ATCGCCGATTTTAAGGCGGAAATAAGGGCCGACATCGCCGATTTTAAGGCAGAACTGAGGGCCGAGATGGCGGCTTTCAAGACGGAAATAAGGGCCGACATTTCAGAATTGAGGGCCGAAATGGCAGAATTGAGGGCCGAAATGGTAGCTTTCAAGTCGGAAATAAAGGCCGATATTGTTGAACTCGAACACCATCTTACGGCCAAAATCGCGGCTTTGAAGACCGAAATCACTATTGCCAAAGTCGACTTGTTGAAAGTTATTCTCAGCGCCATGGCTATCAATGTCGGCGCGATGTTCGGCTTGGCCAAGTTGCTTGGCCATTGAATTTCCCCGCGACCGCTTTGTCGTGCGGTCACGGGGTGAGTGTGTGGGTATTAGTGGAGGCGACGTTGCGATTAGGCGGCTTCGTCAGCTTGTCGGGTATAGCCGCTGGAAGCCGTCGGTAACCTTGGCCACCACATCAGGGTTGCGGTCGCGCCAGTAGCGGGGGTCACGCATCTGTGCGTGTAGGTCATTAAGAGCATTGCCGGTGCTAGGCTCGCTGCCGGGGCGTAGGGTGGACGGTTCGCCGCCGCCCATCAGTTTGTGTATCGCCATGATGCCGTCTACGGTAGTCGAGAGGGCCTCTAGTGCGCTGGGAGGTAGGTTTTTTTTGCCCCAAGCGAGCATCTGTCGCGATGCCTCACGCCATTTGTCCTCGCCGCCAAAATGATTGATGAGATGCCGTAGTTGGTTGTCGGCTTCGAACTGTGCGGCCATCTCGTGGACCAGTGGCACGAAGCGCTCGGCTGCGAGGTCGTAGACCAGTTGCAGTTGTTCATGCGTTAGGCCTGCGGCGTGTAGGCGCTGATTTATCGCCGGGTCAGCCTGGAACAGCCCATGCCCGGTGTTGACTGTGTAGTCCTCGTGGCTGTCGGGAACACCCAGTGCCTTCAGCAGTGCTGCGCGATCTGGTGGGAGGACGGTGCCTGCCGCCTGTGGTTTGGTCAGCGTGGTGAGGCGGCGTTCAAGCTCCTGGTATGATTTGAGCAGGGCATCGGTGCGAAGCTGGTTACTTTTTGCGTCCCAGAACTTTTCCGGGATGTGGGACGGCCGAGCTGTCTGCGCTGCAGCCAGATCGATGGCCAGAGGGCTTGTCGGATCGGTCATGGCCGCTGGCTGGACATTTAACAGGTCTTGTGACATGATTGGTGTCTCCTTTGGTAATTGTAATTGTTGAAGGTGCTGGGGGTAGAACCGCTCAGAATGCTGGTAGTGTGCCGACGGACTCGGCTGGTAGTGTGCCGACGGACTCGGCTGGCGGCCGAGAGATCGGTCCGGCCCGGCCGCGTGCGACCAGGGTCTGGATTGCCAGCACAAGTTGGCGCTGGCCTTCAAGATGACGAAGGGCGTTGTCGGGGGCGTCCGGTCCAAGCGTGCGCTCAAGGGTGAGGGCGCGAAGGTGCCCGAGTACTCGCTGGCCGTCTTCGTCGCCAAAGCACCGGGCAAAGGCTGTGGCTAAATCATTGCTGCCGGGAACAACCGGGGCGACTGAGAGCCAAGCCCATCCCGGGGCGGACTGAGCGGTCACTGCGCGCCTCCTTCCTTAATTGAGACGGGTGAGACGGGTGAGACGGGTGGGACGGGGGCAGGGGTGGGGGCAGGGGCTGCTCGTATTAACTGCCCAGGCACCCCGAAAGCCTCGCCGAGCCAGCGGGCCGCTGCAGCTTGGTCAACTACGGCCATCGCTGCGGGGCCTAGGCTGGCTGCGGCCTGAAGCCAGCGAAGCGTCGTTTGAACATCGCGAGCGGCCTGGGCTTGGGCTAAAGGCGAGCGGTACTGCAGCTCGATCAGGCGGCCGTCGACCAGGATGTCCGGGATTTCCCCGCGTCGTCGCAGAATGGCCAGCGCGCGAAGTAGCAGCGGATTCAGAAGCTCGCACTGAAGCCGGCCATAAGTGGCACCAAGTAGTCGGGCCATTTCGCCTGACCGCTCCAGCACCTCGGTCGCGGTCATGTTGGCGTTGGAGACTGGCCCCAGTACGTCCACCAATAGGGCGTGGCGGATGCGTCGGCGCAGATCGTCGAGCACCAGTTGCGATACGTCGAAGCGGCCGGGGTTGGCCAGAGGCGTCAGTCCGGCCGAGCCAACCGCTTTAGGGATGATGGTGCCCGGCACCAACCGGATGGTCGCCGGGTTGAGCACGCCGTCGTCGTCGGCCTGCCACATCCCGGTAACCGCTATCGAGGCGTTTTTCAGCACGAGTTCGACCACCTTGTTGGCGGTCTTGATGTCGGGCAGGGCCTTCATCACCGGAGAGCGCCCGTAACTTTCGCCCGGTGCCTTCAGCCAGCGAAAATTGATGAAGGGTGACTGGCCGAAGCGGCCTTCGGACAGCATGACCGGCCCGCTGCCGCCATCCTCCAGCACCATCGCATAGCGATAGGCCGGGCCGTCAGGGAGCACCGCCTCAACCACCACGAAGCGGCGCTCTGGGTTGCTGCGGCCATCATCGCGGACGCCGTCGGGCACCCGGCTGGCGGGAACCCGACGCAGCAGTTCGGCCAGTGTCAACTCGCTGCGACGGAAGGTCACGTCGAGCCGCCCTGTTGGTCCCTCTTCCAGCACCGCGTCGGCCATAGGTACAGCAGTAAAGCAAAGTCCGGAAGTCTCTCCTGGCGTGTTCTCCTCAAGCAATAGGCAGGCGGTACCAACTGTGACAAGATCAAGAAAACACTGATGCATTTCAATCGCAAAGTTTGATCGATCAAACTGCATTTGAGCAATTACTCCCACCCGTTCAAGTAACGGGGTTAACCTGTCGCGTTCTTCAGGGGACATGTCGGGGCCGGGGACCACCCCAAACCAGCGAGACATGGGCGGCGTCAGCTGAGACATCAGGCTGGCGGATAACTGATCTACAGCATCGTAACCGTTCACTCCCTTCTGGATGGCTGCGTG
>JBAXKX010000338.1:0-2943 GCA_037135115.1 Rhodospirillaceae bacterium
GATCCTGGAGGTCGCACTCACCACCCTGGTCACAGATTGGACAGTCAAGCGGGTGGTTAAGCAAAATCATTTCCATCACGCTCTTACGAGCGCGGCGAACGCGATCGGAGTTGGTCTTGATAACCATGCCCTCGCTGCATGGCATGGCACAACTGGCGATCGGTTTGGGCGAGCGTTCCATCTCGACCAGACACATACGACAGTTGGCGGAAACCGACAGCCGGTCATGGTAGCAGAACCGCGGAATCTCGATTCCCAGTATCTCGCAAGCCTGGATAACCGAGGTCCCAGGCTCAACTTCGATTTTAATTCCGTCGATGGTCAGCTTCGGCATACGACCCTCTTGCCTTTTACGGAAGGCTGCCCTGTTACGCGACGGCGTTCTGACGGGCCGCCATCAGGCGGCGTTCGACTTCTGGCCGAAAATGACGAAAAAGACCCTGGACCGGCCACGCTCCGGCATCGGCAAGCGCACAAATTGTCCGGCCCTCAACCTGCTTAGTAACATCCAATAGCAAATCTATCTCGTCTACTCTGGCGTTACCGTCGGCAATACGCGCCATCAGTTTAGCTATCCAAGGTAGGCCTTCACGGCACGGCGTACACTGACCACAGCTTTCATGCGCGTAAAACTTGGACATTCGAGCAACGACACGAACCAAATCCGTAGACTTATCCATGACAATGACCGCAGCGCTTCCTAGCCCCGACTTGTGCTCGGAAAGCCCGTCATAATCCATCAGCGCGACCTCACACACAGACTTCGAGAGCATCGGCGTCGAGATACCACCGGGTATGACCGCGAGCAAATTATCCCAGCCACCACGAACCCCACCGCCGTGCTTTTCCAGCAACTCCCGCAACGGAATGCCCATGGCCTCCTCGACCATGCACGGGGTATTTACATGGCCAGAGATACAGAACAACTTTGTACCAGCGTTCTTAGGACGCCCAATACCGGAAAACCAGGATGCCCCGCGCTTAAGAATCGAAGGGACGTCAGCAACTGACTCGACATTATTAACTGTGGTCGGCCTGGAATACAGCCCGATCTGGGCCGGAAATGGCGGTTTGCTTCGCGGCAGCCCTCTCTTACCTTCCAAACTCTCAATAAGCGCCGACTCCTCACCGCAAACATAGGCACCGGCGCCGGAATGTACATAAACATCAAGGTCATAGCCAGTGCCGCAGGAGTTATTACCGATCAGCCCGGCCTCGTATGCCTCCGCGACAGCCGACTCAAGCGCCCTAATCTCGGCCTTGAACTCACCGCGAACATAAACATAGGCAGCTGTGGCACCGATAGCGACGGAAGCGTAGAGAATCCCCTCAATCAACTTGTGCGGTTCATGGCGCAGGATATCACGGTCCTTGCATGTCCCCGGCTCGCCCTCATCGGCATTTACCACGAAATAAACCGGCCCGATTATGTCCTTAGGCATAAACGACCATTTCAAACCTGTGGAAAAACCGGCACCGCCACGCCCACGCAAACCGGAATCCCTGACCTCGCTGACAATCCAGCCCCGGCCCTTATCAATAATTTCCTTCGCCCCCGCCCAGTCACCACGCAGCCGAGCAGCCTTCAGGCCGGAACCCTCGAAGCCATAGAGATTGGTGTAAATGCGATCCTCGTCGCTTAGCATCTCAACCTTCCTCCCCCGGCGCTCAATTGTCACATCCGGCTACTTGATCGGTCCCGGACAATAATTTTATCCGGGTAGTCAAAGTGGTCGGCCCCCCTGCGGGGCATGAATTCTGCCGCCCAATCTGCGAGCCCGGCGTTGGAGTCTCGCCCTTCTCCAGCAGATCGATCAGCGCCGTCATTGAGGCCGCATCCAAATCCTCGTAATAATGATCGCCAATCGCCGCCACCGGGGCATTGACACAGGCACCGGCACACTCGACCTCAACTACGGTAAATTGACCATCGGCAGTCGTCTCGCCCGGACCAATTCCCAACCTCTTTTTGCAAGCGGCCAGAACATCGTCCGATCCGCGCAGCCAACAAGGTGTCATGGTGCAAACTTCAATCAGATGCTTACCCACCGGCGCCAGGTTGTACATGGTATAAAACGTGGCAACCTCATATACCCGGATCGGCGGCATCTCAAGAATACCGGCCACATAATCCATCGCCGCGCGAGGCAACCAGTTCCCATGTTGACGCTGGGCAATATGCAACAGCGGCAGAACCGCACTTCTTTTCTTGTCGGCCGGATAGCGGCCCATGATTACATAAGCCTGAGCTAGGTTTTCTTCGGTAAAGGCGAAGAATTCGGGCTGGACGATCGCAGCCTTGGCTGGCGTACTCATCGATCGATTTCTCCGAAAACTATGTCTAGTGAAGCGATATTCGCAACGGCATCGGCCAACATATGCCCGCGTGATATCGTGTCAAGTATCGACAAATGCGCAAATCCCGGCGAGCGGATATGACATCGATAGGGGCGATTGCTCCCATCGGAAACAATATAAATCCCGAACTCGCCCTTAGGTGCCTCGGTTGCGGTATAAGTTTCACCCGCAGGCACATGGAATCCCTCAGTATATAGCTTGAAATGATGGATCATTGCTTCCATGGAGCGCTTCATATCGCCCCGCTTGGGCGGAGTAACCTTATTATTTTGCACCCCAACCGGACCATCAGGCATTTTCTCCAAACATTGTTGGATGAGACGAACCGACTGGAGCATCTCCTCCATGCGCACCAAATAGCGCGCGTAACAATCTCCGGTACTGCCCACGGGTATGTCAAAATCGAGTTGGTCATAGATTTCATAGGGCTGCGACTTACGCAAGTCCCAGGCAAAACCACTTGCCCGCAACATTGGCCCGCTACAACCCCAATCCAGCGCCTGCTCTGGGCTGATAATGCCGATATCGACCGTCCGCTGCTTAAAGATACGGTTATTAGTAAGCAGCCCGCCCATTGCATCAATG
>JBAXKX010000339.1:0-2900 GCA_037135115.1 Rhodospirillaceae bacterium
GATGGAGCGCTCGCGGCACCGGGGTTTTTCGCCTGCTTCAGCGTAAAGGTAGCCCGTGTCGTCAAGGTGGCAACAATGAACGATCCTGTGCCGGAGATTGATCTGGGCGCGCTCTCCGCCAAGCTGCGGGCAGAGGACCAGCGTTTCAGGCGGACATTTGCGCTGGGCCAACTGGCCTGTGATAGTGGTTCAGCGCCCGCTTCGCCGGTGCGGAGCTTGCCCGATTCGCCGGTGCGGAGCTTGGGCGGTGGTTTTGAGCTGCGGAAGCGGATATCATCGCTGATCGAGGCGCGCACCGGCATCGAGGCAGGCGACGGTGTTGGCGCAGGCGTTGGCGAACGATTGGAACGGCTGGTGGCGATGATGCCGGCGGCTGCGCTTTCGCTGTGGCTCTCCAGTCTGGAGGCGGAAACAATTGACGGCCCCGGCTGGGCGACGCTGATACAGTGTTTGACCGTCAACGAGACCTATTTCTACCGTGATCCTGAACAGTTGGCTTTTATCCGCCGCCATTTGCTGGCGGGGCTGATTGCTGCTCAGTCCAATGAGCCGCAGGCGCGGTTAACCTGCTGGTGTGCCGGCTGCTCCACCGGCGAAGAAGTCTACACCATGGCCATCCTGATCGTTGAGGCCTTGCGTGAGGTAGGTGAGGCCGAGATCAGGGGCGACGGGCGCATCTTGATTAGTCCCCGTTGGCGCATCAAGGTGCTCGGAACCGATATCGACCGCGCCGCTTTGCTTGGAGCAGAAACCGGGCATTATGCAGATTTCCCGATGGGACCGTTTCGCGCGCTACCGGAGGCGCTGTTCTGTTATTTCGAGGCGACTCCGGCAGAGGTGTCACAGTCCTTGCCGGGGTCATGGCTGGTGCGGCCGGAAATCCGTGAACTGACCAACTTCATGCCGGCCAATCTGGCCGCGCTCGACCCGCCGACGTTGGGCGTTAACCTTGTACTTTGCCGTAACGTCCTGATCTACCTCAGTGATCGCGTGCGTTGCCATGCTCAGGGGCTTTTTTACCGCGCCCTTGGTCGCAATGGCACGCTGGCGCTGGGGCCGACCGATGTGCTGCGGCGGCCTGAGCAGTTCGCGACAGAGTGGGGGCCGGGCACGGTGCTTTATCGCAAGAAATAACGCCGGTAACTTTGTCTGAGAGGTCCTGTCTGTGTTGCGCAATATTCTATCGGTTGCCGGGTTGTCGCTGGTCAGCCGAGTGTTCGGATTTATTCGCGATGTGCTGATCGCCCAGATACTTGGAGCGGGGCCGGTTGCTGACGCCTTTTTCGTGGCGTTCCGGCTGCCTAATCATTTTCGTGCGCTGTTCGCCGAAGGGGCGTTCAATGCAGCATTCGTTCCGGTGTTCGCCGAACGCCTAGTGCGTGACGGCCTTGATGCCGCACGCCGCTTCGCCGAGGAGGTGATGGCGATCCTGCTGGTAAGCCTTTTTGCACTGGTGGCATTGATAATGACGATCATGCCGTGGTTCATCGCGGCCTTTGCTCCGGGATTTTCGGCCAATCCGGGCAAGTTCGAGCTGGCGGTGCTGTTTACCCGCATTACCTTTCCCTATTTGCCGCTGATCTGTGTGGTGGCGCTGCTGGGGGCCATGCTTAATGGGCTAAAACGTTTCACGGCTGCTGCTGCTGCGCCTATAGTGCTTAATGCTTGCTTGATTGCGGCGCTGTTGGGGCTGACGCCGTTTGTGCAAACCCCTGGCCATGCCTTGGCTTGGGGCGTAATGACGGCCGGGGTGGCGCAGCTGGCCTATCTGGCTTGGGATGCCAAGCGGGCCGGTATGGGGCTGGGGCTGGTGCGGCCGCGACTGACGCCCGGAGTCAGGCACTTTTTGCGGGTGCTCGGGCCGGCGGCGCTGGGGGCCGGGCTAGTTCAAATCAACGTGTTGATTGATACCGTGATCGCCTCGTTTTTGCCGACCGGTGCGGTTTCATATCTTTACTATGCCGACCGGCTCAACCAGTTGCCCTTGGGGGTGATTGGGATCGCGGTGGGAACCGTGCTGTTGCCCGAGATGGCGCGACAGCTCAAGGGCGATGATCCGGCGGCGGCCAAGGCTAGCCAGAATCGCTGCATCGAGTTGTCGCTGTTGCTGACCCTACCAGCGGCAGCGGCGTTCATGGTGGCGGCTCATCCGATGATGGCGGTGCTGTTTCAGCGCGGGGCCTTTAGTGCCGCCGACGCCGCCGCTTCGGCCAACACGCTGATGGCCTATTCGTTTGGGTTGCCCGCCTTTGTCCTGTTGAAAAGCTTGGTGCCCGGATTTCACGCCCGTCAGGATACGACGACGCCGGTGCGGTTGGCGCTGGTCGCGGTTGCGGTCAACGTGGCGCTCAAGGTGGTGTTGATGGGGCCGTTGGCTCAGGTTGGGTTGGCCATGGCTACCGCTGTTTCCGCCTGGGTCAATGTCGGCTTGCTGGTTTGGGCGCTGAGCCGACGGGGCTTCTTGCGGTTTGATGAGCGGTTGCGGCACCGCGTCCCGCGCATGGTCTTTGCAACCGTGGTTATGGTTGCGGTGGTGGCTTCGGCCGAACACGCACTGGCTCCGGCCTTCGCCGATCCTCATTTGCTGATACGTGTTGCCGCGCTGGCCGGACTATGCGCTGGCGGCTTTGCTGTGTTTATGGCGCTGGCCCTGCTGACCGGTGCCGTTGGTCATAGCGAGCTGGGCCGGTTGCTGGTTCGTCGGCGCAAGGTGGCGTAGGGTTGTACTGATGGCCTAATGTAATACTAATGGCCTAGTGTTGCGGTGGCAGATACCTAACGGCCGCGAGGATGACGCCGACAGCTACCACCATGACGGTGCCGAACCAGATTTTCATGTCGCGTTTAAGCAGTTCGAGATCGTTTTTGGTGGCGATTTCCGCGCCCACGGCTTCCGCTAG
>JBAXKX010000340.1:0-2881 GCA_037135115.1 Rhodospirillaceae bacterium
AGCAGGACCAGACCATAACGGCTAGCAATATCCCGAGCCGCGAGCCGCGCATGAGGCCTCCCTATTATTGCTGAGAGATTTTGATGACGGCGCAAGGTAAGGATTTCATGAAATTAGTGTGGAAGGCGGACACATCCACACTCAAGATGATTTTGACATGATGGTTCAGCTGCAACGCCATCTCCAATATCAATCCAGTGAAAATCAGCCATGGATAAAAGAGCATTTATCAGCATAGATGACGCTGTTTCGTAATTCTGTATTGAAAATGAAAAACTATCTATTGCAGCTTCATCAGTTTGCAGCGCAATTTTAAGCGCTTCAGCAGCCTTCAAATGAAAACTAACATGTAGTTCACACACAAGGCGATATTGAGCAGAATCTAGTACTTCTCGTGGAATGCTCTTGCTGTATAGCCATCTTCCCAGTGAGCAAGTCCGATCGCTGGCTGCTTCCTCCGTCGTAATAAACGAAGTTTTGGTTTGAAAACAATTCTCAAGTTGCACTTTCCATAAAGCATGAGCGCGAATGGCGTTTTCAATTTCAACTTCGAATGCTTCGAAATTTGTCGACATTAGGTTTGTCCCCCCGCCAAATTTATGCAGTTTTACGACACGAGAATGCTAACAAAGTGAGTGCTCTGTAACTATATCACTAGGCGTCGGCAGTTCAAGGTAAAATTTGCCTGTGCTTGGCGCGGTTAAATCGGTGGGGTATGCCCCACCGATTCTTAAAAAAGGCAAATGTGCAATAACGGCGTTAGCCGCACATGGCGACGCCACCATTGACCGACATAATCGCGCCGTTGAGGTACTGGGCCTCGTCGGCTGCCAGGAAGACCACGGTGCGGGCAATCTCCGAAGGCTCGCCGAGTCGTCCGGTCGGGACCTTGGCGACGATGGTCTTGAGGATGTCCGGAGCGATCTTGGCCACCATCTCGGTGTTGATGTAGCCAGGGCAAATGGCGTTGGAGGTGATGCCCTTGGCCGCGCCCTCATGGGCAACCGCCTTAGTGAAGCCGAGCACGCCAGCCTTGGCTGCCGAGTAGTTGGTCTGGCCGAACTGGCCGACCTGGCCGTTGACCGAGCTGATGTTGATGATGCGGCCGAAGCCTTTGCCGCGCATACTCTCTATTACATTGCGAGTAGTGTTAAACATGGAGGTCAGGTTGACCTTGATCACCAGCTCCCAGTTTTCAGGAGTCATCTTGTGCAGCGGCGCGTCGCGGGTGATGCCGGCGTTGTTGACCAGGATTTCGATCGGGCCATGCTCGGCGACGATCTTGGCGATGCCCTCCTTGGTCGAGTTGAAGTCGCTTACATCGAATATGGCAACCGGAATGCCGGTCTTATCAGTAAATTCCTTGGCGGACTGTTCGTTTACGTCGTTGGCGACGACGTGATAGCCAGCGTCCTTCAATGCGACGGAGATCGCCGCGCCGAGGCCGCGCGCCCCACCGGTAACTAATGCCAGGCGAGCCATAGAGTTTTCTCCCAGGTAAGTTATGGAGTTTCAATTTAAACAGATTAGCAGCAAAGCGGCACCGTCCAGGAAAATCAATTCCCCTAGCACCATCAAGCGGCAACTTTTGTCTTCATACCTGCAACCACCGGCGCGGGCAACGGTCAACACGACTACTTCGAAATTATTGCAGTGCAGCAATATCGAGCGCTGGTCTAGTTTTGGCGATCTACTCGTCGCGCTGGGTTCGTTCCATCCGTTCGTGGCGCTCCTGGGCTTCGAGGCTAAGAGTGGCGATCGGGCGGGCTTCGAGTCGGCGCACTCCGATCGGATCCCCGGTTTCCTCGCAGTACCCGTAGCTGTTGTCGTTGATTCGCTCCAGCGCATCATCGATTTTGGTGATTAGCTTGCGCTCGCGGTCACGGGTTCGCAGTTCTAGCGAACGATCCGTTTCGGCAGATGCGCGGTCGGCGAAGTCCGGGTCCTGCAATCCACCTTGCTGGAGGCTTTGTAAGGTTTCAGCAAACTCGTGGAGCAGCTCAGCGCGCCAGCTCAGGAGCTTCTGGCGAAAGTATTCCTTCATGACCGGGTTCATGAACTCTTCGTCATCCAGCGGTCGGTAGTCCGGCGGCATTAGCTGTGACGGCATTTCTATCCACCAAATCTTAATGTGGGGATTAACGTTGGCTCTTAAAGTGGGGGTGGCCTCATCGATAACCAACTGATGGAAGGCGCCCGATGTAAAGAACTCGCTGCCCACCGATTGCCTCATTCAGCGGCGCAAGTCAAGATGCCATGGGGCTGGGGGGGCCGTTGTTTTTGGTCACGACGTGTATTTGGCCAACTCCACCTGGGCTCGCAGGTCGATCTCGTCGAGAATTTCGATAAGCCTTGGATCGTTCGCGTTGACGCGGCGGGACTGCACCATTTTGGCAAGGGAAATCAGTTTATCGCGGGGAATCTCCCCGATCAGCAGGCCGTGGCGGATGTCGTCGAGTCCGTCAAGGAGGTCTTGCCCGCGTTTTTTGCCGCGTGAGGCGCGGGCGGTGGCGTCGTCCACCTCTTGCACCGTCAACAATCCGTCGACTGCATAAACCGGGTTGGCGGTGGCGATGCTGGATGGTCCGGCAGACTCCTCCGCCATGATTCTTGAGAACTTGCCCGCCCCGCCTTCGGAAGCGCGTCCGGGACGCTTGACCGCACTGCCGCGCAAGCCGCTGGAACCCTCGATCTTTATGGCCACGGTGGCGTTTCCCCGGTTTGGCGGCGAGCCGTCGCTTGATACTCGACCATTCTAACATTTATGAACCTGTGGGTGCAACCGGGGTTAGGGCAAGCGGGCGGAATATGCCGATGTATTGCAGGCTGGCACGGGTTTTGCTCATGAGGGGGCATGACTAAATGGAGGCGGCAAATTAGG
>JBAXKX010000341.1:0-2862 GCA_037135115.1 Rhodospirillaceae bacterium
CTGACCGCGATCCGAGTCACGTCGTCAGTGTCGAGCATCTCGGCGAGCTGGCCGAGATTGTAATCGCCGGCAACGCGCCGGACACCCCCGAGATTGAGATTGGCAGGTGGCGCGATAACACGCGCTGGGACCAGATAGCCCTCGTGGATCAGCTTGGCGACAGATGGGCCGCGCACTGCCGCGTCATAAAACGGGGCCAGTGGCCGGCCATCTAGCCGCCATGGTGTAGCGGTGAGACCGAGACGGACAGCGCGCGGCGTAGCCTGGACAATGGATGCCCAGCTTGCCGCCGCCTGGTGGTGACACTCATCTGTCACCAGCAAATCGACCCTGTTGAGTACCTCGGCGAGGTGACCCTGAGTCAGCCGAGCCCGCAAAGTGTCGATGCTGGCGAGCTGGATCGGGCAATCGTATGCTGGCTCACCAGCCGCAATTACCCCGTGACCGAGACCGACCCGTGTGAGCGCACCTGACATCTGGCGCAGCAACTCACGACGATGGACGGTGACCAATACGCGCCAGCCTTGGTCGGACACGCGCCTGATGCCCTCAACAGCCGTACAAGTCTTGCCGCCGCCGGTGGGCAGCGCGTAAACGCACGACACACGCCGTTGCAGATACCCGAGAATGGCATTGAGATCGCGGTGCTGGTAGGGGCGGAGGATATTTATCATGGGGATATCGGCTCAATCAGTGCCACCACGCGCGGGTTTAATTTATCGAGACAATGGTAAATGTGCTGCTCGCGTAGCTGCCGGTCATTGACGAATGCGCGACCTTGAAGGAAGTCGAACAGCAACGATGGATCGAGATCAGGGCGGCGCGTGGCGTACCAGATGCGAACTGAAATCTTCAGGTCGCCGTCAAGCAGATCGGGAAGGGCTGGCACCTGGAGGGCCGCGCTATCCAGCCAGCACAGGGCCTTGTCGCTTTTTATGAAGGCCACAAAGGCCTTGCCGCCTTTGCTCTTGCGCGGGACGGCCTGCCGAGAGTTGGCCTTGCTGGCCAGCTCTCCGACGATCACCACCCGCACCTTATCGCCATCGCGCCGGATCATCTCAGGCGTGTCCTGCGGTACCATCCAGCGGCATCAGTGTTTGAATCAGGGTTCGACGGCTACGCCTCGGTTTTGGCTGAGGGTGAGGGGCATTGATAGACTCATCAAATTCATTGAGGTCGTGCTGGTCCGCCCCCGAATTATGCTTAAATCCAGCGAAATCCAGATCATCATCATCCAAATTCGCGGCGCTGGAGGGCGCTGCATCATCAAATCTGACTGCCTCTGGAGAAGATGAGCCGGTTTGCTCAACCGGCGCCGTCGCGTTGTGTCTGGCTCTCGTGGCGTTGTCTTTTTTTCCGAACAGCTCGAGTTGCGGGTCAACCGGCAGCGTCAAAACCAGCGGGAGGTCATGGGCGTGGAGGGCAATGGCCAACTCGGCTAATGCCTCATCCCGTTTTCCCTCGTCCAATTCGGCGATGCCTGCCGCAACCGTGCGAAACTTATCCCGGACTTTAGCCGCCTTGCAGTGACTTTTGGCCTCAGATTGGCGTTGTTTGACGGCATCGTGGGCAGGTTTGATCTGTATTAGATCGGTGGTCGTTGCGCGTACTCTGGTGACGCGCTCTGTGGTGGTAAGGGGTATCTCTTCGTCTTTTGTCATTCTAGCCACCAATCCGCGCTAAGTGTGTGCATTTTCGCCATAAAAATGTGCAGCTGTGCCATTGTCCTGGCAATACCTAGCTGTAAACCTAGCCTCCAGTCGCGCAACCTGTAATTTGAGCTCATGTATTTCCCTTTGTTGTTGCGATAGCACATCATTGTTGTCTTGTGGTTGGTGAATATATTCAACGAAGCCTGCGCCGAATACAGCAGCAAGAACTCTAAGCTGATCGAGTCTTGGTTCCCGCTCGCCACATCGGAGGGATTTAGCTGACCGCTCGCAGATGCCGATGATAGACGCTATACTTTTTGCACGAACTCCGTGGGCCCTGAAATACTCCGCCACGCGGCCAGCAACAGGTGGTTGCCCATCTATTGCCCAATTTTCGCCCGTTAAACACGTTTTCATAGTGGCCAATCCATTTGATACTGCGTTGCGTTAGGCGGCGTCGGCGTAAATAAGTCCCGGAGGTCATTCCTTGGAGTCGGGAGTATAGCAAATATTATAATAGCAAGCAACCGTTCACTTGTATTTGTTTTGCATATTGAACACATGCAGTTGGCTACAAAAATGATCGTACAGAGCTTATTACTGTATCATGCTTGACTAATTCTGCCTCTGTACTAGCGTTGTTCTTGTTAGTAGTCAAATCACACCTATCTTTAATAACGGTATGGAGGTATCTAGATGGTTATGTTTGACGCTACCCGTCGGGCGGCGCATAGTGACCACTGTCGATTTTTGGGAGTGAGTCATGGGCGATGGTCACGGTGGTACGTTTCTCGAACAGCGCGTCGTCGAGTTGGAAGCCTTTCGACGCAGCAAGGCGGGAAAGGGCGAAATAGTGCTTGGCCGGGAAGCTCCCCCGCTGGCGCATCTTCACGACGGCGGCGAGGGAAATTCCAAGCTCACTGGCGATGGCGGGTCCACCGATGGACTTGATAGTGTTTTCGATACTCATGGCGGAGATTATGGACAGATTGTCTATAAGACGCAAGTGCAATTTTCAGCGGACATCTTGTGGCCTGTTTGGCCCGTCGATTCAGGACAGAATGTCTCAATGAGGAAACATCATACCAGCCCGCCGGACATTGAGTCGGCGAAGAAGACCAGGGCCGCCGCTGCGACGCAGTATCGGATCGGGTTCTGCGCTCGTACGAAAAAGGCCAGAGAAAGCGCCGGGTTCACACAGGAGCGAATG
>JBAXKX010000342.1:0-2847 GCA_037135115.1 Rhodospirillaceae bacterium
ATAATGCCTATCTCCTCAGACTCATCGCACAAATTTGAAATGCGATTGCCCTGGCCATCCCCGCAATCCCCGCCCCTGAACGCGGTTTCGGCGTGGTGAACTGACCGAGACGCCGCCTTGCGGCGACGGCCCAAATAGGAGTATTCAGGCGGAGCGCTGCCGCCCGCTTAGCCGTCACGCCCGGCCGGAGGCATTATTATTTTATCGGGTGCCACCCACCAAGGATTTTGACACATGAAAGGCCTATTCTCCTCCCTAGGTGCCAAGGGACCGGCGGGACCAAAGGCACCGGCGGGACCAACGGGACCTGCAAAAGCAACGGGACCGGCGGCCGGCAAGGATATGATCAAGGAAGGCTCCGACCGAACCTTCATGGTCGATGTGATGGAGGCCTCGCGCGCCGGGCCGGTAATCGCCTATTTCTGGGCGACTTGGTGCGGAACATGCAAACAATTAGGGCCGGCGCTGGAAAGGCATGTGCTGGCTACCAAGGGCGCGATCAAGCTGGTCAAGATCGACATTGACCGCAATCCAGCCATTGCCGGGCAATTGCGGATACAGGCCGCTCCCGCCGTCTACGCTTTCTTCCAGGGCCGACCGGTGGACGGCTTCGCCGGTCCTCTGCCCGAGTCGCAACTAAAGGCCTTCATCGACCGCCTAATCAAGGCGACCGGCGCAGGGGCCGGGGCGGGCGACGGCATCGAGGAGGCATTGGCCGAGGCCACTCAATTTCTTGACCAGGGCGACACCACCACCGCAAGCGAAATCTACAACGAAATCCTGACCCACGAACCAGGCCACAGCGGTGCCCATGCCGGACTAATTCGCTGTCAGATCGCCGCCAAGGACCTCAAGCGGGCGCGACAGTTGCTTGAACTGCTGCCCGAAGGCCTGCGCGGCGACAAGGACAAGGCAGTGGTGGCGGCCAGGACTGCGCTCGAGGTTGCCGAACAAGGACAGTCGGTCGGGCCGGTGCGAGAGCTGCGGGCTAAGGTCACGTTGAATCCGGACGACCATCAGGCCCGCTTCGACCTAGCGCTTGCCCTCTTCAACGCAGGCGAGCGCGCGGCATCGGTGGAGGAGCTGCTCGAACTGGTAAGGCGCAATCGGGACTGGAACGAACAGCAAGCCCGTAAACAGCTGGTCAAATTTTTTGAAGTGATCGGCCCCAGCGATCCGCTAACTCTTTCATCGCGGCGCCGCCTATCCTCTATGCTTTTCTCGTGACAGACCTATGTATGTAGCATGATTAAGATCTCACCATCAACCATGCCGAGGCAACTGCCCGGAACGCTGCCCATCTTCCCGCTGGCAGGGGCATTGCTGCTGCCACGGGGAAGGCTGCCGCTACACATATTTGAACCGCGCTACGTCGAGATGGTCGATGACTGTCTCGTCAGCGACCGCATGATCGGCATGGTTCAGCCGATCGACGGCAAGGCCCACGCCGGGAGTCATGACGAGGCCCCGGTGGTTTACTCAACTGGCTGTGCCGGCCGTATCACCTCGTTCAGCGACAACGAGGACGGCCATTACCTGATCACGCTGACGGGGGTGTCGCGCTTCCGCATCCAACGGGAACATCCATCGCAGGGAAGCTATCGCCGGGTCGAACCGGAATGGCGCGGCTTCGCCGATGACCTGCGCGAAGACGGTGCCGAGCCGCACTTCGACCGCTCACGGTTGCTCGTGGCCCTGCCCGGCTACCTCGACAACTACGAAATCACCGCCGATTGGCAAACCATTGAGAGTGCGCCCGATGAACGGCTAGTAACATCGTTGGCCATGGTCTGCCCGTTCCGACCCAGCGAGAAGCAAGCACTACTGGAAATACCGACGCTGGCCGAGAGGGCAGAAATGCTCACGGCGCTAATAGAAATGGCGGTGATCAGAGGCGGTGACGGTGGTCGCTATACTTGCCACTAAACCGCCGCGAGGCACAACGCGAGGCACAACGCGGTCATTCCCATAAGGAGATGCGTCATGAGTGTGGAAAATAGGCCAACAGCTGCTTGCCGCAGCAATAATGTCGACCCGAAACTGCTGGAAATACTTGTGTGCCCGCTGACCAAGGCGCCGCTTCGCTACGATGCTGCGGCAGGCGAGCTGATCAGCGATAAGGCAGGGCTGGCCTATCCGATCCGCGACGGCATCCCGATCATGCTGGTGGATGAAGCGCGACAACTGGAGACCGGGCAAACTCACAAAACCGCTCCGTATCATGCGCGTGTCTGCGAGAATGCCTGCAAGAATGGAGAGTCCTGATGCAAGGCCCCGAGCAGCGTCCGGACACCAAGCGACGACCGGGAACCGGCCAACAGGCCGCAGCGGCCCCGGCCGCTAAACCGGCAGAAGGAACCCGCCATTGGCCCTATGAAATCCTGCACAAGACCGAGGAAAAAGTCCTGATCATCGGCTTTAACGACCGAAGCCGCTTCACGCTTTCCGCCGAATTCCTGCGGGTCGAGAGTCCTTCAGCCGAAGTTCGCGGGCATGGCGGACGGGAAGCCAAGAGTATCGTCGCTGGACGCCGCAACGTCGCCATCACCGACATTGAGCATGTCGGTAGTTACGCCATCCGGCTGATTTTCGACGACGGCCACGATTCCGGCATCTATTCGTGGGACACCCTTTATGAACTCGGACGGAACCAGGAAAAACTGTGGTCGGACTACCTAACGGCCCTGGAGAGGAATGGCCAGAGCCGGGACGCCTGACCAACGCGAAAAGGCCATGACTAAACCGATCACCCCAGTAACAAAATCGACCACCACCATGACTAAACCGATCATGACTAAACCGGCACCGAGCGGACGTAAACCGACCAGGGACGAAATCACCCTGTGG
>JBAXKX010000343.1:0-2831 GCA_037135115.1 Rhodospirillaceae bacterium
CTTGTCTCGGCCGGCTAGGTTTGCCACAGTATGAATCTTGGAGTGTCAAAGAGGGCTGATCTTGATGTCTAGGCTAGGAATTCAGCGGATCGGCGTGGTCGGTGGTGGCGCATGGGGAACGGCGGTCGCTCAGGCGGCGGTGCGGGCCGGGCGCTCGGTCGTGCTGTGGGCGCGCGAGGCCGATGTGGTCGAGGCGATCGGACTGCGCCACGAAAATACCCTCTTCTTGCCCGGTATCCCGCTTGATCCCGCATTGCGGGCGACTGGCCGGCTTGCCGATGTTGATGGCACTGAGGCGGTGTTGCTGGTCGCCCCAGCTCAGTATCTGCGGGCGGTCTGCCTCTTGCTGGCGCCTGACCTGCCGGCAGGGGTGCCGGTGGTTATCTGTGCCAAGGGAGTTGAGGCCGACAGCTGCGCCTTGATGACCGAGGTTGCGGCCGCAGTCTTGCCGCATACGCCGTTGGCGGTGCTGTCCGGGCCGACCTTCGCCGTCGAAGTGGCGCGCGGTTTGCCGACCGCTGTGACGCTGGCCTGCGCCGATAGTGAAATTGGGCGACGGTTGGTGGCGGCGCTGGGCAGTCGCGAGTTCAGGCCCTATCTTTCCAACGATATGGTCGGGTCTCAGATTGGTGGTGCCGCTAAGAACGTGCTTGCCATTGCCTGCGGTGTGGCCAAGGGCCGGGGCTATGGCGGCGACAACGCCCACGCCGCCCTTATCACTCGGGGCTTGGCCGAGATTGTGCGTCTGGGCCTGACCCTGGGCGGACGGGCCGAAACGCTGATGGGACTTTCCGGGCTTGGCGACCTCACCTTGACCTGTTCTAGCCACCAATCACGCAACATGTCGCTGGGATTTGAGCTGGGCAAGGGGCGGACGCTGGCGAGCATTCTCGCCGAGCGTCAGTCGGTGGCCGAAGGGGTACACAGTGCTGCTGCTGTGGTCGCGCTGGCCTCCCGAGTCGGAGTCGATATGCCGATTTGCCAGGCGGTTGACGCGGTACTTAATCGCGGTTGCACCGTTATCGAGGCCGTGGAGGGCCTGCTCAAGCGGCCTTTCCGTAACGAGTGAGGGTGGGCCAAGGAAAGGCTGGGCTGGATGCTGGTGATGTGCAGGTTTGCGGCAATCTTGATGGCGCTGACTTTAACGCTGATGTTGACGCTGACTATGGCGTCCTGCGTTTTGCCGACAATGCGTGGCGAGAAGGCGAAGATCGAGCCTTCTTATGTCTTTGCCCTTGGTGCCCACCAAAACGACGTCATGGCCATGCTTGGCTATCCGAACGAAGGGCCGCGCTTTGACCGGGTAACCCAGACTTATGAGTTGGTTTACAATTATCCGTTCGCAGCGATTCAGGCCGAAAACCAGTTCCCCAACGGCACTACTCGCAGCGAAATGGTTAATGTCATTCACATGTTCTTCGATCGTGACGGTATTCTGACCAAAATGGCGAGTGAGGTTGACCGTTGGTATTCGAGTTTCAGTGAACTGCCGGTCCAGCGTATCACCGTGTTGCCACGGCTGGTCCACAGTTCGGGACGTGTTTCGGCACCCAAATCGGCACCAAATCCCTCACCAAAATAGACGCCATGAGTAACTGCCGCAGGGCGACGAAATGATAAAAAGGCCAGTCGGATGCAAACCTTGCGTTACAGTGACCGGTTTATTGTCGGGCTGACGCTGTTGGTGTCGGCATTGCTCGCGTCTGCTTGCGAGCCTCCGATGCGGCTGAATATTGACTTAAATCCGGTTGCTTACACTCCTGCTCCTGTGGGGGGGGTGCCTGGAACTGGCCCGTCACCCGTGTCGGTGGCGAGGCCGCCGCCGCCGTTTGAGGGCGAGCCGACGCCTATGGTCGTTCCCGCCTATACCGCCCCGGTTTATGGCCGTGCTAATCGGGGAGCCAGTGCTAGTCGGGGAGTTGGTGCTAATCGGGGAGTCAGTAACTGACGTTGAGCCTAGCGCATCACATTCACGGTAGAGGACGTGAAAAGCCAGTTTTTGGTGGGGTTTGAAACATATTGAGCAGCCATTGGGTGCCGATTGCGACGGCCCCGGCCCCGGCGCTGACTATGCAGCCGAAGAGCGAGGCTCCGACCAGGGCCACGGGTCCTAGCGGTGCTGCAATGCCGGTGCCCGCCGCCACCGCCAACAGCGGCAGTCCATGGGCAACTAGCCCCGACACCGCTCCGGCGCTGCAGGCGATGACTAATGTTTCGGAACTCATGAATTTATCGCGACGCTTCTTGAGCAACAGCAATGACGGCCCGTCACTGACCGGACCCGCCATCATTCCAATCAGATAGGGGTCGAATAGTTGAGCGGTGGCCAGTTTAGCCGGTGCCAAGCTAGCCACAAGAACGAGAACCAGGGTCAGAAATATCCGCAACATACCAGACGGAGGCGCCATTGTTCCATTCGGCCTTGACAGTAAATGTTCTCTGCCCCATGTCACCGAATCCCCGAGCCATTATTTGGCGCATCTTTTGGGCGCTCTCAGCCCGATAAAGCGACGTCTTGCCGATTCGTCAAACGGAACAGGCCAGGAAAGATGACCGTGCAATTACGGTGTTTTCGGAATCCCTAAGTGCGCCATGATCACGGCCAGTGATCTGTTCGTCTGAAGCTGATTTTCCATCAAGACAGCTTGGCCCTTTTCCAGTGATGACAGCTTGGCGCTGTGGTCGGCCTGGCCATTCTTCAGTTCGGCCTGGCCCTTTTCCAGTGATGACAGCCTGGCGCTGTGGTCGGCCTGGCCCTTTTCCAGTGATGACAGCTTGGCGCTGTGGTCGGCCTGGCCCTTTTCCAGTGATGACAGCTTGGCGCTGTGGTC